>NZ_AP019400.1:2295833-2637500 GCF_004295585.1 Cohnella abietis | reverse complement strand
CAAGCTGACTACGGTGCTTCTCGATTAGCTCCTTCTGACGCTCAGTCCGTCCTGCGCCAGACGATTTCAACGCCCTGCCGCCTAGCAAGCCTCCGTCAAGAGGACTCCAAGCGACGACGCCAAGTCCGAGATCGCGAGCAGCAGGCAATACCTCTAGCTCAGGAATCCGGTTCAGAAGGCTGTATTTATGCTGTTCGCACACGAGCCCCATGAACTTCCGCTCTTTCGCAGCTGCTTGCGCTTTAACTAGCTGCCAACCAGCAAAATTACTAGAGCCAACATAATCAACCTTACCCTGACGGACAACGGTTTCGAATGCTTCCCACAATTCTTCCCACGGTGTGCGGCGATCAATGTGATGCATTTTGTACAGCTCAACATGATCCGTCTGCAGTCTCCGAAGAGAGCCTTCAAGGTGACGGCGGATTTTGTACAGTGATAAGCCCTTAACATCGTTCGGACCATCAACAGGATTGGAGATGGGCTCGAACACCTTCGTTGCAAGCACAACCTTCTCCCTGCGCTGTCCACCTTGAGCGAACCAGCGACCGATGATTGTCTCCGTCAAGCCAGCATTTTCTCCCCAGCCATAGATGTTAGCCGTATCAAAGAAATTGATGCCCGCATCCAGCGCTTCATCCATAATGCGGAAAGATTCCGCCTCGTCCGTGTCGACTCCGAAATTCATCGTTCCCAAGCAAAGCTTACTTACTCGAAGGCCCGTTCTTCCTAGAAAAGTATATTCCATCTGTTATTTATCCCCTCGCTTACGCTTTCCAGCGCTCGTTGTCGATCACTTCCGGTTTACCGTCGCGCTCTACGACGCATTTGCGATAGCCCTTCGTCTCAATTGTACCGTAGTCGTGTCCAGCATCTGCCCGGAATACGAAAAACGTAACAAGAGGCTCGTTACCACTATTAATGCTACGGTGTGCGTAACGAGGAGGAACGTAAACTGCCGCACCGGGGCGAAACTCCTCGATTCGTACATCCCCTTCAGGGTTTTCCATGAGCATAAAGCCCTGTCCGGACAAACAATAATATACTTCGCCTGTTTCTAGAATCGTATGAAAATGACCTTTGGTCATGTAATACTCTTCGCCTACTTTGCCCGGATACACGATACTCGTGCCGAACAGTAGCTCACCTGGATCATGAGGAAGACTAAGCTCGTAAAATTCGTAAACGACAGGGTCACCATTAGCTACGTCGCTATCAAAAGCAGCTTTATCGGTATACATCCCCTTCATCTGGGACAAAAGACGCTTTGTAGAAGGTCTGCTAGGCGACATGCCGCTCTTCAGATCGAAAATTTCAGTAAATGGGATTGTTGCTTTGCCTTGGCTGCTGTTATTCATGTATGTGTTCCCCTTTCGATCCTTTAGCGAGTAAGCGCGGATAATCGAGCAATTTGCTCAAAACGATCCGTGGTCATATCTAGATGGAACACTTCGGCGATAACCTGTGTCCAGCCGTGTAAGAAGTAAATCCAGCCGTCCTCTACTGTCAGCTCGCTGCCTTCAGCCGCTATGAATGCTTGCTTCATGAAATCAAGCTCTCCACGATAATTCAATTCCCATACGAGGCTCTTTTTCGGAAATACAGCTGTATCTGTTAGAGGGGAGCCGGGGCGATCCTTGCCTAAGCCCGTCGCATTAACAATCAAGGAATTCGGCTTAACGCCGCTCATTGCCTTATCGTTGTCTTCAGCACCCGGTGTTAAATAAAAGTCCGCCTTCACGTCCGGTCTAAGTGTCCGAACAATCCGTTCGATTTCCTTCAGCCTTGGCTCGCTGCGGTTCGTGACCACGATACGAGAAGGAATATCTTTACCATGCTTTTCTTCCAGAAGCGCGGAGCAGATCGCAATAGCACTACCGCCTGCACCCATAACAAACAATTCTCCACCATGCTGTTCCCAAAAGCCTTGAGGCACGAAGGCTTCCATCGACATCCCGCTTGTGATCGGATCTTTCGCATGGCCAATGAGCTTGCCGTTCTCCTTCGAGATGGAGGAAAGCTCTCCGAACATAGTCGCGTAAGGATCTAGCTCATCGAACAAATCCTTGGCAGCGTCATACAAATCAATTTTATGCGTAGTTACTAGCGCACCCATGGACAGCTCATCGTCCCGGATGAACTCAACAACTTTGCGGTATTCCTCGGGATCGGCATGAATGCCAATATCTATTCCTTTAATTTCTGCACCTTCGAGTCCAAGGATTGTCGCCCATTCTGGAAATAGCTTCATAATGGACGATTTTCCCGTCGTCACGCCAATGAAATACATCGTCGGGCGGGTCGCTTTGTTAGGTAAAATCATATGAGAATCTCTCCTTTGGTTCGGTCGTTAAGCCAACGCTTCACTTTGCTCTAGCATATCGAGCAGGTTGATCGTCGAACGTAGGACCATTTTCTCTATAGCTTCATAAGTAAACGCACCCGTATGGGAGGTTAAAATAAATTGATCCAAAGCGACGAGCTTATTACCCGGCTGCGGAGGCTCACTGGAGAAAACATCAACTGCCGCCCCAGAAAGCTTGCCATCTACAAGAGCATCATATAGTGCTTCCTCATCGATAAGCTCCCCACGCGAAGTATTAATGAGTATGGCGGAAGGCTTCATAAGAGCAAGAGTCCGAGCATTAATCAGATGGTAAGTGTCCGGTACTGCGGGTACGTGAAGTGAAATGTAATCTGAGCTAGCGAATAAGGCATCTAAGTCACGAACGAGTCGAATGCCCGGCTGATCCGCGAACGCATCATCCTTCAGGAACGGGTCATACACAGACACGTCCATCTCCAATCCGCGCGCCCGCTTAGCAACCTCAAAGCCGATTTGACCACCGCCGACAATCCCTACAGTTTTACCTGTGAGCTCCCGACCTAGAATACGATCCCAGCTTCCTTGCTTAACCTTCGCACTCATAGCTGGTAAATGACGCGATGCAGCGAAAATAAGTCCGATTGCCAGCTCTGCAACTGATACATTGTTCGTTCCTTGCGCAGCCCGGACCTGAATGCCAAGCTCACCCGCACGCCCAGTGTCAATATTGTCGACACCCATTCCATATTTCGAGACAGCCCGTACATCCTTCAGCTGCTCGAGTACACGTGCAGGCATCGGATCGACTCCAACAATGACGCCAACGACGCCTTCCTTGGCAAGCTCGATGATTTCATCCTCGGTCAGTGTGCGACCAGTTTGGTTTTCAATCGGCTCATACCCTTTGGCGCGCAGCATTTCAAAAGCTTTATCTTTGTAATAATGATAAGATTTCGGAGTTATGAGCACTTTATTCATGTTACTTCCACCTTCCAAATCAGTCCTAATGTCAATTTGTCATGACATATGGATGTAATACGAAGAACAAACGTTTTCTCGCACCTGGCGAGTCGCCGTTCTTCGTAAAAATCGTAGCCTAGCGTCTATGCTAATTTCGACAGATCCAAGAAGGACAGCGTAGCTGGAAGCTCATGCTTCGTATTCACTTTGTCCGGTCCTGTAACTAAGTTGAAGCATGAGACAACAAGTATGCCATTCCATACAACCGGCTCACCAGGTTGATCAAGCTCTCCGTTCAGACCATCTGTATCAGGGCTTTGTGCCAGGCGGGATACTTTACCATCGGGCGTAACCGTACCAATAGCGTTAGCTGAGAAATCAGCAATGTACAGATTGCCAGCTTCATCGAAAATCATGCCGTCCGTGCTTTGAAGCTGAGCCTGATCCTGCGCCCAAACCTCATTGCTGCGTACAGTGCCGTCCTCGTTAGAGACAATACGATGAATAGCTCCATCACCGAAATTACCAACGTAAAGGACTCCGGCTTTATCAAAAACGATACCGTCTGCTCCATACTGGCAATCCAGCTTGTGCGTAAGGAATGTTGTCCAGATGTTAGGATCCTCTAACGTATTTGTAACGACAATATCCTCATCATCCAAAGCGAATTTGTAGACGCAGCTTACGAGCAGCCCGCTTGGATCCTGAACTTTAGTTAGTAGGCTCTGAGTCACGTACAAATAGCCATCTCTAATTCGAATTCCGTTTGGATGCTCCATATCAGAGGCTACAACCGTCGTGCGGACAACTTCGCCTTCCTCGTTGATACGAAGACGCAGGATTCGTCCTTTGAACATAAGCTCAGGCGCTCCAGACCAGCCTTGATTATCACAGACGTACAAGTCACCATCAGGACCGAAAGCGATACCCATTGGATGAGCTTTTCCTGTTTCGGGGTGAAGAGGAACGTCTGCCCATTTCACGGGAACCCGATCTTCTTTGAACCGAAGCAGACAGCCCTGCTTTGTTGGATCTGCGTAGTTAGGACAAGACAGAATTAGACGGCCTTGAGAATCGATTGCAAAAGCATCGGGGGTAACTGCAATATCCTCAGGCAATTTAGCGAACAATTGTGGTGTTATCATATGAAATATACCCCTTTTTTATCCAAAACGGATTATCATTTTTTTGTTAATTCGACCTTTTTCTAAGTAGTCGCCAAGGCCTCCGATATCGGAAAAATCCAGCACATCAGAGATATAGTCAGCTGGGACTAGCTCTCCGGAACGAATCCATGAAATGATCTGATCATGACATTGTGATTCTTCGAGCTTAGATGGCCATTGCAGGAAATGTAGTGACCAGTTATAGGCGGCTTTGCTCCAGTCGAGCTCCATTTTCAGCTCAGAGGATACTCCGTAGCAGCAGATTTTACCGTCATTGCGCACTAGCTTCATGGATTGGGCAAGAACCTCATTCGCTCCAATCGCATCAACCGCGTAATCGACTCCATTTGGAAAAAGCTTGCGAACTTCACTCACAATGTCCGTTTTGCGACTATTGAAAGCATAATCAGCACCCGCATCAAGCGCCTCCTGGAGCTTCTCGTCGCGATTGACGGAAACAACAACAGGGGCCATCCCTAGCAGCTTAGCGAATTTCGCGAAGGTAAGTCCTACCGGTCCGGCTCCGAAAATAACGATACTCTCTCCTGCTTGAAAACCGAACCTGCGGCAAGCGGCGAGGACCTCCCGGAATGTAACAATCATTGCAGCATCGACTACCGGAATATCATCCGGAACAATCTGTTGCGCATAATAAGCCTCGGAGAAAAGAGAATTCCCCGGCCCTTTATCGTCTGCAATCAGTGCCTGTGCATCGCCCACGACGGCGTACTCCGAGAATGCGCCCCAGCCGGAGTGGTACTTCTCTTCTGTCATTCCTTCAACGAAAGGCAGCAGCACCAAGTCTCCGATTTTGAAGCTTTTGACGGCGTTTCCTACCTCGACGACCCGACCGACTCCTTCGTGACCAAGTATGGCCGGATACGAATCGAAGCCTTTGAACTTGCCTTGGATAAGCTTCGTGTCAGTTCCACGGCATAAACCGCAGCTTTCCATCTTCACGAGAGCCTGATATTCATTGTAGGCAGGACGGGTTACTTCAACGACGTCTAGCCCGCCCTTGCCATCCGTGACAAGACTTTTCATGGTGCGGCCTCCTTGGCGGCCTGTTCGTGTTCGCGACTGATCAATTAACCTTTTACCGCGGACGAAGCAAGCCCTTCAATCAAGTTTTTAGAAAAAATAGCGAAGAAAACGAGTACTGGAATTGTTCCAATAGTAAGACCTAGAATCTGTGCAGCGCTATCGGCACGGAATTGTCCAGCCAGCCCACGAATACCGAGCGGAATCGTATAAAGTGAATCCGTGCTCAGGACGATCAGCGGTACGAAGAAGCTGTTCCATGACCAAAGGAAAAACAGAAGACCAAGTGTGATGAATGCAGGACGCAGAAACGGAAGCACGATCTTGAAGAAAATGCTAGTTTCACCGCAACCGTCGATTCTGGCGCTCTCCATAACTTCATCGGGAATCGTACTTCTGGCAAATTGCGTCATCCAGAAGACACCGAAAGCGTTAGCTGCAGGAGGAATGATGAGTGGAAGCAGCGTATCTAGCCAGCCAAACCACCGCATCTCAATAACGAATGCCACAATACCGAATTGCATCGGAATCATCATGGTCAACAAGACGCTTACGAACAGTACATTTTTAAATCGAAATTTGTACTTACCGAAGGCAAACCCAGCAGCAGCGCTAACCAACACGCCCAGTACTGTCGTAGATATCGCTACAATTATACTGTTTTTATAGTAAGCCAGAAAATCTATTGAAAATAATGTCTTAAAGTTTTCACCCAGATAGTTGCCGGGAAGCAGCTTAATACTTGTGTACAGATCATTGGATTGATAGGTGCTCATAATTAACATCGAATAAAACGGATAGAAAGCCATGATGGAAATGACGAGCATAACGAGCAAGCCTATCCACGATCCGGGGGTCATTCTTCTGATGCTTCTCATTCTTCCTCCCCCTTATTCATCATTCTGAACGTTACGAACGATACCATACATATAAAGAGAAAGAGTACGTACGCAATAGCAGATCCATAACCAAACCGTGATAAGCTACCAAATACATTATCATAAATGAGCCAAGTTCCGGTCAAGGCAGAGCCCTCTGGACCACCAATGAGTGAGCTTCCCATTCCTGTAAACAGCATGTAAGGCTCGTCGAAAATTTGGAAGCACCCGATCATTGTCGTCATGACGACGAATAACATAACGGGACGAAGCATTGGCAATGTAATGTAGCGGAATTGCTGTATCTTGGTCGCGCCGTCTAGATCAGATGCCTCGTAAAGCTGGCGGCTGATACCCGTAATCCCTACTAGAAACATAACAGCTGTGTAGCCAAAATATTTCCATACCGTCACCAAGCTAACAACAATTCGAGCTGGTCCCGGTTGGCCAAGCCAGTTGATCTTCTCCTGTGAGACGCCGAGATTTTGGAGCAGTGTATTAACGGTACCAAAATTCCAGTCGAACAGGATACCAAAGATGAGTCCAACTGCTACTGAAGTCGTAATATACGGCAAGAAGTTGATTAGCCTGAAGGCTCCCACGAATGGCACTTTGCCACTAGTCAGCAATACGCTGATAAACAAGGCAATAATGATTTGGGGAGGAATGATCATAATCATGAATATAACTGTGTTGAGCAGCGCGTCGTAGAACCGGCTGTCCTGTAGTACTTCCGCATAGTTACCGAAGCCGATGAAATTAGACGCTCCGTTTAAGCTCCAATCGGTCAAGCTGATATAAAGAGTAAACAAAATGGGAAACAACGAAAAAAGCCCGAAGATCAGAAAAAAAGGAGAAACAAAAAAATAGGGCGCCCACCGTTGCGCTTTGCGCGCCTTTGTCAAAGAATTCATCAAACTCACCTGCTTTCTCTATCCGCTTAGCTTTCACAAGATGAACGCGGGAGAGGCTTGCGCCTCACCGCGATCACTTGCTCTTTAATGACTATTTCAGTTCAGGTGCTTTTTTCAGAACATCCTTAACGAGTGCATCATAGGCTTTCTCAGCTGATGCTCCTTGCATCATCATCTTCATAACAACTGTGTTAGAGGAGAGGATGGCGTCATCGTATTTCGTAATCGGACGAACTTTAGCTTCTTTACCTAGCTGAGTGAACTTAGCCATAATGTCCTGACCACCGAAGTATGGATCTTTGTCTGTGTAGAAGCCTTCACGCTCAAATACTGGTTTGTACAGAGTAGCTGTATTGTTTAAGTTTTTGAATGCAGTAGCTCCGCTTTCAGACAACGTTACCCATTTAACGAACTGCCAAGCCAATTCCTTGTTCTTCGCTTCCTTCGGAATGGACATGCTCGTTCCACCCCATGAGTAGCCGCCAATTGGAGCGCGGATAAGACCATAGTTACCCGTTCCGTTCTTGTCGTTAGGCTTGATACCGAACGGAACAAACCAAGTAGGGCACGCGTAGAAAATAACAGTGTTGCTCGAGAAGCTCGCATTCCAAGGAGCGGACCAAGTTTCGTATTTACCTACAGTGTTGTTTGCAACCATTTTTTCAAGCGTTTTGTACGTTGGAAGGAATGTGGATTCGAGATTTAGCTTACCGTCTTTAACGAACGGCTCAGTGTACTCACCGCTGACAAGCTTGAAACCGCCTTCCAAAATGCCATCCATCAATGTAACTTTACCGCCGCTTTTTGCATAAACCTCTTTACCTTTTGCAATGAAATCGTCCCATGAAGTAAACATCTTTTCGATTTCATCTGGATCGTCTGTGCCAAAATATTCTTTAGCAAGATCGCGCTTGTACGCAATTCCCGCCATTGTTGCATCTTCCTGAAGCGTTACGATCTCGCCTTTTTCATTCTCGTTGAGTGGAATTGCGAAATCAACGATGTCCGCACGGTTAACGTTGTAAGGTGCCTTTTCGAGGTTTTCCCAAGCATCAAGCGTTAGGAATTGACCACGTACGCTGCTTTCGAACAAAACAACGTCCGGCATATTACCCTTCGAAGCGATTGTCGTTTGTAGCTTTTTGCCGTAGTCAGCATTAGGAACAACAACTACGTTAACTTTGATATTCGGATATTCTTTGTTGAACTCAGGAATGAGCTTGCTTTCGTAGTCGCCCCATGCCCAGAACGTAACTTCGCCTTTGTAATCCGCCGGTGATTTCTCTCCGCCAGAAGAAGCAGTAGGACTGCCGGACGGGCTAGCTGATGGACTCTCACTCGCAGAGTTGTTTTTGTTGCCTCCGCATCCTGCCAAGATGATCGAAAAAGTCAAAATAAGTGCCATAAACTTCGTTCCTGCGTTTTTTGTTTTCAAGTGAACCCCTCCTGAAAATGGTAACTGCGTTTTAGTTTGCACTTCTTCATCCGTTCAAACCCGATCTGGCCGGACCACCTCCTTAAATAGGTTTTACTATTTTCCCAGTAATTATTATCATTAATCACGTAAGTATGTCATTACATTGTTAAGGTGATTAAAGCTCCAATTGTACTTCTTTGCCGGTTTTCGAAGACAGATACAAGGCATCTATTATCGTTTGGTTAACGAATCCGCTTCTTCCATCCGTTATCGGGGTTGAACCCGTACGCACACAGTGTAGAAAATGTTCAGCAAGATTTAGCCGTTCGTCTCCACGCTCCTCTGCGCCTGCTACCGGTATATCGACCGAATCATCGAAGCATTCAGTCATCCAGTGGCTTCCGCTGTCTCGGATAGATACACCGCCTTGGTTCCCCATCAGGTGAACATAAGGTCCATTCTCTTCTCCGTCAGTGAACGCTGCCCAACTAACCTCTAGATGAATCACCGCACCGTCTTCCATTCGAATCATCGCCACAGCCAAATCGTCTACGTCGAATTTTCCTGCAAGATTCGGAATTCCCCACGTTCCCATTCCTTTACGCTGCTTGCCGATCTCACCGAAAGATGCGCCATACACGCCGACTGGCTTACTTGAGCTACATAGATAAAGGGCTATATCAAGCATATGAACACCAATATCAACTGCGCTTCCTCCGCCCATCATTGCCTGTGAGGTATAAGCAGATCCCCAACCAGGAATTCCTTTTCGCCGCAGCCAGCCCGTCTTCACGTAGTAAATCTGACCGAGCTTACCTTCAGCAATCTGACGCTTCACCTCCGGGAATGGCCATTTCCAGCGCATTTGATGCCCGATCATGAGTGTCTTGCCAGACTCTTTCTCCGCATGAAGAACTTGACGAGCTTCTTCTGCATTCATAGCCATCGGTTTTTCAAGAAGCACGTGTTTACCGGCACGGAGAGCAGAGCAAGCAAGCTCTGCATGGAAAGCGTTCGGTACACTAATGACTATGGCATCTATATCCGGAGCCTCAATGAGCTCTAAACTATCTGTATACGCTCTCTCCAAACCATAATCAGTTGCTGCTGCCTGTGCACGAATGGCTGACACGTCTGCTACCGCTTTCATTTCTACACCAGTAATTCGTCCGAACGTTTCCATATGGAGTAATCCCATCGTTCCCGCTCCAACGAATCCAAGTCTTATGTTCTCGCCGTTTGTCATTGGGCTTCTCCTCTCAGCAAGGTATTCCAAGCTCCACAGCAGTTCCTTTAATGTAAGAGAACGCCTGTAAATAATCTTCCTCTCGGTCCAGATGCTCTATAAGCAGTGGAAGATCAGGATCAAGTCGACTCAGCTCAGTTAAAAAGGTGACATAATCAAGCTGCCCCGTCCCAGGTAATGTTTCCTCTAAATGAACCGTCAGCTTACTACCTATTGAGATATCCTTAGCATGGCAATTCCGAATATGAGGCCCGAGCTTAGCGATAAAATCCCGAATCATATGTCCATTACGATAAAGAACACGTGGTGAGCTAATCATATTGACGGGATCAAAGTGAACGGCAAGCTGGGGCCGATCAACGGCACTCAGAAGCTGTAAATAAGAATCCGCCGAATCTGGAAATGCCCAAGGCATCGTTTCCAAAGCATAAAATGTGCGAGTAGGCTTCACAGCATCAATAATCTCTCTAATAGAATCGACAATGAGTGCGAATGTATCGTCCGTAAAGTTATCTGAGTGTGGTCCATCCCACTGCGCGCTTTTGGAGCCAGTAATATTGACACATACTCGGGCTTCTATCCGATCAGCCAGCTCCAGCTGCTTCTGTGCAAACTCGATCGCAGTAGCGCGTAAGGAAGCATCTGGACTGATCGGGTTACCCCACGCTCCCACCTCAGAGATTACGATGTCGGAGCGTTGTGCTATTTCTTTATAGGCTGTAACCGTTGCATCGTCTGCCTTATAATCAATGGGACATGGTGTTGCCCGGTAACCGTGACGGAGAACCTCGTTCGCCCATTGCTCAGGTCCGTCGAAAGCCGATTTGACATAACCTCCAAGTCTCATCGTACGATCTCCTCTCCAAGTAGCGTCTGCACCTCATCAGGCGTCGGCATAGCAGGAATCGCTCCGACTCGTGTAGTTGCTAGTGCGCCGGCCGCGTTGGCAAACTTGATTGCTGCAATCGTTTCCTCATCTACTGCTAGCTCGAATCGACCTAGGCGATCTCTTCGCTCCAACAATCGTGTAAGTAGTCCCGCAACAAAAGCGTCTCCTGCTCCTGTCGTTTCTACTACATTCATCTGATGTCCTTCAAAGCTACCGCTAGTATGTCCATCTGTATAGAAGCAACCGTCTCCGCCCTTAGTAATAACGACTAGCTTCGGACCTTGATTCAATATATAGGAAGCGCTTTCTTCGAGAGTATGGGCTCCTGTGACGAATTCCATCTCTTCCTCGCTTATCTTCACAACATCGGCGTAGCGGAATGCTGCTCGAATTTCCTGCTTTGCTAGTTCTTCATCATTCCACAGGCTCAGTCTAAGATTAGGATCGTAAGACACTAACAAACCATGACGTTTAGCCCACTCAAGCGCTTGCATTGTCGCGGTGCGAACTGGCTCACATCCGAGACTAATTGAGCCAAAATGAAATACCTTTGCGTTGGCAAACATGGATTCATCCAAATCCTCCGGAGTAAGCCTCATATCAGCGCCGGGATTTCTGTAGAACATGCAATCTCTTACTCCATCAGAACGGTTAGCTACGAAGGATAGCGTTGTGCGAGCCTCTTCATCGAAGCTCATACCACTGACGTCAATTCCAACATCCTCTAGCACTTGCTTTAAGTATTCACCGAACGGGTCTCTTCCAACCTTGCCGATAAAACCGGATTTTCTTCCCAGCCTCGATAGCCCAGCCGCTACATTGGCAGGCGCGCCGCCTGGCGCTTTGGCAAATCCGCTGGAATCAGCTAAAGACTTATCTGCATCAACCGATACGAAATCGATTAGTAATTCTCCCAAACAAAGAATTTCAGGGCTCATCCCTTTGTCCCCCTCTGCATCGTTCTATTGCAATTAATGAGCAACCGCTTCCATCAGCAAGTAAAAGGCCTGACCTTCCGTTGCCGTTCCAGATCTATCAAACATCGGTGATCCACATACACCTCTAACGAATCCATAATCATCAACTTTATCCTGCACCGCTTTTCTCATTCGATCCGCACTGCTCAAATAGCTTGCATCCAACCAGCCTGCTTTAACTGCTGAATAGATCGAATAAGCGAACATTTGCGCAGCATTCGTCTCAACGAATGTATCCGGGCGGTCAAGAACATCGTGAAACAGTCCATCCTCTCGCTGATAACGCAAGCAGGAATCCAGTAGATCGCGCAGATAGCCGATAAAGCGTTCCTTATCTGCGTTCATTGACTCAGGAAGAGTGCGAATCACTCTTACTAAACCAGCTGCAGCCCATCCATTTCCTACTCCCCAGCAATCTGCTCGGTCAAATCGTTTTTCACCATCGTTCCAGATATGTCCGTGCATACCCTTCTCTTTAATCAACAATAGCTCGCGGAATCGTTCAACTTGTGCAACTGCTTCTTCAGGATGCCCAGCTACTGCTAAAAACGGCGGTGCCATGTAAAAAGAATCTACCCAAACCTGACTAAGATGATTCACATGTGACAATGCTCCGTTCTCCGTTCGCGGAGCGATATGAAGCAAATAATTTGCCATTTTGTCGGCAGCGAGCTTGTATTGCTGATCTCCCGTTTGCTGCCAAGCGAAGAGTACAGGCTCTCCATTCGAAGCAGCATCCGTAACCGCTTTCTCATCACCCGTAACGCCAAGGCGACCAGATTCATCCTGACGAACTACGGCATCATGCGCCAACAAGATCGCATCCTCCGTGTATCCGCTTTCTATTAAAGCCTGGGCAGCAACTCCTTGCTCCCAAGATTGCCTCTGCATCCCCAACATAGCACGTTTTACAGTTTCAACTTTATTTTTCATTTTTTACACCATCCTGCAAAAAAAGTAATACGTTATTATGTCATTACATATGACACAAAACGGAAGTGAGCTACTGTCGCTCACCTGATTCCAAGCTCGAACGTGAATTGACTTCTATCCCCACGATATTTGGCTAGAGAGTATTCTATCGGTGATTCATCGGCCAAATAAGTGACACTTTTGATGTACTGAATTGGAGCACCTTTATCTATCTCCAATATTTTGGCTTCGTATTCGTTCGCCAGCACCGCTTCAAGATTACGAACGGCCTTCAGTAGGGAAAGACCACAAACCTGTCGTAATATTTCATACAGTGACTCGTACTCGAGATTCTTGTCTAGTATCGGATGACAGCGGTCATACGGTAGATAAGTGACGACATAGACGATAGGTTCTCCATTAGCAAAACGAAGGCGTCTCAATTGAATTGTTCGACTGCCCATCGGAATTCCTAATGCTTCGCCCGTCTTCTCATCGCACTCGACAACTTCCAAACCAAGAATCTTAGTCGAAGGCTCAAGCCCCTTCTTAATCATCTCGTTATTAAAGCTGTCAAGCACCTGCAAGAATGCCTGGCTGATCTTCGGCTTCGTAACGAACGTGCCCTTACCCTTCTGGCGGATAAGATAGCCTTCAACAACGAGTTCATTGATCGCTTGACGTACGGTCGGCCTGCTTATATTAAAATGTGCACTAATTTCCACTTCCGTTGGAATCGGACGATCCCGGCCTTCATGATGATTCTTTATATAGTCCAGCAAAATCTCCT
The DNA here is from genome assembly GCF_004295585.1 of Cohnella abietis. Lineage (NCBI taxonomy): Bacteria > Bacillati > Bacillota > Bacilli > Caryophanales > Paenibacillaceae > Cohnella > Cohnella abietis. Next base: position 2,623,984 of record NZ_AP019400.1, on the reverse strand, counting down.
TAAGCTGGTAATAATACGGAATTGGAACCTCTTTGTTTAACGTTTTGCTAAACAGGTCGGTCATCGCATAATCCCCTTTGTGTTGTTCCCTTATCTCAACGTCATAATGTCATTACATTAGGATGTTTATATGGATATCTTAATAGTTAGCTAGCCGAAAGTCAAGCACCTATTTAGCATTTGTAGCTAAAATCTGAAAACGCTTTATCTTTAAGAGTTCAGGTACAGCCTCCGCATGCTAAGACTGCTCCACACGGAGGTTGATCCATAGTCGTTTTTCTTCCATTGGCTTTAAGGAAATACAATTGTCATGTCGGATGCAGTCGTGAATATCCGAGAACCATGAGCTGGAAGGCTCCAAAGCTAAAGTATATATCTCTTCGTCGTTGTTGGACCAATAGCGTAGGCAAGGGAAAGTCTCGTGATCCCATTCAAGCAGTAGCTTCACATTCAAACTCGGATTATAGATTCCTGCAACACCCTCTTGGAATCCTTTAAGAGGGATGTAGCATGATTGCCCGATAGACTTGCGCGGATCAATCTTAAGCAGGCTTTTCCTATCGCCGTTAGGCAGAAGGACGGAAGTCGGCTCCTCTTCGAAGCTTACTAACGCCCCCTCCCTATCCTCCTCGTAACGTAAAATATTAAACGCTACACTACCCTCAGGGAGAATAACCTGAGCCTGCTCATTAACAAGCGGACCTCCGAATGCCGGATGATGCGTCCATATAAAATGAACAGTGTTTATCCCCGTATTCACGATCCGTTCCGAAATAAACAGCGTACTCTCTCCCGCCAACAATCGTATCGTTTTTTCCACAGTCAGAGGGGTATAGGGAAGAGAAAGCGAGCAACGCAGCGTTACGCTTTGATCGTCTCCTTGTTCAATTGAATAGTCCCAGGGGACGCCAGCCGATTCTCCTTCTTCTCTCTGACCCACTTCTCCGCTGCTGAAAGAAGCTCTGTTCGGAATAATTTCCTGCCAGCCTCCTGGATAGCCGTCCGCATAATGAGCGAGTCTGTTCTTCTTAAAGTCCCTTCCTTCATAGACGGCTAAACCCGCTGTTGTCTTCATCAACAATTCAAGCTTCAGCGGCTTATAGACGATTTCCCAAATATCAGTACCTTTTCCCACCAGAATAACAGCTCTTAGCCATTCATTTTCCAACACAACAGCTTGAATGCCATTGACTTGAATTTCAATAGCGGTGCAAGGACGGTTCATTCTCTAGCTCCTCCTAAAATCAGCCCTGCTCTTCCTCTAGAATGAGTGTGCTGTAAGCGTCTATAGTAACTTTTCCGCTAATGCTAGTCTGTTGTAGCATATCCTTCCAAGCCGCACCCTCTAGCCAACCCACATCTATCTCAATTGGAGCCGCATGATGGTTCAGAACAAACATAAACCGTTGTCCCTCATCCTCTCGAATGGTAATTTCCACTCCTTTTGGAGCTTTGGGGCATAGTGGCTCTACTTCCGCAGTAGAACAGACGTCCAACAACAGCTCCCGTATAAAGCTGTCCTCGGGATGCGCAGAAACATAATAAGCTTCTCCCTGTCCATAGCCATTCCGCGTCACAGCTGGCTGCCCAGCATAATAGTCTTCCAGATATACGGCAATCGCCTCCGCTCCGTTCAAGCGAACGACCTCGCCCCACTTATCGGTGCGGTAAATCTCTGAGCGAGTTGAACTAGTTGAACTCTTTGAGCTGTCAATATGACTCTTGCCCCTCCACTCAATCCGATTGGACATATTAGGCTCTAACGCATCAGCTTCTTCAACGATGATTCCGAATACGTCGTCAATTGGACGAAGAAAACCGCCATATTCCACAACGTCACAGCCGTTGACCATTCCGCTGTTGTAGCTCATGACTAGCTTGCCGCCCTGTTCCACATACGAACGCAAATTGTCCGGAACGCCCTCTTCGAACATATAAAGCATTGGTGCTACAATAACGTCGTAGCCCGACAAGTCTTCCAACGGATGAACGATGTCCACCGCAATGTTTGCTTCATACAGAGGTCTATAGAATGCGGTCACGGTGCTACGGTAATCGATGTCCTGACTTGTCTTGTTCCAGTTCACCAGCCACATCAATGTAATATCGAATAGGACGGCTACTCGAGCATGAATACGAGTCTGAAGAACCTTGTCTAGCTTTTCCAGCTCATGGCCAAGCTTACTGATTTCCCGAAATACCCGATTGTCAGATTCCGTACCATGACTTACGAGCGAGCTATGATATTTCTCTACACCCCCGCGGCTTTGTCGGAACTGAAAATACATAATAGCCTCGGCCCCACGGGCAACCGCCTGATAGCTTTGCAAGCTCATCATTCCGGGCCGCTTAGCTGGGTTATAAGGCTTCCAATTCACGTTACTGGAGGCTTGCTCCATAAGAAGAAAAGGAGCTTGCTTCAAGCTACGAAAATAATCGTGCTGAAATGCTGCCCATACTGCATAATCCCTGTGCGGTGGATAAGAATCCCAAGAAATAACGTCCAAGTGTGGCGCCCATTGATGATGGATTTGTCCGAGAAAATCAATGGAATAGAAATTGGTTGTGATAGGGATATCCGGCGTAATCCGAATGATCTCTTCCTTCTCTGCTAGAAAGCCCTGCATATTGCTGTCTGACATAAATCGCTGATAATCCAGGCTTGCGCTCGTGTGAGTCATCCCTCCGATTGGGGGTCTGATTTGCTCCCAGTCTGTTTTGGCGAGACTCCACTGTTGCAGCTGCCAAGAGTCATTCAAGCGTTCGAACGTTTCATACTTATTGCGCAGCCAAGTTCTAAATTCAGCTGCACAGCAATCGCAATAGCAATGCAAAATACATTCGTTGTTAATATGCCACAGCAGTAGATTAGATCTCTTCCCATATCGTTCCGCTAGCACTCTTGCCATATTGCGAATGTTCTCTCTATATAAAGAGTGGTTAGGACAGTAAGCCTGCCGGCTCCAATGCTCGACCCTTTGACCATTCTCATTTACTTTCAGCATCGTGGGATCCTTCTGGAACATCCAAGAAGGAGGTGCGGCTGTCGGAGTAGCCAATACAACGCCGATCCCATTATGCTCGAGCAAGTCGAACACATAGTCCAGCTTATTGAAATCGTAACAGTTTTCCACCGGTTCAATCATTCCCCAGCCGAATACATTTAGAGTCACTGCATTGATTCCTGCCTCTTTCATGAGCACGACATCCCGTTCTATGACCTCAATCGGCCATTGCTCGGGATTATAGTCAGCTCCATATAACACTTGGGACTGAAGCTTCTTGCTTTTCATATGAATGTGTCACCTCTTTGTGTATGAAGGAGGGTATCCAGCTATAAGCTGAATACCCTGTAGATGTCCCTCGAATTAAAGCTGTTTATTTTTTCAAGAACTCGTCGATTTGCTTCTGCAGCTCGATTTGGATTTTTTTCAGATAACCTTCGCCTTCGGATTTCAGCTTGTCCCAGGTTTTCTGCGGATCAGACACTCCATTGAATAAAGAGGAATAATACTTATCTTCGATTGCGCTATATAAGGAAACCTCGTTCGCTACAGGCTCCGGATTGAAAGAGAAGCCAGTTAGTGCGCTTGTAATCAAATTGTCTGCACTAGCATTAAATTTGTAATGCTCAATCGCTTCAGGGTCGAAGCCAGCGTTCAAGCGATCCAATGTCGGATTCCAAATCCACGCATACGGGAAAAACGCGTATTTGCTATCTGGAAGACTTTGATATTGGTCATCTCCGATTGCTTCGTAATTCCGACCTTCGATTCCGTACGCTAACAGATCATAGTTTTCCTTCTTAGCAGTCCAGTTCAAGAACATCATGGCGCGTTCCTTGTTTTTGCTTACTTTCGGGATAGCCTGGAAATTAGCTTGTTTAAAGTTTGTTGTGACCTTACCCTTTTCCAAAGGCATGAAGGTTACAGCTTCGAGCTCGCCACCGGGTACGTTCTTAGGAATAGAAGTCATCATTTTCGTAGGCACACCGAATTCGTTCGTAGCGTATATCGCTACATTTCCCGATTCAAACACAGTATCCGCGTCTTTGATTGCAAGCACGTCTGGATGGATCAAGCCTTCGTTATACAGCTTGCGCGCTTCTTCAATCCATGACCAGACTACTGGGTCCATCTCGTCAAATAGGTTATATACTTTTCCATCGTTATTTTTGTAATGAAGAATAATACTTTGACCTAGCGCATCCGATCTTAGAATTTCTGGCTGGAAGGTCATGAAGGATCTGAATGCTCCCCAAGCCGAATCTTTCTGACCAGGCTGGCCTTTGGCTAGAATCGGAATAATATTTTTCTCGTTTTCCTTAATTTTATAGGCCATTGCAATCAAATCCTCGTAAGATTTAATAGGCGGTATGCCATATTTCTCTCTGAGGTCCTTGCGAACTAAATACGTTCTTCCAGCAAGATGAGAGTTTCCGAGTGGGAGAGCATAGATATTTCCTAGAAACTTGTTAGCATCGAACATTTGCTGGGATCTAACCGCAACCGCATCTTGTCCGTATTTCGCCAATAAATCCTCTAACGGCTCGTAGTAACCAGAAGCAATCATTTGCTCCATATGCAGCCAAGGGGCGTCAAAGATTAGATCTACGTCCTCACCGGATGCAAGCATAACCTGCGTCTTCGAGGCCAAATCAGACCAAGGTACGAATACAAGATTAAGCTTCACATTAATCGTGTCTGCCATTCTTTTCTCCGCTTCCGCAATAATCAAATCCATATCCGCAGGACGGTCACCAGGCAAAATAATCTTTAATGTTACCGGGGAAAGCTTTTCTGAGGAGTTAGCCGACGGGCTTGCCGACGGTGAATTTGTTTCAGAATTAGCCTTGTTTTCAGATTTGGAGCCACATCCGAGTACTGTAAGCATAAGTAATAATACCGATAAACCTACTGCGAGTGTCTTTTTCATCCTTGCTTCAACCTCCCGATTGTTGTGATCTGTTATCTATGCTCAACCGGATATCTCCGGGATAAGCCTAACCTTTTAGCGCTCCAATTGTAATCCCCTTGACGAAAAATTTTTGCACAAAAGGATATAAGAAAATGATAGGACCGATCGTTAAGCATACTGTTGCCAGCTGCACCCCATATGTCGGCACCGCTTGCGAATACGAGGTTTGACTACCTCCGACATAGGAGCTGATATTAACGTTCGATATGATTTGGCGAATCATAATTTGCAGTGGGTGAAGATTATGATTGTCGATGAACAAGAGCGCCAAATAGAAATCATTCCAGTATTGGAGAGCGTAGAACAAGCTTACAGTGGCAATAACGGGCTTCGAGATTGGCAAAATAATTCTAAAGAAGATGGTCAGGTCATTGGCTCCATCAATCGTAGCTGCCTCGTTAATCTCGTAAGGCATTGTTCGAAAGAACGACACCATAATAAAGGCAAAGAAGGGATTTAACATATAAGGAAGTATTAGCGCCCATAACGTATCCTTCAGTCCAAGGGTGTTCGCTATGAGAATATAGAAGCCGACTAATCCAGCACCGAAAACCATCGTAAAATAGGTCATGAAGGATAAAATGTTTCGGTATTTCACTTTAGGGTGGGCTAGCACATAGGCATACATAGACGTAATTAGTACGGCCAAGCAAGTTCCGACGACTGTTACGGTAATGGTAACCATGTAGCTGCTGAGAATTTGCTTGCCTGCCATTGTATATTGATAGGAATATAATGAGAATTCCTTCGGAAATAGCTGCATACCATGGATTTTGATGCTGCTCTCCGAAGCGAACGAATTAATAACAACTAGCCAGAACGGAACGATGCATAGGAGGGCGAATAGCCCTACGAACACGTAAATGCCGATGACAAAGCTTTTTTCCAGTATGGACTTATCTTCCCGGACTTTCGTTTTCATTCGTGTTACTCCTCCTTAGAACAAGCCAGAATCCTTGTCGATTTTTTTGGCTAATAGATTGAAAATGACGATTGTAATTAATCCCATAACGGACTGGTAAAGGACGACGGCAGAGGATTTACTGAAATCACTCAATACCCGAAGTGAACGATACGTGTAGGTGTCAATAACATCCGTAGTAGAATACAAGGCGCTATTGTCGCCGATAATTCCATAAATCATTCCGAAGTCACCATAGAAAATACGACCGATACCCAGTAATCCAAGCACGATAATGACGCTTCTAATTAACGGAATGGTAATATGAATGATTTGTTGAAAACGCGTTGCCCCATCAATCCGTGCGCTCTCGTAAAATTCACCAGAGATGCCTGTGATAGCAGCTAGAAAAATAATCGAATAATAGCCTGCAAACTTCCATACGTAAATCAGTGTTAGAATGGCTGGCCACACTTCGGCTTTCAAATACCAATTGATTCTTTCTGCCCCGTACGCTTCTAAAGTTCGGTTGACCACGCCATCCGTCGTGTTTAGAAAAGCGAACGCCATCATGCTCACAACCAACCATGAGATGAAATAAGGCATAAAGATAAACGACTGCGCTAGCCTCTTAAAGAGTGCATGGCGAATTTCATTAAGAAACAATGCAAGTACAAGAGCGATTCCTAAACCGAATACAAGGAACAATCCGTTAAGAAATGCCGTATTAAACGTTACCTTGTACCAGTCGGCGCTCATGAAGAAAAATTTGAAATTATCGAATCCAACGAACTTGCTTCCCCATAGGCCATCTGCTAACCGATATTTCTTGAAGGCGATCAAATGTCCGTTCAACGGCACATAAGCGAATACGATCAAGAACATCAGCCCGGGCAGCGCCAATATATACAAGAACTTATTTTTCGTGACCTCTCTAATAAAACTCATTGGCTCCACCTGCTTCTGTTAGATAGTGTGTTCCTCTCGTGGCTTAATCATAGGCGGCTGCACTTCCCGGCGTATAGTTCTCATACAGGGTAATAGGTGTTGAAATGATCCAAATTAGAGGTTCTTATTCCGGTTATGAGGTATCCAAAACGGCAAAAAGCCTTATTGGGCTGGGAAAAGCCAAGTGATAAGTAACCAGGGTTCGAGAAGCTGCAAGAAGCTGAGAACGGACTAATTGGTGGGAAAACGCGGTTGGAGGACTTGCAAGCCGCTGAGAACGGACTAATTGGTGGAAAGACGCGGTCGGAGGACTTGCAAGCCGTTGGGAGCGGACTAATTGGTGGAAAAGCGGGGTTGGAGGACTTGCAAGCCGCTGAGAACGGACTAATTGGTGGAAAACCGGGGTTGGAGGACTTGCAAGCCGCTGAGAACGGACTAATTGGTGGAAAGACGAGGATTCGTGGGCTGCAAGACGCTGGGAGCGGACTAATTGGTTGAAACACGGGGATTCGTGGGCTCCAAGACGCTGGGAGCGGACTAATTGGTGGAAAGACGAGGTTTGGTGCGCTGCAAGACGCTGGGAGCGGACTAATTGGTGGAAATACGGGGTTGGAGGACTTGCAAGCCGCTGAGAACGGACTAATTGGTGGAAAAACGTAGTCAGAGGAGTTGCAAGCCGTTGGGAGCGGACTAATTGGTGGAAAAGCGGGGTTGGAGGACTTGCAAGCCGTTGGGAGCGGACTAATTGGTGGAAAAGCGGGGTTGGAGGACTTGCAAGCCGCTGAGAACGGACTAATTGGTGGAAAACCGGGGTTGGTGGACTTGCAAGCCGTTGGGAGCGGACTAATTGGTGGAAAAGCGGGGTTGGAGGAGTTGCAAGCCGTTGGGAGCGGACTAATTGGTGGAAAAACGGGGTTGGTGGACTTGCAAGCCGCTGAGAACGGACTAATTGGTGGAAAAACGGGGTTGGTGGACTTGCAAGCCGCTGAGAACGGACTAATTGGTGGAAAACCGGGGTTGGAGGACTTGCAAGCCGCTGAGAACGGACTAATTGGTGGAAAACCGGGGTTGGAGGACTTGCAAGCCGCTGAGAACGGACTAATTGGAGGAAATCGAGGACTGTTGGACTGCAAGATGCTGGAAGCGGACTAATGGTGGGGAAACGGAGATTGGTGGGGGCCGCTGGGAGCTACTAAGATCAGCGAATTCCAGCAGCCGCGAGCATATAACGCACTCACGGCTACTAAGATTTGCAGTTTCTGCCTATTATGACTTATCCCGATACTGGCTAGGAGTCATGCCAGTTGCTTTCTTAAATGTTGTAAAAAAGTGACTTTTGGTCTGGAATCCGGAGCGTTCGCCGATATCTGTTACTGTCCAGTTGGTCGTTTCTAGGAGACCTTTAACCTTGTTGATGCGTTCCTCCATAATGTAATCGGACAGCGTCGTCTCGAATACTTCCTTAAATAGCTGGCGGATATAACGTGTAGACAAGGATACATGCTCCGAAATCTCCTCAATCGTCAACAGCGGATCGTGTAGATGGGTTTTCACATATTCCACGACTTCGGTTACAATTTCATCTCGGCGGCTGGACCCCTTCTTGTTGTTTAGGTCGTCCATAATCTCAAACAGCTCCTGCTCCAGCCAACCCTTAATTCCTCCCAGTGTATCGAACCTCTCCAAAATACTCTCGACTCCTTCAACGGATTCGACAGACGGCAGCTTATTGAAGGTTTTGAACAACGTGTACAAAATCAAAGATAATTGAAACTTACTATCCGCATAGTGCATGGTCTGCATATGTCCGAAAATTTGTCCCAAGCTCGCTGTAACTTCTTCCGTTTTCCCCAATCTAACTCTCTTAATCAGCTCATCCAGCAGCTTGTCATCGGGAAGCGGCTGAACCCGCTCCATATAAGCCTCAAAATCCTGCTCCAAATAAATCTTATCTGCTCCGGATATAAATTTAAGCATCGTTAATTCATGAATATGGTTGTAGAGACTCCGCAGATCATCGCCAAATTGATACTGTCCACTAACAGCGATTGTCACGTCTATCCGCGTCCATTTGTTGATTTGTTTTCCGACATCCTCAAGGGTTTCCACTAGCTTGTTCATTGGAATATCTGAGCCAGAGATGAGCAGGGCTAAGTGATCTCCACCCAAATCGACAGAGGCCGAGTGTCCATAATGATTAATAATCTCTTCGGCGATGTTGCCAATAGCGTATTTCATCAGCTTTCTGGAAGCAAAATTGTACTGGTCCTCGAAAAGGCTATATCCGTTAATTCTAATTACACTGAGATATAGACCGTCCCCTTCGAACAACTTCGTCTGCTCACGGAGATATTGCTCGACAGGGGCAATGAGCTTACCTTGAACAATCCACTGCCTTAAATACTCGAGCTTGATTACACTTTTATGCTCTCGCATGGATGTATCCATCTTATCAACCTGATTAGCAAGCATCTCAATCCCATAACGAATAACCTTATATTCTTCCCTCGGACCATCATTACTCTCGCTTCTTAGCTGCAGACCGAATTTCATCTCCAACTGATCCGCAAGCTGGGAGAACGGCTTGTAAGTACGGCGTGAATTCCAGAACAGAATACCCAACATTAAGACCACGAAGGACACGACGAATAGCAGCATTTTATTTCTAAAAGAATTAAAATCCGCAATGATGAGATTATACTTAGCCGTTTGATACAAGGTCCATCCTTGTGGCTCGATTTGCGCATATTGGACAGACCACAGCTCACCATTGTCATTATAAGAGAAGCTCCCCTTCTCCTTAGTCGATTTCTTGGCCAGCTCAGCATACAGCTCATCCGAGTCGCTTGAACCAAGCATAACCTGCCCATTGTGATCCAGAATAAAGGACCTCGTTCCCGATGACTGGTTGTCTTTAAGCAAATATTGCTGAAGCAGTTGAATGTCCATGAGCATAACCAAATAGCCGAACGATTTTTGCCCAGAAGGCACCGTCGGAATGATCAGCGCCAGCTTCGTCTGTCCGTTCGTATCGTACGTAAAGAAATTCAAATAGGATTTTCTGGACTGCCCAACAAGCTCAAGAATAACCTGATCAGAAAATAGCTCAAACGAAGTAACCCCATACTTTAGATTAATCGCATGCTCCGAGCGCATATTAAACAAATAAATATTTTCTATGAAGGGCTCAGTCGTCGTATAGTTGGCAGCCGCTTTCATCGCATCCATCTGATGCTCCGGCGTTTGCACCTTATCCGTTAGCCAAACCTGGATGCTCTTGTCCTGATACATATTCAGACCGTATCCAATCATTTTCTTTAACAGAAACTGGGCATTCTCTTGTGCATGTACAACCTCAATTTCGTTCGCCTTGTCGATCTGTTTCATCGCATACGTAGAAAATTGCCGAGTAATAATATACACAAAAGGAATCGACACTAGCGAAAACAGTATGCACAGCACTAGAAAAATACGAATATATTTTTGTCTGGGTATAAAGCGCACCATTCGTATCTCTCCCTTGACCCTCTAGGGTTCACTCTCACGGGAAAGTATAAATTGAAGGCCCTCAAGTTACAAGTTCTATAACTGGAAATAGAGTCTTATATCAGGAACTATGGCTTATAATCAGGCATAATCACCCTTTTTTTAACAATTGAATTAGTCTATTGGTATATTAATGAAGGCTTGTGTCCTAAAAATGATATGCTGCAGCGGCTCCTACGAAACTACGATATTTTTAATTGTACTCTCTGCTTGGCGAGGGGATATGCGGGATAAAGCGGAATGTGGGTGGTAGGCAGTTGGATGCGGTAGTGGAATAAGGCAAGTGGTGGGATGTTGGTACCCGGTATATGGGATATCTTGAGATGGCGGTACGAGCGGTCGCAAAAAATGAGGCCCCCAATTAGAGGCCCCACAAAGAAACTAATCTCAAACCTTCACTGGCTCTGGTCGTTTAACAAGGAGAGGTGGTGGAATTAGCCAGCCCTTTTCCTTCAATAGCTTAAGGGTCTTATTGCCAAGAAGTGATCTAGCTACATGATACTTAGCGAATAAAACACCTATATCTTCGCGCATACTCATTGCCATCGCCCCGCTACAAGCAACAAGCCCTACCGCAGTATCCGCAGACAAAGCAGCCGTTATTTCCTGGTCAGTGAATCGTGCACCCACCGGTATGTCTTCAAGATTCACTTTAGGCCTGTCCGCCATCATTGGAGCTGCTACGATACCATTGTCCTGAAGTATTTCGTCTATTTCTTTAATTTCTTGCTTTGCTTGATCAATATAGTCAACAATCAATTTTTTGAGATCTTTATCTCCAGCGTGGTTTAGATAACCTTGATAGAAGGATACGATTCCTTTAGCGACGGTCGAAGCACTCCACAAGCTCGATATTTCACCATAATGCATGGGCTCATCCTTAGGATTGCCACTTAAAATCCCCACATTGTTGGCCTCATTTCTTTAATTAGGTACGGTTCACCCCGTATTATGCTTCATCACATTTCCCCCTATTCCATTCCCGCATATATTTCATATCGTGAATTTTTTTGTGTCGGGAAGCGGTACACACCTGCATCATCGGCTACGATTGCAACTGGTCGACCGTCCTCCATAATACGTAAAGTCTGCTGTGCCAATACAGAGCACGGCTCCCCATCAAGTGACACTATTTCCGCTTCCTTCAGCTGACCATTACTCCATTTTATGCTAACTTCAAACCCACCCCGACCTCTCAGTCCACTAACAGCACCTTTGGCCCATTGATCCGGCAATGCGGGAAGCAGCTCCAGATAGCCTTCATGAGATTGCAGCAGCATCTCTGCAATGGCAGCTGTAACCGCAAAATTACCGTCAATCTGAAAGGGTGGATGCGCACAGAGCAAATTGGCATAAACCCCACCATGATGATAATTGTCTGCTTCACCGTCTTTGACAAGCTTCAAAAATTGGTCAATTAATCGATGAGCTCTATTGCCATCCTTGAATCGAGCCCATAGCGCGATCTTCCAGCCAAGGCTCCAGCCTGTCCCCTCATCGCCGCGACGCTCCAACGATTGTCTAGCTGCAGCGAACATTTCCGGCGATGTGCGTTCCGTAATCTGTCGTCCCGGATATACGCCAAAGAGATGCGAAACATGACGGTGATTAACATCCTCGTCTTCAAAATCCCGATACCACTCTTGCAGCTGCCCATACTTACCGATTTGCAGCGGATAAAGCTTTTCCTTAACCCCAGCAAGCTCTTCTCGGAAGGAATGATCTATGTCCAAAATATCAATTGCTTCTATACAATTAGTGAACAAATCCCAAATCAAGGACATATCCATCGTCGTTGCCGCACTAACGGAAGCCGTTCCTGTGGAGGTTCTAAACTTATGCTCTGGCGATGTCGAAGGAGAGGTAATCCATAACCCTTCATCATTCTTAATCAGCCAGTCTAGACAAAACAACGCTGCCTCCTTCATGACAGGGTAAGCTTTGTTCCTTAGATAATCGATGTCACGATTAAAGGCAAAGTGCTCCCACAAGTGCTGGCATAGCCATACTCCTCCCATCGGCCACAATGCCCAGCCCGCATCTCCATCGCCGTAATTGCCAACCGGAGCGGTATGCGCCCAGATGTCAGCATTATGATGTGCTGTCCATCCCCGTGTGCCATAATGAATCCGGGCTGTTTCACTGCCGGTAACAGATAAGTTCTCAATCAGTTGCAATAGTGGCTCATGTAACTCTGTCAGATTACAAATTTCCGCTGGCCAATAGTTCATTTGCGCATTAATGTTCAGCGTCCAGTTGCTGCTCCATGGAGCACGTGTATCCTTATTCCATATTCCTTGTAGATTTGCCGCCTGAGTACCTTCCCTCGAGCTACTAATCATCAAGTAACGACCATAGTGAAATAGCAAGGTCACCAGCCCAGAATCGTTCGCTCCGTTGAGCTCAATTCTCGAATCTGTCGTCATATCGGAGTAGGATGGATCCTCTTCTTCCAACTGCAAATCCATTCTTTTATATAGCATCCCATAGTCCTCAACGTGAGCCTTGTACAGTTCCTCATAAGAGCAATCAATCGCCGCTTCTAACTGTTTAACTGCCGCCAAGGTTGCTTCTTCCGCTTTGCTGGGAAATTGGTTAAAGCTCTTAAAGCTTGTCGCTGCTGCCAAAAGCAAAGTGGCGTGACTTGCCCCATATACATGAATACCAGTATGATCTACCCTTACTTCGCCATCATGCTCCGTTACAGCCATTCTGGTCTCAAAGCTCATCGCACGATTCTGCTCGACATCCCCATATACAATAGGATGATCAACATCAAAATAATTAGGAGCTACATATTCTGGAGCTGTCCCCTTCATCACAAAATGCTGCCCATCCGCCAAGGTTGTATGCCTAAGGGAGCTATCCATCCGAGCATGAAAGTTAAGCGCTCCGGGAACACTCGCCGACATTCTCATCACAATCGACTGATGGCGGTGAGAAGTATAAATTTCTCGTATATACTGCACCTTGCCAATTGTATATTCGATGCGAGTGATGCCCTTCTCAAGATCAAGCTCCCTCGTATAATTATCGCAAATATCTCCATGTTCATAGCAAATATGTAGATCGCCCATAGGCAAATAAGACTGCGTATAGGCGCCCATCATTTTTTTACCTAGTAAATCTGCTTCTTCGTAGCGCTCCTCTTGCACAAGTCTGCGCATTTCGGGAAGCTGCTCCTTCGATTGTGGATTGTTGCCATCATTCGGAAAGCCTGACCACAGCGTATCCTCGTTAAATGAAATACTCTCTTTCTCTACCTTGCCAGAAACCATCGCGCCAAGACGACCGTTTCCTACCGGAATTGCCTCTGTCCACACCTGTGCTGGGGAAGTATACTTTAGACGCATTTGCGCTCCTCCTTCTATATATAACATTCGCGAAATTACAGTTTAGCTGGAACTCTAATGACGATCCTCGTCCCACAACACTCCCATAGCTAATTGAGTTCACCCCATGGACGAACGCATTTTCCACAATAGGTCGCATAATGAAGCGCTTCCATTTCAGGCCTTAATCAACCCCTAATTTAACCAATATCTTTTATAGAAATATTAAACATGTAAACCAACATCGTCAATAGTACCTTAATAAGAAATGGTCTGCACAACAGAGCTTCTCACAGTTGACGAAAGATGTGCTCTACAACGGGAATAATGCTCGTTATTACGGATTGTTTTCCGCTATCTTGTTGCCCCCTCTAGCTAGTGGTAATCTCATGTTGAATCACCCATAAAAAGGTAAGGGAGGGAAATTGATAATTGGAAGACGCGCATCTGCGCGGGATTGTGTAATGGAGTAAAAGTGATAGAGGGTATGACAAACACAATTAAATCGAAAAAGGATGGTGTATTTACTCATGCGTAATCGTTTCACAAAATGGTTGCTCTGTTTCTCGCTGGCCTTATCACTCGTTCCCGCATTTACCGCCCATGCAGCCACTAACACGACCGCGTCGAACATTACAGAAACATCCCTCAGATTAACTTGGACGTTCCAGCCCGGAGAAAGCTTCGTGCAAATTTACAAAAACAACGTCTATCTGGATTCGAGAGCTGGCTACAACGTGCTCGACGTCACAAGCTTAACACCCTGCACATCCTACAATTTTAACGTAGTTGGTTCTGGCTTCGGTAGCTCATCTACGAACGTCACTACGTTAGGCTGCCCGACGGCTCCAGCTATTACGTACACGACTACCGTGTCATCGATTGACCTGAGCTGGACAGCGACGAACGCCGTTAGCTACGATATTTACAAAAACGGCTCTCTATACGCGACGACGTCGGACACGACTTATTCAGTTGGCGCAGGGGCAGGGCAAACCTTCCAGATCAAGATCGTTGCTAAGAATGGTACTGGGGCTACCGCACAGACAACCATTTCGGCGACTACACAAACCTTCACTGCTACCTTCGTTCAAGATAACCTGTCCGGAAATATTCGAGTCGGCGGCGCTTTTACTAATTCGAACCCGACTTCCCCGACTTCGATGAACATCGCGCTCTATCGTGTAACTGGATCGGGTGACGTCTACGTCGGCAGCACATCGGTTTCCATCGGTGCAAATCAATCGGTCGGTGGCTGGTATCCGATCGCGACGGGTCAACCACTCGGCACTTACAAGGCTGTTTTAACTTCCCAATCCGCGACCACCTCTGGCGCATCAATCGGCTCTTATTAATTCGAATCAATCACAACCCGTCAAAATCCTTGTATAATCAAGGGCTTTGGCGGGTTTTTTAGTTTTCACTTCAATAAACTTCATACTTTCATTCGTTTTTTCTCCACTCCCTCTTAAGATCAGCCCTGTAGTATTGCATACATCGGCATTTGAGAGGAGCATAACAATGAATAAAAAAATAGTGTGCCTAAGCTTATTAATCGTTGTTTGTATGATCTGGTTGGGATGGGGTTTTATCTGGTCCATGGGGGATAAGCAGGCTCCAGCAAATCATACAAGCGCTTGGGAGAAAAATGAATTTATTGCGCATGCTTTAGGAGGGATAGATGGTGCAAGCAAAACTAACTCCTATGAGGCATTCATAGCCAACTATGACAGAGGATATCGCTTATTCGAAGTAGATCTCTTAGAAACAGCCGATGGCGAGTTTGTCGCAAGACATGATTGGTCCCCACGGCTACAACCTGATATGCTTAACAAAACTAGTCATACCTTAACGATGTCACAATTTAAGAGTTCACCTATATTAGGTAAATTTCATCCACTTTCATTAATCGACATCCTTCAATTGATGCAGCAATATCCTGATTTTCATTTGATTATAGACACTAAGGAAACAAGCAAAGAGAAAATTCAGCAGCAATTTGAATTTATAGTAAAGCAAGCTACCCTTATAGATTCTTCTCTATTAGAACGAATAATTCCTGAAATTTATAATCCAGACATGTACGATGTTATTATGAAGGTATACCCCTTTCCTAATAAAATTTATTCGTTATATAAATCTGGAGCTTCAGCAGCAAGCATCATTGATTTTGTGAAGGACAAGCAGTTTTCTGTGGTGGCCATGCCTGCGTATCGCGTATTTCTAAATCCAAATCTCGTTCACTCATTAAATAAACTAGGTATAAAAAGCTACGTTCACACGATTAATGACAAACCCCAAATGAAATTATTGCAAAGCTTCGGGGTACATGGGTTTTATACGGATTTAGAGATTTCCCCAGATAAACTAGCACTTAAGGTGGCCAAGACTAACAACGTCAGCTTTTGGAATACATTTTCACTACACGGGTTAGTATAAGCACTATCATTATGAAGGTGGATAATAATGTCTAAAAGTAACATTCTGATCGTGGACGATGAATTGGAAATAAGAGAAGCATTAGTTATTTATTTAAAAAGCGACAGTGTCGACGTTTTTACAGCCTCCAATGGCGCAGAAGCTCTTGAAATATTAGAAAAAGAGACGATCCATCTGATCATAATGGACGTCATGATGCCACAAATGGATGGTATCAAGACCACTTTTATTATTAGAGAAAGTAAAAATATACCGATTATTATGCTTTCGGCCAAGTCGGAAGCCAACGATAAAATTCTCGGACTCAATGTGGGAGCAGACGACTATATAACAAAACCATTTGATCCGTTAGAGCTAGTCGCAAGAGTTCGATCTCAATTAAGAAGGTTTACTAATTTAGGAGCCTTTCGGATGAATGATCAGACGAATGAGGAAGAGATCATCCAAGTAAGGGGACTTGTCTTGAATAAAAGCTCCAAAACAGTTGAAGTCGATGGCGAGGACGTCAGACTCACACCGAAGGAGTATAAAATTCTCGAGCTGCTCATGGATAATAAAGGAAAAGTATTCTCGATCGAAGAGATTTATGAGAGGGTTTGGAATGAGCCCATCTTTGCCTCAGATAATACCGTTGCTGTACATGTAAGAAAAATTCGCGAGAAAATTGAGATTAATCCCAAGGATCCAAAATATTTAAAGGTGGTATGGGGAATTGGATACAAAATTGAAAAAAAATAAATTACGCATACGGATTCCTGTTGATGCTAGTGTCATATTAGTCGCGATAGCATTATGGAATTTTATCTACTTTACCGATATTCCCTTCTTCATTGCAGGCTATTACTCAGGATACCAAATACAGAGATTCTCAAATTTTTTTATACCTACAATTATTTTCTTAATTATTGTGAGTAAGGGATTTTACATGTTGACTCATGGCTTTAATAAACGAGATCTTTGGCGAGTAAGTATCGTTTCATCTTATTTTCAATGGTGGAACGGTGGAATAAACGATAGAAAAGTCACACTTAGAATAATCATTATTTTCATATTAACAGCTGTACTAGGGATTTGTGTCTGGAGATCAGTTACTTATCGTAATAGTAATGAAAGCGCTGGACTCATTCTCTATGAGGTATTGTATGTTTTACTTGTCATTCCTTATGTCATTAGCAGATTCCGGCGGTTCCTTGAGCTCATTCACGGAACTAAGAAAATATCCGAAGGAAACATTCAATTTGCGATTCAACAAACTGGGTCTGGCCCTCTGTCCAAGCTGGCAGGCTACATTAATAATATGAAGCTTGGATATCAAAATGCGTTGGAAAATCAAATGAGAAGCGAGCGATTAAAGACCGAGCTCGTTACTAATGTGTCACATGATTTAAAAACACCACTAACTTCAATTATTAACTACGTAGATTTGTTAAAGAAGGAAGAGCATCTGTCAGAAAAAGCACAAGCTTATATTGAAGTTCTAGACCGAAAATCTTTAAGGCTCAAAATATTAATTGAAGACCTTTTCGAAGTGTCCAAAATGACCAGCGGTGCAATTGAACTAGATATTCAATATATCGATGTTTCTACATTGCTAACGCAGGCCATTGCTGAGTTTAGCCATAATTTTGATGATTCTTCCCTTGAGGTAAGAGAAAGAATAGCTAAGTCACATATTTATGCGAATTTAGACGGCAATAAAATTTGGCGTGTATTCGAGAATTTGATCGGCAACGCCAAAAAATACTCCCTTCAGGGTACAAGAATTTTTATTTATTTGGATGAATCTGAAGATAGCGTTCTCTTCAAAATACAAAACACGACGTCCTATGAGATCGATTTTACAGCGGAAGAGTTGTTCGAGCGATTCAAAAGAGCAGACGAATCACGTCACACCGAAGGCTCTGGGCTAGGTCTAGCCATTGTTAAAAGTATTGTTGAGCTGCATGGCGGGAATATCAAAATCGAAGTTCATGGGGATCAATTCAATGTGCTTATTAATTTACCTAAAAATAGTTATGGTCATCGAGATGGAGGAAATGTAAATGGAACCCGAGCAACTTAGAATCAACTCAACAAAAGCGGGTTCTAACTCTACAGGCTGGCTACTTCTCCTTGGCATTATTTTGATTGCGGCTAATTTACGTGCCCCTTTAACTTCGGTAGGTCCTTTAATAGGGACCATTCGGGAAGATTTAGGCATTTCGAATACATTAGCAGGCTTAATAACCACTCTTCCTTTAATTGCATTTGCTTTATTGTCGCCGCTAGCGCCGAAGCTAGCTCGCAGATATGGAATGTCACCGGTTCTATTTGGGTCGCTACTCCTGCTGGTCATCGGCATTGCATTACGTTCATCTTGGAATATCGGTTCACTGCTAATCGGAACGGTCGTTCTGGGTCTTGCGATATCCATTTGCAATGTATTGATGCCAAGCCTGATCAAAGAAAAGTATCCTTTGAAAATCGGAATTATGATTGGCCTTTATTCCGTCGCGATGAATCTTAGCGGTGCTATTGCATCAGGAATCAGTGTACCGTTGGCTAATCAACCAGGTTTAGGCTGGAAGGGCGCTTTGAGTCTGTGGGGGGGATTGGCAGTTATAGCCCTTCTCATTTGGATTCCTCAATTGGGACGCCAGCAACAAAAAGCGAAAACAGCCATGCTTAATGAAAAACGTACGAATTTGTGGAAATCCTCTCTCGCTTGGCAAGTGACCCTATTTATGGGGCTTCAATCCATGCTTTTTTATGTAGTCATTTCATGGCTCCCAGATATTCTCAAAACTCAAGGAATAAGCTCAGATTTAGCGGGCTGGACACTTTCCCTTATGCAGCTCGCTATACTTCCAGTTACCTTCATCGTACCTATTCTAGCTGGGCGCATGAAAAATCAAATTTCTCTTATGATTATAACGTCTCTCTTTTTCTTCATTGGGATTGGAGGGCTACTTTCCGGAAATCATCTGGTTCTTCTATGGACGATTTTAATAGGGATTGGTTCAGGATGTTCATTCAGTCTTGCTATGATATTATTCGGACTACGAACAACAAGCGGACAAGACGCAGCCGAGCTATCCGGGATGTCTCAATCCGTAGGATATCTACTGGCTGCGTTAGGCCCCATACTCTTCGGTTATTTGCATGATTTGACCAACGGGTGGAATGTACCACTAATTGTACTTCTTGTCATAGTCATCCTGATGCTTATGTTTGGTGTCGCTGCTGGGCGTAATCGTTTAATTGGAGAAGATCACTAGCCCCTTGTCCACCCAAGCCTTCGGACGGCTTTAGGGTATAACACCTAACTCCGTCCTTCTTCTGGCGCTTTGGTCCGCTTGACGAAAATACCTAGCACTATAGCAAGGAGACTAATGTAAAAGGCAATTTGGAAAGCCCCCTGCATCCCGAATACAAGCCCCTTCGCCGATTCCTCCAACACTGAAGGATCCACAGACGATTGCAAATATTTTTTTGTCCCATTTGAAAAAATACTAATAAACAATGCCATTCCAATTGCGCCCGAAACCTGCTGCATCGTATTCATGATAGCCGTCCCGTGAGGATATAACCTCTTGGGTAGCTGATTCAATCCCGTCGTTTGCGCTGGCATCATAATCATTGAAATTCCGAACATCAGAATGACATGCAGCGTAATTAATGTACCTTTCGTTGTATCAAGATCGACTTCGGAAATGAAAAAGAGTGCAATCGCCATTATGATGAGCCCTGGTAAGATGAGCACTCTAGGACCAAATTTATCGAAGAGCTTGCCTGACACTGGAGACATGATTCCGTTAACGATGCCTCCTGGCATTAAGGTCAATCCTGCCGAGAATGCCGTCATCATTAAAGCATTTTGCATATATAGGGGCAGTATCATTGTCGTCGAGAACAACGTCATTGTCATTACAATCATAAGCCCGATCGTCAGCGCAAACATGGGATACTTGAAGGCCCGCAAATCCATCATCGGCTCCTTAACAACCAATTGGCGCCAGATGAATAGTAAGATAGACACCCCTCCTGCGACAATTGACCAGATGACCTCTTGCTCCGACCACGAGACCTCACCCGCCTTGCTGAAACCAAACACAATTCCACCAAACCCGATGGTTGATAGAATGATCGACAGCACATCTACCTTTGGTTTTGTAATATCAGAAACATTTCTTAAATAGATAAAACCAAATACAATGGAGAGCAACACTAACGGTATGACGAGAAAAAACAGCCAATGCCATGACAACGAATCAATAATGAGCCCAGATAAGGTTGGACCGATTGCCGGACCAAACATCAGTACAAGACCAATCATCCCCATCGCCGCTCCACGGTTATTAGGTGGATACACGATAAGAATCGTGTTCATCATGACAGGAATTAACAATCCAGTTCCTGCTGCTTGTACGATTCTTCCAATTAACAAAAGCTCAAATGAACCAGAAAATCCACATGTAACCGTCCCAACAAGGAATAGAAGCATCGCGGATAAAAACATCTGTCTTGTCGTAAACCATTGCTGAAGCAATGCCGTCACTGGAACTAGTATGCCGATAACCAACAAATAGACGGTTGACAGCCATTGAATAGTTGAGGTTTCTACCCCAAACTCCTTCATTAAATCCGGAAATGCAATGCCGATTAGCGTTTCATTCAGAATCGCTACAAAAGCACCGATGATCAAAGCCACTATGATAGGGCCTCTCTTTATTGCGCTTAAATCTACTTTTGCTTGTGTACTTCCTCCTGCGATCACTTTGCTGTCCCCCCTATACGAAATATCTTGTTGTCCTTAACAAAGTATAGGTGAGGATGATTTACTATAAAAAGAGCTAATAATTTGTCGATTAACAATCAGAAATGTATAATACGGAAATACATAAACGATACAAGCCTATGAGGAGATAAACAATATGGAGCTTCAGCAGCTTAAATACTTTGCAGAAGTAGCCAATCACTTGCATTTCGGCCGAGCTGCTGAGCGTCTACATGCCTCTCAGCAATCGGTAAGCCATCAGATTGGCCAATTGGAGGGAGAGCTTGGCGTTCGATTATTCAAGCGAACGACGCGCAAGGTTGAATTGACTTTGGCAGGTGAGGCTTTGTTAGAGCAGGTTCACCTTGTATTCAAGCATTTGCAAAAAGGAGTGGATGAAGCGATCCGAGCAGAATGCGGAGGAAGAGGCCGGCTTACTATCGGTTATTTCGGCATTATGCTGTACAGTATTCTTCCGAGTGCTGTTCGCCTTTATCGCGAGCGTTATCCCGAAGTTGAGATCGTGTTACAAGAGTTGGATCCCCACCAGCTGGAGAATAAGCTACAGCAAGGGGAAATCGATATTGGCTTTTCCGTTTATTTGAACGATAAGCATAGTGAATTGAGTATGAATTGGCTTCCTTTCTCAACAGAGTCTATCGTCGTCGCTCTGCCCAAACAACATCACCTGTCTGGAAAAAAGGAGCTTATCTTGTCTGATTTGGCCAATGAGCCCTTTGTCATCCTAAACCGCAACAATTCGCCTGTTCTGTTCGACTATTTCGTCCTCTCGTGCCGACAAGCCGGCTTTAGTCCGCATATCGTACAAGAGGTCGCCAATGACCAGGCCGTAATCGGTCTCGTAGCTGCCGGAGTTGGAATTGCCCTCGTGGTCAGCTGCATGAGCAAGCTGTTCGCTAATGACATCACCTATATTCCGCTGATGGATTCGATGTTTACTATACAATTCGCTATTTGCCGACTTCGTAGCAATGAGGCTGCACAGGTTGAGAATTTTGCAGAAATCGTGAAAAGCTTTGCCTTACTAGCTGACTAAGAATGCCCCTCCGCAGAGTGATCTGTGAAGGGGCATCAATCATTAACATAATCATTTATTGCTATTATTTCTTTACAAACGTGTGCAGGTCAATTTGGGTTATTATGAAGATGCCCCCAGTAAGATCTGAGCTCTCAACCTTTACTTCATAAAAGAAATCGTCATTAAACTTGATTGTTGCTATGCCGAGAGTGTCTGATTTTTTAAAAACTTTAAGATATTCTATCTTTATTCCATCCTCCCTCTTGTATTCGTCTGGAACCAAGTTGGAAGCTTCAGTTGCAATGTACGACTCGGAATCTCCGAGCCATGGATGATGCCCTCCGTGATAAGAATGAATATTTTCTTGCGTTATGTGCGCAATTGCTCCCCTATGATATTGAGGAATCAGGCTTACATCTCCATTGTCATAATCCTTTAGATTGATCGAGTAGAGTTGTGTTACTATTTCTTCTTTTTTCACCTCGATTATGCTCGTTTCACTGTTGTCTTGTGATGCAGGAGCAATTGAACTATTCTCAGGCGTATTTCTTTTCCCGCAAGCAGTTAAAGCTGTGAACGAAAGACACAACATTAAAATTAATGTCACTTTAATCCTCAATTCAAAACATCCCCTGTTCAGTTAATTACGTTGTTACGAAACTAAAATCAACCGAATGATTGCTGTTTTAACCAACCCACTCTTTCCTATCTTGGTAAATAAACGAATTAAATGCAAAAATTGTTTCACATCCATTGCGTTATTTCGGCGCAGATGGCCGAATTCGCTTCTCTTAGTAGCCCTCAGTGCGTTATTTCGACGCAGGTAGCCGATTTCGCTTCTCTTAGTAGCCCTCAGTGCGTTATTCGAGCGCGGACGAGTTTTTGCGGCTCCCTTAGTAGCCCTCAGTGCGTTATTCGAGCGCGAACGAGTTTTTGCGGCTCCCTTAGTAGCCCTCAGTGCGTTATTCGGCCGCGGACGAGTTTTTGCGGCTTCCTTAGTAGCCCTCAGTGCGTTATTCGAGCGCGAACGAGTTTTTGCGGCTCCCTTAGTAGCCCTCAGTGCGTTATTCGACCGCGGACGAGTTTTTACGGCTCCCTTAGTAGCCCTCAGTGCGTTATTCGACCGAGGACGAGTTTTTGCGGCTCCCTTAGTAGCCCTCAGTGCGTTATTCGAGCGCGGACGAATTTTTGCGGCTCCCTTAGTAGCCCTCAGTGCGTTATTTCGACCGTGGACCAGTTTTTGCGGCTCCCTTAGTAGCCCTCAGTGCTTTATTTCTTCCCCATCCAGCCATGCTCGAATGCATAGCGAGCTAGCTGCACCCGATTTTCCAGATGAAGCTTTTGTAGAATGTTTTTCAAATGGTTTTTTACCGTATGCTCCGATATATCCAATCCTGAAGAAATATCACGATTTGACAGTCCCTTGGCAACAAGACCAAGGATCTCCCTTTCACGTGCGGTTAAAGGATCAGATCCTGTTGGAGGTTTATCGACTTGTGAGAATTCTTTAAGAATTCGAAAAGCCAGCTCCCTTGTCATGGGGGCTTCGTCTACAGCGATCGCTTTCAAATATTCGCGCCATGACTTGGGAGTCAAATTTTTCAACAAATACCCCTGAGCGCCTTTCTTAAGTGCCTCGAACAAATGAGCAATGTCATCCGAAACCGTAACCATCACTATTTTCACATAGGGGTACTTTTCTTTGACTTGTTTCGTTGCTTCCAGACCATCCATCCCAGGCATACGAATATCCATTAAAATCAAATCCGGCATCCATTGCTCCGTTAAAGCAAGAGCCTCCATCCCGCTTTTCCCTTCAGCCACAACTTCAAATACTGGATCTGCGCTGAGGATGGTGCGAATACCTTCCCTCGCCTGATCATTGTCATCGACGATAAGCACACGGAAACTCGACGTAATCACA
Organism: Cohnella abietis; assembly: GCF_004295585.1. Classification (NCBI taxonomy): domain Bacteria; kingdom Bacillati; phylum Bacillota; class Bacilli; order Caryophanales; family Paenibacillaceae; genus Cohnella; species Cohnella abietis. The sequence continues at coordinate 2,600,122 of NZ_AP019400.1, read as the reverse complement.
GTTCGTCCCCCTTTTGAATCTATAACAAAGTCACGTCAACATACTCCATAATCACGTATAGTTACTCAATATGATCTAGCTCATACAGCCGCCGATACGCTTCATGATGACGTAGCAGTTCAGTATGCGTTCCCCGCATACTCACAGCACCTTTATTCATAAAAATGATCTCATCCATTTGCTCTACACCAAGCAAATGATGCGTAACCCAGATAAGCGTTTTTCCTTTCAGCACACGAAATATCGTCTCCAGTAGCTTGGCTTCAGTAATCGGATCCAAACCAACAGCCGGCTCATCAAGCACAACAATGGGAAGGTTCTGCAGAAGGACACGCGCCAGCGCAATACGCTGTCGCTCTCCGCCTGAGAACCGTCGGCCTGCTTCCTCCATACGAGTATCGTAGCCGCCCGACAGTGATTCAATCATCGCATGCAATCCCACCTGTTCTGCCGCATAACGGACTTCCTCATCGGAGGCTTCGCTTCTTCCGAGCCTTATATTGTTCGCTACCGTTGTATTGAATAAATAGGGCTTCTGGTTCAATACCGAAAAAAGAGCGGTGTTCTCTTGAATAGACTGGCCATTGACCGTCACCTGCCCTTGATCCGGCTGCAGCTCGCCCAAAATTAAGTGCAGTAGCGTGGACTTTCCAGCGCCGCTTCTACCGAGTACTGCGAGCTTGCCTCCCTGCGGAACATGCAAGGAAAGATTATGAACGGCCGGATTCAGGGCCCCAGGATAACTAAAATTAACGGAATCCATCTTTAAATCGATGGGGGGCTTCTCTAGCATTAGCGCAGCAGCTTCCAAACACTGACTCGAAGCTGCTTGCTGCGGTTCCACAATATCCCCGATCTCATTGAGCCTTTCAATGGAATCCTCGTAATCCGGTATTCTGTTCATTACCTCTGTTACGCGGACGATCGACTCCATTAGTGGAAAAGCTACCAGCCCAAGCGCCGCAATCCAGGTAACGTCGATTCTACCTTGATCTGCAAGCCCTCCGGCCCAAATCACCAGCATAACGACTGCTCCTCCTGTAGCACAGCGCGAGAACCATTGCATACGCCACTCTCTGCGGCGCAGCTTTTTTTCGATTTGCGCGGTCACAGCCTGCTGTTGTCGATAATTTTCTAACCATTTTCCGAGCCGACCGCTTAGCACCCAATCCTCCAAGCCGAAGATCGCATCCGTTAGCTCTTGATAATGGCTTTTCTTCAGTAGTTTGAAGTGACGTCTCCTTGAAGCAGAAATCCGTAAAGATATGATCGGGACGACAAATAGCCAAAATCCTGCATAGAGCGCCATCAACCCGGCAAACGTAGCATCTATTCTTACTAATAGAGTAATACTTAACGCATAAACAAACAGCGCAGACACGGCAGGCAATACGATCCGAAGGTACACGTTCTGTAATTGTTCGATATCCTCGGCTACAAGCCCCAGCAGATCCCCACTTCGAAACCGGCTTCTCAGCCACAGCGCTTGAGGCTCAAGCTGGCGATATAATCTTGCACGCATCGTCGACAAAATCCGCAGAACGGCGTGATGCCCAACCAATCGTTCTGCATACTGCAAGGCAGCTTTTCCGAATCCGAACGCCCGTACAAGCACGATCGGGACATAGACCATCAGCACATTTTCCGGTCGTAACGCGGATCGAGAGATCAAATAGCCAGATGTGAACAGCAGCGCAGCCGCACTTAACACAGCAGCTATCCCTAGCAATGCTGCAGCTCCGAGAAGCCCGGCATACTTCCTGCAGTAGGGCGCAATCCAACCTTTATTCCTCGTATCCAGCATAATTGCCTCCCCTTCCCCCGCTGCCTGCCATTAAAAGCTCATTGTATACGCCTTTTTGAGCAACAAGCTCCTCATGCGTCCCGACCTCCACAAGACAGCCCTCGTGCAGAACCCAAATGACATCCATTTCCTTCATCCAATGCAACCGATGGGTCGCCAAAAATACTCTCTTGTCGCGCCAGATCGACTGTATCGTTTGCTTTAATTCCCATTCCGTCTCAATATCGAGATGTGCGGTTGGCTCGTCCAGTAGCATAATCGGCCGTTTGCCTAGAAGCGCACGAGCTAAAGCGACTCGCTGAGCTTGTCCGCCACTAAGCGCCCGACCTCCTTCTCCTATCCTTTCAAAGATGCCATGCGGAAGGTCCCTTACAACCTCGCTTAATCCTGCCATTTCAATAGCCAGAACTGCCTCCGCCTCCGTAGCATCCGGTTCATAAAACCGGACATTTTCCAACAGAGTCGAACTAAAAAGATACGGATGCTGCGGAATATACGCGATCTGCTGCTGAATTTTTGTTTGATTACTTTCTTCTATTCGTACGGCATCGAGGTTAAGTTCGCCCCTGTCGGGTCTAATAAATCCGCCCAGTACACCAAGCAACGTCGATTTCCCTGCTCCGCTTGCGCCAACAATGCCGATAAGGTTATGATGCGGTTTGAGTTGCACCGATATATTTTTGAGCAACTGTTTCCCATCCTCGCCATTCACCTGCACACGGGACAATTCTATAGGTACTAAGCGAATATCAGAGCCTATCTCCGAACACTTATAACTCTCCGTTTCCTGAGACTCAGGAACTGGTTGTTCACTGCTTACCTTACGAATTGTGTCCCACGCCTCCTTCCCATCAAGGGAAGCATGATAGTCAGTCCCAAGCATCCTTACGGGAAGAAAATATTCTGGTGCTAGAAGTAAAACAACCAACGCAGCCTCCAGCCCAATCCCGCCGTTAATTAGCCGAAGCCCTAAGCCAACTGCCACAGATGCTATGGATAGCATGCTGAACATATCGAGTGAGAGAGAAGACAAGAATGCGACCCGCAACGTGCGCATTGTAGAGATGCGGTAACGATCTGCAACCTGCTCCACCGTTTTCCCATGCGCACGGCTACGCCCTAGAAATTTCAGCGTTTCCAGTCCGCGCAAGGAATCCACAAAATGCTGCGAAAGCATACGGTAGGATTGCCACTGCTTGTCCGCCTTTTTTCTGGCTGCCAAGCCAAGTAGAATAAAAAAACCGATCAGTACAGGCATAGCAACGGTCAAAATCAACCCTGATACAACGTCAAGACAATACACGACGACTAGGAGAATTAATGTGACGAACAGCATATCCAATGTTCGAGGAATTGACAGTTCAAGATAGCTGCGAAATCGGTCGATGCCTTCCAGAGCCAGCGTAACTAGCTTTCCGCTTCCTTCCTTAGCAGCAAAGGTCGGTCCACGTTCGAACAGTTGTTCCACCAGTAGCTGCCTTGCCGATATGCTTTCTGTTTCTGCGAAACGACCGGCAATTTTGCGCTGCAACCAAACTACGGTATGTCTCGCTCCAAATGCTAGTAAGAACAAGGCAAGGAAATCGTAAGATTGATGGACAGCCTTTCCTTCGAATAACAAGGCAATAGCCCGGGCCAGCAATACCGCCTGTAAAGCAATCAGCACTCCCTGAAGGAGAGACATCCCGCTCAGTAGCAGCATAGCGGGACGGAATCCCTTTAGTTGAAACCAGTTTTTGTCCATCAGTATTCCAGATGATCCTTGTTAGTAATTCGTTTATGAAAGATAAAATAGCTCCATGCCTGGTAGGCCAGTACGAACGGCAGTAGCGCTGCTGCAACTACCGTCATGACTTTGAGCGTATATTCGCTTGAAGCAGCATTCTGAATCGTTAAAGCATAAGCACTTTGAATCGAGCTCACCATCAATCTCGGAGCCAAGCCAACGAACATCGATACAAAGGTGAGAACAATAAGCGAGCCTGTCATGCCGAAAGCCCATCCTTCCCTGCCTTTTCTGAGAAAGATAGCAGCCAGCACACAAACAATCGAACCGAGGATGACCAAAGGAAGAAGCATATTGCCACGATGCTCGAATAGGTCCGTTACTACAAATGTCCATCCTGTAAATAAAGCCAGGAGTCCCGCTACGATGGGTAAAAGCCTTTCAGCCCATCTCCGAGCTTGCACGCGCATTTCTCCTTCGACCCTCAGGGTGATAAAGGTGAACCCATGTAGCAAACAAAGCCCTACCAAGGTCACACCTCCTGCAATCGAATAACCATTTACAATATCAGTAAAGCCAGCTGTCATCTCCATATCGGGTCCGATTGGGACACCTTTGATCATGCTGGCAAACAATAAGCCAAACAACAATGGAGGCACGGCGCTCCCGATCACAATAGCCGCATCCCACATTTTCCGCCAGCTTTGCTTATCCACTTTACCCCGGAATTCAAAGGCCACTCCACGAAAAATGAGGGCTAGTAATAGGAAGGTAAGCAGGACATAGTATCCGCTAAACAAGGTCGCATACCAATGCGGGAATGCGGCGAACATCGCACCTGCCGCTGTAATAAGCCATACCTCATTAGCATCCCAGAATGGACCAATCGAATTGATCAGGATTCGCTTCTCCCCATCGCTCCGCGGGAGTAAAAGGGTAGCCATGCCTACGCCAAAATCAAACCCTTCCAGAAAGAAAAAACCGGTGAACAATACTGCAATCAGCACAAACCACAGTTCATTTAAGGGCAATGGAATCATCTCCTTGATCGAACGGATCGTCTTTATCCCGCTCTTGATGTTCTTCAATCGTACCTTTACGGGCAACACGAGCGAATAAATATGCTGTCAGGCAGAGCAGTAGAAGATAGACCGTTGTGAACGAAATGACTGAAAACAACAGCTGCCCTGAAGACACATTCAGAGATACGGAATCCTCCGTACGCAGCAAACCAAATACCGTCCATGGCTGTCGTCCCACTTCCGTCATCACCCATCCTGCCGTATTGCCGATGAACGGCAGAGCAATGGCTGCAAACATAAGTCGCATAAACAGCTTGTTCGGATTTCCGAGCTTTCGACGGATTGCCAAATATGCACCGTACAGCCCCAACACAATCATCATACTTCCGCTTGCGATCATAATGCGGAAGCTCCAAAATGTCGTCCGTACAGGTGGAATGTAGTTGCCCGGTCCATATGTCTGCTCGTATTCTGCCTGCAAATCCTTCATACCAGGCACAGCTCCCGAAAACTTGCTATAAGATAAGAAGCTTAGAATATATGGAATCTTTAATTCATAGCTGTTGGTCTGATCCTCAGGATTAATTGAGGCAATTACCGTCCATGCAGCTGGATCATCGCTTGTTTCCCATAAACCTTCACTAGCCGCCATCTTCATCGGCTGCGTTTCCACCAAGTACTGCGCCTGCCCATGCCCAAACTGCGCAATTGCAAGCGAGGAAATTAGCGCAACCGTTATACCGATCTTGAAGGAGGAAGTGAAAAATGCGACTTCCTGCTTACGCACCAGCTTCCATGCACTGATTCCTGTGACCAGAAAAGCACCTGTTGCAAATGCTGCAAACAATGTATGTGGAAATTCCCATAGCAGCTGCCCATTCGTAAGCAATGCCATAATATCCGTCATCTCGGCCCGACCGTTATTGATTACATATCCAACAGGTCGCTGCATGAACGAGTTGGCTGCCAGAATCCAGAGGGCAGACAGCATCGTACCGATAGATACTAGCCACATACACGCGAGATGCACCCTTTTCGACAATCGTTCCCAACCGAAGACCCATAAACCAATAAAAGTAGATTCTAGGAAAAAAGCCAGCAGCGCTTCAATAGCCAATGGTGCTCCAAACACATCTCCGACAAATCTGGAGAAATCGGACCAGTTCATTCCGAATTGAAATTCCTGTAAAATGCCGGTTACGATTCCTACAGCAAAATTAATAAGGAGAAAATTCCCCCAGAACCTCGCCATTTTTTTGTACAGCTCATTCTTTTTAACTACATACAAGGTTTCCATAATGGCAATAAGCAGCGATAAACCAATCGAAATAGGAACAAATACAAAGTGTAAAACGGTGGTAAGAGCAAATTGGAGTCTGGCCAAATCAACAATATCCATTGCGTTATCCCTTCTTTCTTAATGTGAAATTAATCACATTCATGCCATTATTATATCTAAGTCCCTTTCGGGAATAATGACTCCAACGAGTCATTAACGTGTCCGATCCGTGGCATACGAATGACAACTATGTGAATGTGATTTCTACGGGTCTGACTCTTAAGAGCTATAGCGAGTGGAATTATCCCTTGTTAATATGGAGGATGAAATTAATTGTGAGGAGGAACAACATGTCGAAGTGGATGATGTCCGGATTGGTTGCCTGTGCGTGTATATTTGGAGTCTATTTATTGTTGACAGGATTGCCAGACAAGGAAGAGCAGGCTAAAGAAGGCACTGCATTTACCGTTCCAGAGCGAGCAGTGGATGCCGCGACTTCCGAACAGATTTATCAAAGCATGTGTATTTCATGCCACGGAGCCGAATTGCAAGGCGCAATCGGACCTGAGCTAGCCCACATCGGGTCATCTCTGACGAAAGAGCAGCTTTTCAAAACGATTAAAAATGGTAGAAGAGGAATGCCTTCTTTTGAGAAACGTCTATCTGAGGATGAGCTTATTACAGTCACAACCTGGCTAGCATCTCATCAATAACGTCCTACCAAGGAAATGGATTCAGGAGGTGCCCTTCACTGAGCACAAAATTAAAGAGCTATTTTTTTCCATTACTGCTGTCTGTCCTTATGTTAGTGCTAATTGTTTATTTCTTGTACAGCTCAAAGGATAGAGAAACCGCGTTACCAGTAGTACAGTCTGCACCTGAATTTGCATTAACGAATTTGGACGGCCAGCAGGTGAACGCAAGCGATAACAAGGGCAAAATCGTTCTGATGGAGTTTATGTTTACAAGCTGTCCCGATATCTGTCCTCTAACGACGTATAAAATGGTGCAGCTTCAGGAGCAATTAAAGGAGCAAGGTTTGTTTGGGAATGAAGTACAGTTCGTCGCAATCACCTTCGATCCTAAGCAGGATACACCTGAAATGTTGAAGAAGTACGCGGATAGGATGAAAATGGATATGTCCGGCTGGCATGTGCTTCGGGGAGAAGAAGAAGCGACGAAGGAGATTGCCAAGCAATACGGTGTTATGGTTCAAAATATGGGCGATGGTCAATTCGTACATACCGTTACTTCGCTTAATTTGATTGATTCTGAGCAAAAAGTGCGCAAAGTTTACAGTATGGGCGATGAAATGAACAATGAAGTGATCATGGCTGATATTGTTTCCCTTCTCTCAGAAAAGAAAAACGAAAACTCATAAGAGACAAGTAAAAAAACCTCCAAACCCACTAAGAAAATGGATGTTTGGAGGTTTAATTTTCACTCAAGCAGGAAATCACAAAGATCTAACAAACTGAACATATTCTTCAGCACTTACGCCAACTTCTTCAACTGATGGATTATGCTCCGCTCCATAGAATGCATAGAACGGTCTATAGTCTGCTTCAATATAATGGCAAGTCACTTCAAAAGGACGTAATATCTCCTCTAAAGTGTACTTATATTTGCCCGTGGAAGAAAAATCTTCGGATTTAATGCCAGCAGAAACAGCAAAACTGATTTTCTTATCCTTTAGCTTGTCTCCACCCTTACCGAAAGCCCATCCACTTAAAAATACATCGTCTAACCATTTCTTAAGAAACGGTGGGGAATTAAACCAGAAAATGGGGAACTGTAAAATTAAATGATCATGAGCATCGACCAGCTCTTGTTCCCTCTTAACATCGATCTTTTCATCAGGATATTCTTTATATAACTCATGAACCGTAAACTCTTCCGGATACTTCCTCAGCTCTTCCAACCATCTTTTGTGAATAAATGAACTTTCTATAGTTGGATGTGCAGCAACGATTAATGTTTTCATGGAATCAACCACTCTCTTTATCTATTTTTCTTCTGAGATCGAGTATATATTACAAACTTTAATTAAGTAAGTACGCACATTTAGGTAAGTAATGAACGTATAAGAGAGTGTTATTGATGATATGAGAATAAAAAAAGCGACCTGCTCGGGGTCGCATAGGTGAGTCAATATAAATAAAAGGTTACTTAAACGCGAGGACTGGACGATTATTTTCTCCCCACTGACACATCATATCGAGTACAGGGACAAGGGAGCGTCCCCTTTCAGACAATGAATATTCCACCTTGGGAGGAATTTGCGGATACTCCTCACGGTGAATGATACCGTCAGCTTCAAGTTCTTTGAGCATAATGCTTAACGTTTTGAATGAAATCGTTCCTATACATCTTTTGAGCTCATTGTGCCGCATAACTTTATGTTCCGCTAACCAATAAATAATAACTATTTTATATTTACCACCTATTAGTGATAAAGTGTATCCAAAGCCTGTGTTTTTAAGATTCAGGTCAGTTGTAACGCAATTCTCGGTGTTCACAAGTACACTCCCTTTTTGGTAAGTATATGAAGTAAATGCGCATAATTTACATATGATTAATTGAATTCTACAATCCAACAGCTGAGAAGTAAAGCGAACAGCCTAGTTTGGAGATAGGTAGCGTAGAGATTGCAATTACATATAAAAAACTCGCAAACTGCCACGAGAGCAAATTTACGAGCTTTTATCTGTACGTTTGCATATTTGAAATGTACAATCGTTACTATAGAATCTTGTAAGCCAGATGCGCTTAGGCAATAGGAAGGTGTAAATATGACTCTAAAATCTCGAGAGCTAATGATCGAAGGTGCCGTAAAGCTCCTCGGCCAACGAGGGGTGCATGCCGCCTCATTTACTGAAATTATGAAAGCCACTGGAGCACCTAGAGGTTCAATCTACCACCACTTTCCTGAAGGTAAAGATCAGCTTGTCAAAGAAGCAGTTGAACTAGCTGGAAAACGTGCTATAAGCTTTCTAAACACCCTTGAAGGTCAACCCGCTGAAATCGTCGCTGAGAAGTTCATCTCGCTATGGAGAATGCTGTTAAGTCACTCTAATTTTGAAATGGGCTGCTCTGTGCTTGCGGTGACTGTAGAATCGGACTCGTCAGACTTGTTGGAACAAGCCGCAGCTGTGTTCCAGCAATGGAGTGACCATTTAACCGCACTGCTTAATGCTGGTGGTCTGGACCTAGCAAAAGCAAAGGGGCTAGCGAATGTCATTATCGCTTCCTGCGAGGGCGCAGTAGCCATCAGTCGAGCGCAAAAATCGTTCGATACGTTCGATATGGTAGCGGAGCAATTACTTATAATGATAAAGAGCGTATCTAACCCACATCAGGAAACCAAATAATGTAGGTCTCTCCTGCTCTAAAAGAAACATAGCCTGTAATCTCTACAGTTCCATAAAGGAACACGCAGTTTTACAGGCCACGATATTTTATTTGAATCCCTTACTCCTTTATGGCTTCTTGTGCCGCCTTAGCAGCGGCTGCACGAGCGGCCAGCGCACTAAATTCTTCAACCCCAAAAGCGGTTCCCTGCAATCCCCACCCACCTTCGGAAGCTTCGGTAAGTATGACCCAGGTACGCTTGAAAAGCGTCTCATCACCAGAAATCCGCGCGACAATTTCTGTCGCTTCCTTCGTAATTTGCTTCTGTCCCTCCCGATTAAGTGCACCAGGTGGTGTAATAATTTGTATTCGTACATTATTCGCTGAGTTTGTACTTCCAGTATGAATGTCCGTTGCTTTAAGCCGATGAATAAAAACTGCTGTATTGTCCAGATGAAATGGACTAGGTGAAGCAACGCCTTCTGCCCTAAGAACGGCATGAGCCAAAGCTGTTCCTAATTCCTTTTCTGCATCTGCAGGGAAGAGATTTTCTGGTGTGTACACATCGATCATTGGCATAGTTAATTCTCCTTTTTCTGAACACAATTATGATGACCGTCATAATCATATATTATGACGGTCGTCATAGTCAATGAGCAAAAAAAATCTAATCCGGGTTAGGATTAGATTTTTCCATTATTCAAAGAAAGCTTTAACATACTCCATATTATGGCCTCCGCCCTAAGCTGAATGAAAGTCTTAGATTTTCTAACACTTTATTCAACTGTTGAGGAGGTGTGCCATTTATTCATCAAAACGTTGATGAAATATCAACACATTAAGTGCCCCACTTAAAGAACCTCAACGGAATGAATTCGAATGTTTCATTTTTTTCAACAAAATTAGTTAAGGGCAAGCACTTTCTTCAACATACCTAATATAATGCTTTGAGATAAATTAAAACTTTGGAGGTGTTGAGTATTATGGCATCATGGCTTATTATTGCAGCTTTAACATTTTCATCGAGCATTGATAATTTGGGTGTAGGATTGTCTTATGGCATACGTAATATCCGCATCAGTCATTATTCAAACATGTTGATTTCGGTAATTTGTGTTCTCTTCAGCGTGTGCGGTATCTATTTCGGGATGTGGATTTCCAAAATACTACCTGGGATATTTCCCGTGGTACTTAGTGCCTTCATCTTGGTCATTATTGGTCTTCGTATTATTTTGTTGGCCGTTCCACGAAAAAACCAGGCGCAAGGAATCGCCATGTCAGACCAGGTTATAAGTATTAGTTTGCTTGAGTCCATTGTTCTAGGAGTCGCTCTTTCGGCAAATGCTTTAACGAATGGAATTGGAGCAGGTCTGCTTGGATTTTCGCCACTCTTATTATCCGTATTAGCTGCAATAGGTAGCTTTGTAACGGTTTGGGCTGGTGTTGTCTTTGGAGCAAAAATGAGTCATATCCGCATCGGAAAATTCAATGTTGGACAATTTGGAACACTTATCAGTGGAGTATTGTTATTGCTGGTTGCTTACTTGGCGTTTGTAGACTGAGTAGCCACATCGTTAATCGCCTGAATGTACAAAGAAACCTCATCTCTTAAATGGTTGCTCGACACTTCCATTTAACAAAGAGAGGTTTCTTTTTGTATTTTTACTAACCGTAATCGATGAGAAAAAGAGGGGAAGTATCTCCTGTAGGAGCGAAGCGTTTGTCTTTGAGATCGTGAAATTTCCTTGTTACGAGTTTACCCATTCAGATTTCACGATCTCAACCCGGGGTCCCCGTAAAGTAATCGGAATTGACTACAAAGCTTATCTTCACTTTACGGGGTGGAGCAAACAACCGTAAGGAGATACTTCCCCGCAAAAACTATAATCGATAGACATAGCAAGAACTAGTCAGTCACAGTAATTTCTCCCACCATGCTCGGATGGGTGGAGCAATAATACGTGTAAGTTCCCGTTTCCTTAAAGGTATAAGAAAATTCGGCATTAGGAAGGATGTTGGGACTATTGAATTTGTCCTCAAGATCGTAAACCGTATGGATTTGTGTATCCTTATTCACCCATTTGACAGTTTGCCCCTTCTTGATCGTCAGCTTCGTAGGCATGAAAGAGGTGGTGATATTGACGGTCAACGGATCGGAGTTCGTTGGCTGATCCACACTGTCCGTACCGCTGTTCTCGCTGTTCCCGTTGGTCTCACCGCCCGAGGTTCCCCCCTCGGTATGAGATTGGTGTGACGGCGCTGGTGCAGCACTCATCGCCCCCGTAAAGATGATCTCTCCCGTCTTGCTATCCTTACTGAGCTTTGCTCCTAATTGGTCGGCAATAAAACGGAGAGGCACCATTGTTGTTCCCTTGATCTCCTTGGGAGGAGCGAGCAAGGAAACAAGTCTGCCGTTCACTTTAGCCTGGCTGCTGTTCACCCATAACTGAATCGTCGTTTTATCCGTTGCATAAATAATCGACTTCTCCTTTGGCAGCCATTTCACCTCTGCACCTAACATCTCCCCGATAAACCGGGCGGGAATATAGGTTGTTCCTTTCAACACGACAGGCGAATGAGGTAGCTGCATGGACTCGCCGTTCACCGTTACCGAATTACGACCCGCTTTCAAACGAATGGTCATCAGCATAGGCGAAGAATCAGGCGTATTTTCCTTGACATCGATCATCGTGTGTAAACCACCAGGATATGTGCCGTTATTCGTATTGTCCACGATATTATGGCTGTGGAAAGGGAACATCCCCGACTGATCGAAGGTAACGAGAAGGTCATACCTCTCGCCGGGCCCGATCAATACGGTATCTTTCGTCACTGGCTCAGGCAGCGGCCTGCCATCTGAAGCAATGATCTGAAAGTGATAGCCATGCATATGAAAGCTGTGCGGCTCGTACCCCGAATTGATCAACCGAACGAGGACTGTCTCTCCGACTACTCCATCAATATAGCTCGTGGGGTCTTTTTCTGTATCCGGGTAAGCTTTACCGTTGATCGTCCAGTATTTAGGGCGGAAATCCGTCCTGTCATACGGCTTTCCTTCCTCTACCGCTTTATGCCATACAGGATCGATTTCGTTTACCACTAACACATAGTCTTTATCAAAGGACGGACCACCCGTCCAAGCTTGATTAATGCCGTTCTTGGCTTTCACAATGAATGCTCCATACATCCCCATTTGCAAATGCTCAATCGTATCTACATGGCAATGATAAAAATAAGAGCCCGCATGCTTGGCCGTAAATTGGTATTTGAAGCTTCCCCCAACTTGAATAGCTGGTGAAGTATGTGGAACTCCGTCGTTCTGCTGGTCGGTATCCAATCCGTGAAAATGAATCGTATGGGCAAGCCGTTTAATTCCCGATTTCTTGGGTCCGATGTTCGTAAGGGTAATTTCAACCTGATCCCCTTCGTTCACTTCCAATGCAGGGGCGGGAAAGGTCGCGCTCCCAGGCTCGTTCGTAAAGCTATACCCCCAAATATATAATTGGACACCATCAGGCAGCGTCATATAGCCATCGGTCGCATAGAGCTGAAATTTCTTTATCGTTGTGGGTTCGGCTGCTGCGGAGGACAAAGGAATAGCTAAAATAATCGTCATGACCCATGTCGCCAGTAAAAGCTTTTTCATTCCACGCTGTAAAAAGGTATTGTTAATCATCGTATTCTTCCTCTCGAGGGGTAAAAATGAATAGAAAGGGAGTCATTAAACTCCCTTTCTATTGTCGTATGAAATTTATAAGCATCAAGCTTTAATGCGAGTGACTAGTAGAAGCAGCAGCGGCTTTTGCACCGACCGTAACCGTTAAGGATTGTGTTGCTCCATTCCAGGTATAAGTTCCACCCAAACCATGTACGATTTTTTCTGCAGAAACATACACTGTGCCTTTTAGCGTAGTTCCAACCGTTCCAACCGATTTTCCGTTTGCTGTGATCGTATATTTATTGGTTTTTTTATCGATTACGAGCTTACCGCCCAAAGCTTTGGTGAAGGACACAACATCGACGTTCAGATCTTCATTTTTCCATTGTGCGCCTGCAGAATTAGCAATTGCATTGCCGTTTACTACCAGCTTGATTGCACCCTTTGGAATAACAACTACGGTGCCCCTCATCTTGGAACCCGAATGCAAGTAGCATTCATAAGTAAAGGTTCCCACCTTCGTAAATTTCAGATTATACGACTGCGTGTTCAAGAGAATACCCGAATTGGTGAAGCCAGTGCCGTTAAACTCCTTGGCGCCAGACGGCGGCATAAACTTAGGATTGAACTCGCCTTTTTCTGTGAAGAAATTCAGGTCTGCGGGCTTGTTAAAGGTAACAAAGTGGGGCTCATAAGGGCTAAGGTTGGTCCAGGTAATAGAATCTCCTTGGTTTACAATTACCGTCTCAGGGACCATGCGGTTATGAGAGAAAGTGGAATTTCCCGAACCAAGTGCTATCTTATAGGTCAAAGAACCATCTTTGTTTACTGCATATTGGGCTTCATGAGAACCTTCCAGCAAGCTCGCTTGGAATATCAGATCATTTTCCTGTGCCTTTGCGGCTGCGGCTTGCTCTACTTTCGAAGGAATCGGCTGGCCCTTCGGCAGCACGACTACCGTACCGACCATCATTGGATGGAGTACGCAATAATAGGAATAAGCCCCGCTAGTCGTAAAGGTAACTTCATAGGATTGCTTTGGAACCAAAATGCCTGAGTTCAGCAGCGCCTTGCCATCCCAGCTTCCACCACTTGGTTCAGTGGGAATCGCGTGAGTTGGATCTTGAGTCGTAAGAGGCGTTTGGCCGGCTAGGAACGTTACGGTATGCGGGGTTGCAATAGCACCGTTCGTGAATACGACTTTATCTCCTTCATGAATAAATATGACTTTAGGGAACATGGAATCAAGTGAAGCAGCCGGGGTTTCTTTACCAACGGACACTTGCCAAGTGTCTGGTGTCGCTGCATTATCAGCGGCAAATACGGAGCTTATTAACATCCAAACAGCGGTAAAAGTAAGTAACAATACAGTTGCAGTTTTCTTCATTTCAAATCTCCTCATAAATGGAATTATTCCACTTCATTTTCTCGATTAATTAGGTTTAATAATCATAAACACAAATAATAACAAGCCCATTGCTGACGCAACATAATACAGTGAATTCGCTCTTGAGAGAATGGCCCTCTGCTCCTGCGGAAGCTCGACTTTGCTCAAGTTCGAGGCATCAAACACCCATTTTGCGAGACGTTTTTGCGTTGGAGCCATAAACCCGATAACGACGATTTGAATCAGAACATAGAGCACAAGCGATCCGATCAGCCATAGCTGCGTAACAGGACCGTAGTCGTTTAGACAAATGAGCAAAATACCTGTTATTACCGCAATGGTGCCCCCAATTTTCGGAAAAAAATCTAGCCTGCCTGCCAGCTTCATGGAGTGCCTCAATTGTTCTAGCGTTTGGTTGTTTCTGAGCAGCACGTGTCCGAAAAATGTAGGACCGATCCCGATAAGCGCCGATAACACATGAACCAACACCAACCACTTCATTACCATATTCCCTCCTTTCTCCAAGCCTTTCATATGATAACCCTTACAATACCATCTCTTTTTCGCGCATCCTATTATCCGAAGGTATAGTAATGGTCGACTTTGGTATACCTTCATTCTTATTGAGGAAAATAAAAAGAAGACAAGCTCGTCTTAAAGAGGCTTGTCTTCTTGCGATAGGTTGAACACTTTTTGTTAACCATTCAATGATCCAGCTTTAATATCCCCTGCAAAATAGCCTCCAAGCCCCAAAGAAAACGCTCATTCTTCGAAGCATCGCCGGAAAACAAATCGTTCTTATACGAATGGATGAACGGGAACCGCGAAGCGTCAGCAGCTAAATAAGCTTCTTTCATCAACGTGAACGATCGTTTCTCATTTTTGGACCACGAGACATGCTCAAAAGCAGAGGAAGCAACGTGCATCAATAACAAATCCATCCCCCAGGCTGCTGATACGGGCTGGATGCCACTGGCCGTTAACTGCTTCAGCAAGTACTCCGATAGAGCCATTGAATGGGGACCAAGTGGCATCGTTGTCAAGGCAAGCTCGGCTATACCGGGGTCCTTATAGAGCACTTGCTGGTAAGAGATAAGAGCTGCAAACAGGTTGCTCTTCCATGTCCCGTCATCCGAATCGGATAATTCGACATTGGCCAGGCCATAGTCCAGCACATAGGAGCTTAATTCCTGCAAATCCTTTACATAAACATAAAGTGAGGACGCCCCGGTGTCTAAGGCTTTGGCCACCTTACGCATAGTAAGACCCGAGATACCCTCCTCTCTTAACAAAAGAAATGCTTGTTCGACAATGGCTTCCTGACTGAGCGGCTCCTTCGCGGGCCGAGCACGACGGCTGATAATGGTACGATTAGTATTGTTCATAGTTTTCTTATACCATGTTTGCTCTTATTAGTAAAATCAAATCCAGCAAGCAATTTAGTCATCCTCTACATGCGAAGCGAGCTTGGAAATCCATTGGTTGGCGTCCGTGTCAAATATGCCGCCATGAAAACAAATAATCTTCTGAATATCATATGAGGTCAATTTCGCTAGTGAACGGTAAGCTTCTGGCAAATCGGGCGTTTGCGCTTCATTCGGTCCTAGTAACTGATCGCCCCGAACGACCATCGCATCGCCAGCGATCAGCGTCTTGCTATCTGGATGATAAAGACTGATATGGCCGGCAGTATGCCCTGGCGTATGGATGACTATGAATCTTCCGGCGACATCTAATTGTTCACCATCAGCAACCGAATGATCGATGCGATTACCGTTTCTTGAGAAGTTAGCCCCGAACGCTTCAATCATTTTGGGCAGAGGCTTGAGCAGCGGAATCTTTCCTTCAATATAAGGTGCATCGTCAGAATGAGCAAAAACCTTGATTCGCGAATTTATCTCCAGTATCCGTGAGAGATTACCGATATGATCGATGTCTTGATGGGTGATAATAATGCCAGTCAGCATCTCCAGCGAAACGCCGTTAGACGACAGCTGTGCTACCAAATCTTCCATCATCCCCGGCATTCCCGTATCAACTAGGTAATGGGTATCTCCTGATGAGATCAACGTTGGCGTAATGGTCCATAGCCCTCCGCCGGGCATCCCAGGCACAGGCACACTCAAGCTGAGTGCTGTCAATTTTGTTTTCATTGTCATTTTTTTCGCTGGCGGCAACCGCAATTATTTCACAGGGCATGCTGCCAGCTTCCCTCCTCTTCGTACAAGGTTAATGAACGATTATTGCTCTGCAAAGGAATTCATTAACTCACCCAGCCTAGCAGCGGCGTTGTCGGAAAAGAAGAGCTCCATGTTCTCCTTCGTTTCCGCTGCTGTGGCTCCAGCGTATTCGAACATTTTCAGTTCATACTGCCGGACAGCCGTATCGAGATCGTCATTGTTAATTATGGAAAGCGCAAGCTCAGCACCATCCAGCATCGCCAAATTGGCGCCGGCGCCGGCAAATGGCGACATGAGATGCGCGGCGTCTCCGATCAATGTAACACCCGCTCTGCTCTCCCATGTATGAGATACGGGTAACATATAAATTCGCCTTGGCGTGATGACATCATTTGCACTAGTAATATACTTTTGCAGCTCATCCGCCCAGTCCGCAAACAAGGCTACCAGCTTAGGCTTCGCTTTCTCCGGCTCGTCGTATGGAATATCCAAGCTCTCCAAAAAATCGCGTCCTGCTTGAAAGCCTAAATACACACGAATCCGCCCGTCTCCATTCATCTGTGCCATGATTCCTTTATGGTCATCCAATGCATAAACAGTACCCGGGCCGTTATAAGCAGTAAGCTCTGGAGACTCATTCGCCGCATCCAAAATGTTCAGTTCGATCATACTGACACCGGAATATTCCGCCTTTTCCTCGCTCACCAACGGCCGAATGCGGGAGAATGCCCCATCTGCTGCCACGACCAGGTCAACGACATCCGTCTTTCCGTTCTCAAAATGAAGTTCAAATCGGTGATCATCAACAGGGGTCGCTTCCAAACATTTGTATCCCCATTGAATCGTATCTGGCCGCAGTGAATCAAGCAATAAGTCGCGGAGGACAGTGCGGTCAATCTCGGGACGAGAATAATGATCTTCACCGGGAACTTCATCCGCCGTGTCATCTTGATAGACCTTGCCGCTCTTATCAACGATTTTGGTGCTTTGCCCTTCAAACCGGCATACTTGGTAAAACGATTCGAGCAGTCCGGCTAATTGCAACGCTTTTTGACCGGAATCCGTTTCTAGATCGAGTGTTCCTCCCTGCTGACGCTCATTACGAGAAGCTTCGCCTTCATATACAACAGGGTTATACCCAGCCTCTTGTAACACACGGGCAAGTGTAAGTCCACCAGGTCCTGCGCCGATAATAGCAATTCGTTTCGATAGATTGTTCATTTGTCATCACTCCCAAAGTTGGTTTGTTCTATTTTCCCCACTGCATATTGAAGCATGTGAAATTTAACGCTTTTTTTCTTTTTGGATGAAAAAACTTAACAATAATGCCAGTCCGGCTACTCCGGCTGTGATCCAAAACGTATTCCCGAATGCTATACCTAGGTCAGCCGATACATCGTTAGACAGATGCTTGAGCTGCCTGGACAAGAACGCCATCGTAATCGTAATACCAAAGGAGGACATAATCTGCTGGGCCGAAGTCGTAATTGGTGTCACACGACTGACCAGCTCCCGCGGTGCAAGCTTCAGAATATGGGAGTTAATTTGCATCAGCGTCAAGCCTTGACCAAGACCGACAAAAGCAAAGCTAATCAAAATATAAATGGATCCGGTTTCGGCTGAAATCTGCGTCAGGGCGAGTAAGGCTCCCAACAATGAAGTTATTCCCGCGATGACTACTGGACGGGCGCCATATTTGTCAAACAGCTTGCCCCCAATATTAATCCCTATAGTGGACATAATG
Source organism: Cohnella abietis (assembly GCF_004295585.1). NCBI lineage: Bacteria > Bacillati > Bacillota > Bacilli > Caryophanales > Paenibacillaceae > Cohnella > Cohnella abietis. The sequence continues at coordinate 2,581,971 of NZ_AP019400.1, read as the reverse complement.
GCTTGAGGAATAACGTACAAGCCAGCCTCGAATGGAGACAATCCTTTAACCTGCTGAAGATACAACGGGAACAGAAGCAAGCTTCCGAACAAGGCGATTTGATTGAGCCAGGCAACAATCGCTCCGTGAAAAAACGGAACTGAACGGAAGACACGAAGCTCTAGCAGCGGCTGCTTTTGTCTGAATTCAACGATGATAAAAAGGATGAGCGTCGTAACACCAATCGCCAGCGTACCTAGGGCCAGCCCATCTGACCAGCCCTTTTCGCCTGCTTGATGAATACTGAATACTAGCGAGGCAAATGCTACAGGGGCAAGAAGCGCTCCTTTCACATCCAATTTCATCTCCTTGCTAGGGCTTGTTGCCGGAAGAAACTTGTACGCCATGAAGAATGCAAGGATACCGACGGGCAGATTAATAATGAAGATCCAATGCCAATTAACGTACTCAATCAATGAACCGGATAAAATGGGACCCAGGATAGGAGCAAGAAGCATCGGAATGCCTAATATCCCCATTATCGATCCCCGTTTTTCAGCTGGAGCTATTCGAAAGGTTGTCGCAATACCGATGGGAGCAATCATTCCTCCGCCTAACCCCTGAATGATCCGATAAATAATGAGCTGCTCAGGAGTTTGGGCAAGCGTGCACAATAAAGAACCAATTACAAACAGCACGAGGCTAGACAAGAATACTCTTTTCGCCCCGAATCGGTCTGAAAACCATCCAGCCAATGGAATGACTGCCGCAAGGGCGAGTGTGTATGCGGTAATGACCCACTGAATGGTTCCAAGCGTGGTTCCGAAATGGGAGACAAGCTTGGGAATTGCAACATTCATTACTGTGCTATCCAATATGACCAGAAACATTCCGCAGGCAATGGCCAACAATGTCGGAAGAATCTGTCTGATCGAAAACGTCGATGGAATGGGCTTTGCTTGATCAGTCAAAAAATTCACTCTCCTTTTCCGTGTAAGTATTGATATTCGTTTCCCTAGGACACTTTATTTATATCATAACGAACAGTGTTCGTAAAGTACAATGTTCGTTATTGTCACAAAAAAAGTTCATAAATTGCTACAAGAGCAAATTTATGAACTTTCAAATTAGTCATGTGCCGATAGTTGGCGACGGATTTCAAATTGGCCGGCGATCGCATCGATTAGCAATCGTGCGGTAAACTCAATATCGCCATAAGTATTGATCAGCGTATCGATAGGGGCCTCATACTCTTTATGAACAAATGGGTGGAAATGGGACACGAAGATGACTGGAGTACCCAATCTCATCCATCCTCCCATCATGTTGCGGGCAACCTCGCCATGTAGCCGTGCGACATTAAGGCCATAATCCTGACGGCTGCCTATGGAGCAGAGGATCAAGTCATATGTTCCAGATATCGCCGCATGGAATAGCTTGTCAGGCCCCGGATCGACCCACTGATCGACATTGTCGCAATATCGCTCCAATTCCGCATGGATCCGTGCATATAAGTCTCTATATTGATCAGCCTTGTTCATGATCACGACATGCAAAACCCGCATTCCGCGACGCAGTGGAAACGGAACAAGTCCCTCCCGATCTCGCACCAGTGTCAAGCTTTCCTTAGTTACGCGTTCAGCTAATTGAGCCATCTCTACACGGTTTGGTCGCGTATGCTCGGGTAAATTTCCTGCCATAAGCCCCATCTGTTCCTTCAGGGATAGCACCCGGCTGGCACGATCCAGCAGCGTCTCCCGGCTTAGCTTACCTTCAGCATGTCGGCGTTCCATCTCCACGTAGAAGCGCTCATCAATGTGGGGGAACAACAGCATGTCGCATCCGCTCTCCAGCGCTGCGGCACAAGCATCATAGTAATTCATATAGCCAACCAATCCGCCCATGTTGACTGCATCCGAAACGATTAAGCCTTGGAAATCAAGCTCACCGCGCAGAAGATCTTGTAAAAGAGGCCGTGATACGGTCGCCGGAGGATAGAGCCCCCGCTCATCAGGCTTGTCGTAGGCCGGCAACGCAATATGTCCCGGCATCACTGCCATCGCCCCTGCCTCGATAAGCTCTTTGAACACCCGTCCCGGCCCATCATGCCACTCTTCCATTGATAGCGGGTTAACCGGCGTTGTCAAATGCTGGTCATATGTATCCGATCCGTCACCCGGGAAATGCTTAATCGTAGCCATCATGCCAGTGTCTTGCAGCCCGCGCATATAAGCTCCGGCGATCTTGATCACTTGTTCCGACCGTTGTCCCGCACTGCGACCGGAGACGACCGGACTGTCCGGATGGACGGCAAGATCAACGACTGGGGAGAAATTCCAATTGAATCCGCATGCTCCGGCGAGTAAGGCTGTAGATTTCCCAATCTCATAAACCAGCTCTGTGGAATCGGCCTGACCGAACCCCATCATCTGGGGAAACCGCTGCGAACCGTGAATCATTTCGCCCGGACCATTCTCTAGATCTGTGACTATAAAAGGCGGAATCTCGCAGGTAGAGCGAAAAGAGGATATTTCCGCGCTTAAGGGCTCCTCTTCCCCCGCAAAGAAAAACATAGCCCCAAATTCCGAAGCCGATGTTCCGGCTTGAACGTTGGTCGGACAGCACACTTGATTCAGCAATCTGCGAAAATCCCAATGTTCTGCGATTTCGCGCATACGCGAGGATGGCTTAATAATAAATTTCAATCGATATTCTCCTCCTTGTTTACAACACTTGGAGCCTGTACAATCACCGTCCGCGTACGGTATTCCATCGGGGATATCCCCTCGGCCTCGCGGAAAACTTTGTTGAAATGCTTCGGGTTCTCGAAACCGACCTTCGCACTGATTTCATAAATTTTTAGCAAGCTGTGATCTAGTAATTCCTTAGCCTTGGTCAGCCTAAGCTTCTTAATATATTGAATGAAGCTCATGCCCGTATACTCCTTGAAAACGGAACTAAAATACGAGTAGTTAAACGAGACATGGTTAGAGACCATCGCCAGATTAAGATCCATACGTTCATAATTACTATCTATAAAATCCATCGCTGCTCGCATTTCCTTTTGGTTAAGATGAGTCGATTTCACTTCTCGGATAAAATCGTTCAATCGTTCCAACAGATTTTCTACACCATGATAGTAGCTGTGAAAATTGGGCGATTGATATAAGCTGCCGATCTGCCGATAAAGCTTGAGAATTTCGACAGCCTCCTCGCCATATACGAAGAACACTCGGTCAAAAATCAGCTCGTTAATGGCTTTGCTGATTTCCTCCATATATGAGATGTCGTACCGCAATATTTTCGGATATTCCAGTACCTTGACGAGCAAAGATTTGATCTCCTGCTCTCGCCCAGTTCCAAGCATATTACCGATTTTGATGATTACTTCCTTCGGTATTTCCCCGCCAAGCGGCTTATCTTTGATCTGGCTATAACGAATTATCCCTGGAGCTGATTTAAGGAAGAAATACCTCAGCGCCTTAAGCGCTTGAAGGTAGGCTTGCCTGAACTGTTCAGCATCCCCCGTCCAATCGCTAACCCCCATCTGGCAGGATTTCAAGCGTCCTTGACCAAGATGATCCAGCAGCTCGTTTAGTCGCCGCTCATCCCGGAACAGAACGAGGCTTCGATTCTCCTTGTCCGTAAAGCGCCATTCGCCGGGCCGGCCGGTACTACGTAGAAATTCATCTATGCGCGTTTGCAGCAAGACATTTCCCTCCGCGCGTCCTTCCAGCTCCACCGCCTGCACAAGACCTAGGCAATAGCCGGCTTGAAGCTCCGTTATTCCGGATTTCTCCAGCCTTGCAGCTACTTCTTGGCCGCTCATTCCATCGTTTAACAGCACATATTGGATTTCACTCTGCCGGTATGCTTCTTCCTTTAAGACTGCTGCACTGAGCATGCCGTGTATTTCCTCGTCTCGCTTCAGCTCATGCTCCAGACGGGAGAACGTTTGATGAAGCTCACCTCTTACAATCGGCTTTAACAAGTAATCTCGAACCTCATACCGAATCGCTTGCTTGGCGTATTCGAAATCATCGTGGCCGCTAACGATGACGACGGCCGGCCTTCGTTCAAGCTGCTGCAAAAGCCCGATGAGCGTAATTCCGTCCATAATCGGCATCCGGATGTCCGTCATCATAATATCTATTACATTCGAGCCAAGAATCTCCAAAGCTTCTTCGCCATCTTCTGCAAAATAAAATTCATAACAGTCGGGAAACTCACGCTCGAGCATCGCCCGAATCCCAAACCGAATAAATTCCTCATCATCCACGATCAACAGAGTTCGTTTCATTCAGCCAGCCCTCCTGATAGGATTAAATAGGGGATTGTAATCGTGACTTCCGTATACTCTCCCTCTATGCTGGCAATGTGAATCCCACTGCCCTGACCATAGTGAAGCCGAATACGTAAATTGACATTGCGCAATCCGATGCCACTGCCTGCATGAACTGAACCATCGCGTTTACCGATTAACTCATAACCGCTCCCGCCGCCAATGGATGCCTCCGCGTTAATGGAGTCCTGCTGGAAGAGATCATTAATTTCTTGCACGCGTTTGTCCGTAATGCCAGCCCCATTGTCTCTGATGACAATATGGATAAATCCATCTCTCTCATAAGCGGTAATTTCGATAATCAAGCTGCGCTTACGAATTCTCGAAGAGTTCATCCCGTGCTTAATTGCATTTTCCACGATCGGCTGGAGCGACATTTTTAGAATCTCCTGCTGCTGCAGCTGCTCAGACAGCTTAATACGTAAATCCAGTCTTCCGCTATAACGGATATTCATGATAGAGACATAGTTTTGAATATGCTGAATTTCCTCATAGAGATGAACATAATGATGGGTCCAATGAAAATTGTAACGCATCATGCCGCCTAACGAAGTCAATGTATCTGAGATGACCAGCTGGCCCTCGACTTCTGCCATCATCTTCAGATTTTCCAGCGTATTATACAGAAAGTGAGCATCTATTTGATTCCTTAAGGAATTGAGCTCCGCTTCCTGCGATATCGCTTGCTTGTTGACCGCCACGATGATCAGCTCGTTCATTTTTTTCAGCATCTGACGGAATTGACTGCCCAGCTCCCCTACCTCGTCTCCCCCAAGATGAGGAATTTCCACATTGAAGTCCCCTTGGCGAACCTTCTTCATCGATTCTCGCAGCAGATGAAGTCGTTTTAGAATAACGGACAGCAGCTTATAAGTAATGATTGATAGAATGATAACTAATAGCAGTGTGGAGCCTATGATGGCTAGCCTCGTTTTGTTCATGTCGTTATAGGAGGATTCTAGCGAAACCACGGTCAGCAAGTGGCTATCAAGTCGATCCAGATTCGTATACACGCACAAATAAGGAATCCCGTTATGACTAAATTGGAAGCTGCCCTCCTCTCCCCGCGTCTTTCGATTGAACTCCCGCTTGATTTCTTCGGGTGTAATCTTCTCATAGAAAAGGGATGTTCCGTTGTAATACAAATGAGATTCGCGATCAATCGCCATCAGCTGTGAAGAATTATCCTGGAGGTCGCCGTATATTTTGGAGAAGAACACATCCAACCTCATATTAACTTGTAACAGGCCCAGATGACGTTCAAGCGGATATTTGATTTCTTGAATTAAGCTGACGAAAGTGTAATTCCCGCTATTTCCCCGCGATTCCGTAACGAGAGGATTATCCGCCCCCGTATAAATCGTCCACCAAGAGGATTCAGGATGGGCATAATATTTCTTCACCCACTCTTCGCCGACAATCCGACTTTCCTTAAAAATAATAGGCCAGATCTCATGTGCAAACTTATTATCCGTAAATATTCGTAAATTGCTGATGTTCGGATTGTTGTACAAAATATGTTGAAGATGGTTATACGGGCCAGCATTGAAATTAAGTAGTTCCTCTGCACTGATGTCATAATCGTTGAGAAGATAATTCAGCACGTCGCGATCTGCCAGCGTCAGCTGTGCCGTCCGCTCCATCCCCTCCATGTTGTTAAGAATATTGTTCTTCTCCGTGCCGAGAAAATAGGCGTTTTTATTGACGATACTCGTGATATTGTCACGATAGTTGGCTCCAAGAAGATAGCTTGAAAAAACGATGGTCGGGATTAGAATGACGAGAACATACATCAGAATCAGCTTTGCTCGAATAGAAAGTTGACCAAAAAGGCCGTCTATAGACCTTTTTGCACTGACAATAAGTTTTCTCATCGATGTTCTACCCGCTTCCATCTAAGTTGAATGATAAAGAAGAAACCCAGACAAGCCCGGCGCTAAGGCCGGACTTGTCCAGGCAGTTCAATCAAGAGGCTTTCTTTCAGTGCTACTCTTTGAGCTTTTCTGCGTTACGCTTGAACGCCGCGTCCTGGAAAGCCTGGATTTTGTCCAGATCATGCTGGGTGCGATACTTCTGGAAGTCGTTCCACGTATCATCAAAATCAGCTTCCGATTTTGACAAAATCAGCTTAGGGAGTATTTTGCCCCACTGGTTGTTGATTTTGCCGAGCGCGATCCCTTCCGGCGAAGAGGCAGCTGGATTCAGGTTCGAGTAAATTGTATTGTCGACCACCTTGCCACGAGTCCAATCTTCCGGCTCCTTAATTGGTTCAACGGAAGCTGGAGCCCATTTCAAGTTAAGCGAAGGGTCCATCATCATCCAGAATGTATAGGATGCGCCGTATGTTTTGGCAAAGGAAGAACGATCATTGTTGTACATATTGAGCGCGTCGGGAAGAAATTGATCTTTGCCGTCAATCGTATCATAAGTAACGCCCTTCTCGCCGAAGAAAAGATCCTTGTTGCCTTCCTCGCTAATCAAATACGTCAGGAATTGGATCGCTCTTTGCTTGTCCTTCACGTTTTTGGAAATCAGAGTCAGCGTCCAGCCGGCTATGGATGGTCCGCTCAGCTTAGGCTGATCCAGCTTTGAATTCGCCGGTCCATCAACCGCGATATACACCGAATTCGGATCCTGCTGGTAACGGGTGACGTTCTGGTTCTGTATATCCGAACGCGGGAACATCATCGCGAAATATCTGCCCTGCAATATTTTTTCTTCGACTTGCGGACGCTTGTCAATTAAGATGTCCTTGGAAATTAGACCTTGTGAATTCGCTTCACGTAAAACCTTCAACCAACGGATATATTCAGCATCTGTGGTACGATCATAAAGCTTGCCGTCTTTTTCATTCGGGATAGCCAAGAAGTCCAATAGACTATTTTCAAACGAACCATTCCCCGTATTCGTAAATTCTTGGGCACCAAGCGGGATGAGCGGTTGGCCATTGACGTCCGAGAATTTCTCCTTGGCAGCCTTTAGCGCATTCAGGAACCCTTCCGGCGTACGCATGTCGGGACTTCCAATGGCTTCGTAAATATCCTTACGCACTAGGAAAGTGTTATTGGAAGTGAAGTTATCCCCGTATTTTTTGAAGTCAGACGGAGAGCTGGACTGATTCGGATAGCCATATACGTTGCCGTTTTCTTGCTTATACCAATTAAGCTTGGCTGAATCGGCAATCTTGAAGAAGTACGGATCATACTGCTCGGCCAGTTCGTTGAGAGGGAGCACCAAGCCACCCTTAATCATCTTGTCAACGGCATCGGAATTCCAGTCTAGCGTGATGAGATCTGGCAGACTGCCGGATGCGATCATCGTATTTATCTTTTCATTTTCGTTCCCTGCCGGAACGATGAAATTGATGTTAACGCCGGTTTTTTTGGTAATGTACTGCGTCGTTTTATCAACGCCCCATTTGTCCGCAAACCACGAATAATTCAAATACCAATTAAAAGTAATCGGATCCGCGCTGCTTTTCCAGCCCGGCTCATCAGCATTAACCGCCTTCGCCGAACTAGAAGGAGCGGCGCTTGCAGTAGAATTCGACTTATTGCCGTCGTTTCCCCCATTGCCAGAATCTCCACAAGCCGACAGTGCAGACACGAGAGCAATCGACATCAGAATTGACAAGCTTTTTTTAGTTTTGACCATCGTACTTTCCCCATTTCTCTCATCATTTTATCTTATCAAACCTTCTCATTTGAAGGGCTGTAAGCGATCCAATAAAATCCAGTTACTCAAACTCATAATAGGCATCGTTAGCCTTTAATAGAGCCGATCATCATCCCTTTGACAAAATACTTTTGCAAGAAAGGATATACGAGGACGATCGGCAAAGTCGTCACGACCATCGTTGCCAGCTTGACGGATTGGGAAGTCACTGACTTTTGAATGCTGCCAGCCATCGCCGAAACCATCTGATTAGAACTCGATTCTGCTACAATCCGATATAGAAACGTTTGAATCGGCTGCAAGTTAGAATTGTTGATATAGATGACGCCCGCAAAATAATCATTCCATTGATATACGCCATGGAACAGCGCGATCGTAGCGACGACCGGCATAGATACCGGAATAATGATTCTCATAAAGATTTTGAACTCGTTCGCTCCGTCGATTTGGGCCGCTTCCTCTAATGCAGTCGGAATTTCACGGAAAAATGCCATAAAAATGATGAGATCATAGAAGCTGAAAGCCGCCGGCAGAATATACACCCAGAAGCTATCCAGAAGTCCGAGATCTCGAATGAGCAAATAAGAAGGAATAAGTCCGCCTCCAAAGAAGAGGGTGATCGTTCCAAGCGTCATGTACAGCTTGCGTCCGAGCAGATCCCTATTCGACAAAGCGTAAGCAACCATGGCGGTAAAGAAGACATGAACGAATGTCCCAATGACTGTCTTGGCTACAGTAACGCCCATAGCGAGCATAATACCGTTGCTGTTGAAGACCGCCTTATAGCTATCGAGACTGAATACACGAGGCCACCAGTACAGATTACCGAGCATCGCGTCCTTTCCATCGTTAAAAGAATTGACGATTACATACCATACCGGATACAACGTCAGGAAGCAGATCAATAACATTAGCAGATTATTGCCTAGATCGAACGATGCTTCGGGAACGGTCCTTCGTTTGAGTTGAAACATTTAATACCTCTCCTTTGGCTGACCTAGAACAGCGACGTGTTATTGATTTTCTTCGTGACACTGTTGCTCACAAGTAGCAATACAAGCGCGATTACCGACTTGACGAGCCCGACCGCCGTTGAATAGGAGAAACGAGCAGATTGCAAACCGGTCTGGTAGATGTAGATGTCAATGACATTGCTAGCACTTTCGTTAAGAGAATTGCGAAGCACCATGATCTGGTCGAAATTGGAGTTCAGTAGTCCGCTGACAGCCAAGATGAACAAAATAGATATCGTTCCGGCAATCGATGGAAGCGTAATATGGCGGATACGCTGGAATCTCCCGGCTCCATCAATTTTGGCCGCTTCGTGCAATTCTGGAGATATGCTCGCAATAGCCGCGAGATAAATGATCGCCGACCACCCCAGCTCTTTCCAAATGCTCGATATGATGGAAATCGCCCAGAAATAACTTGGCTCGGCTAAAAAGCTGATCGGTTCATTGATAAAATGCAGCTTGAGTAGCAACTGATTGATAATACCGACATCGGCTAGCCAAGTGCTCAAGATTCCACCAAGGATTACCCATGAAAGAAAATAGGGAAGGTAGGAAATCGTCTGCACCCCTCTTTTTAACCGGGCAGAACGCATTTCGTTGAGCAAAATAGCGAACAAAATCGGAAGAGGGAAACCTATAATGAGACGCAGCAGGCTGATGCCCAACGTATTTTTGACAACATACGCTAGATTCTCGTCCTCAAAAAACTCCTTAAAATTGTCCAGCCCCACCCAAGGTGCGCTTGAGATGGAACCGATGATGTCGTAATCCTTGAAAGCAATAATAATTCCGTACATGGGAACATAGTTGAATACAATAATCCAAGCTACTCCGAGAAGAGCCATGATTTGCAAATATCTTTGTTTATAAAATCTGCGCAGCCATCTCCGGTTTGTCTGTTTGTTTCCCGGCTTCTTCGCAGTCTCCACCGCCGCATCCACTTTTGCCGCTTCCTCCTTGTTTATCTCGAATGTATAACTCATTATAGAGCAGGCCGAAAACTGGCATAAGTCGTCATATTTCATGTTTGGTGTCATTTTTTTGGAAGATGGGAGCTATACTTTCTGACGCACAAATAAGACGCCATTCTTTCAGGCGCCTTGGTAAGAACTATCGTTTTCTCAACTATTGCTTATACTACTTTAAAAAGAGTTTTGATAGTCTAACAAAAATCGGATTGACTTGATACCCCTTTGGATCTACAGAGGATCTTTTTCCTGTATCTAATTTAGCAATTTGCTGCATTTCCTCATCACTCAAATTGAAATCAAATACATCCATATTTTCCTTTATTCGCTGAGGATTTGAAGATTTCGGAATGATGATTGTATCACGATTTAAATGCCAACGTAATACAACTTGTCCAACAGTCTTTTGGTGGCTACGGGCAATCGTTTTTAGCGTATCATTTTCAAACAGTGACTTATTCCCCTGCCCCAATGGTCCCCATGCTTCATGCAAAATTTGATTTTGCGACATATACTCACGCAGCTTTTGCTGTTGGAATTTGGGATGTGTCTCAATTTGATTAATCATCGGCATAATCTTAGCCGTTTTCCTTAAATGCTCGAAATGCTCGATCTCAAAGTTTGCTACACCAATGACTCTTATCCTACCTTCTGAATATAATTTCTCTAATGCCTTCCAAGATTCAACGTAATGGGGACCAGCAAAATGAAGAAGAAACATATCAAGATATGTCGTATTCAGCTTTTTACAGCTCTTTTCAAAAGCCCGTTGGGTTTGTTCATACCCTAAATCGGTTGTCCACACCTTGGAGGTTAGAAAAAAATCTTTTCTAGCAAAACCACTATTACTGATTACATCGCCCAATGCTTCTTCATTGCCGTAAATACGAGCTGTATCAAAATGGCGATATCCTGCATGAATCGCTTCATTAATGTTTTTTTCAAAACTCCCGTTCTTATCTCGCTTGATTTGGTATACGCCAAATCCCAATTGAGGAATTTTAACCCCATTGATAGCCTCAATGAACCGACTCATCTGTACCCTCCTATAAATTATGTTCAAATCATTTTATTCGCATAGTAACAAGACCTGATCAATCAAGCTACGTAAATTCAACATTGAGTTTCTAGCATTTAGTCGATAATAGTTTTTTGTTCCCTCCTTATGTACACTTACAATGCCAGCATTCTTTAGTACACTAAGATGATGAGATATAGCAGGACGAGATAGATGGGTGTGCCGTTCAATTTCCCCCACTCGCATGCCCAGATTGTGTGCACCCTGAGCCAGAGAAATTAAAATAGATTGCCGTGTTTCATTACCAATGGCCACAAGTACGTCCTGATTCCTTTTAAAATCGTGCGTAATTTGACTCGTCGTATCCTGCTCCATTGTTTTCCTCCTTAGTAAGCCGTCTAGCAATGAATATAAATAGATTAACATAAGGTTCAGATCGATATTATATTGGTAAAGAAAATCAAGATCATTAATTGAACACCCGCTTAAATAGATATGAACCAATAACAGGTTACTGCTCTGCCAGAAAAGGCAGATCAGTAACCTGTTGCCAGCTACAAGACAAGCCGCCTATGTCCCTGCCATCCTATCCAATAAGCCGCGAAGCATAACAAAAGACATTTGGCAGCGTTCGACTTGGTGTTTAATCGTTTCTAGTGTTTGAATGTACCGACCCTCAACGATTTCGTCAGACCACTCTTTCAGCATTGTCGTTAAGCATACCGGAGTGGTCTCCAGATGAAATTGTAGCCCTAGAATATTATCGCCATATCCGAATGCTTGATGCTCACAAGCTTCTGAATACGCCAGCAATTTGGCTCCTTTTGGTAAATCAAAGGTATCTCCATGCCATTGAAACGAATGAAAATACATGGGCATCTCATTAAACCAATGATGTCTATCTTCAGTACGAATGACTTGATGCCAGCCGATTTCTTTATGAGCAGCTGGGTACACCTTACCCCCCAGCAATTCAGCAAGGAGTTGGGCTCCGAGACAGATTCCTAGTATTTTCTTCTCAAGTTGAATAGCCTGCCTAATAAATTCTTTTTCTTGGATTAACCACGGATATCGATCTTCTTCATATGCACTCATCGGACCACCGAGAATAATCAGGAAATCCATAGAGTTAATTAACTCCTCAGGCATTCCTGTAGAAGGGTCATGAATGTGGAGCTGATGTCCGTGCTTGTGGGACCAATCCTTGAAAACGTCTATATCGTCGAATTCAAAGTGTTGTAAAGCGATTATGTTCATGTGATAATTTCCCCCAACAACTCTCATCGTGCTTTAATCCGTATTTTATTCCGTATGATATTAGATTCTAGAACGGTTCCGATTTCGGTAGCCGAGTTCTTTGGAAAGCATATTTGCATATTTCATCGTATATTGGCTGTATTTTTCGATGTTAGTCTCGGTAAACCTAAGCGCAGGTCCTGCACAATTCAGTGAACCTATTACCGTATTCTCATAAGAAAATATAGGAGCGCCTATTCCGGTTGTTCCTACTGTCGCCTCTCCCGATGTAATCGCATAGCCCTGCTCACGAATAATTTCAAGCTCCTGTTCTACATATTGGCGAGACATCGGCTTTAATGAAGGAATCGTTTGCCAGTTTACATTTGCAAGGAGTAAATCCCTCGTTTTTTGAGGGAGATACGCCAAAATAACTCTATTCGAAGCCCCAACAAATAAAGGAAGACGCAATCCGATCGGCTCCGATATTTTTAGTATTTCCGGAGAATCAATACTATCGATATAGACACCTTCTGCATTTTCTCTAGTAGCCAAATATACCGTTTCATTCGTTTTACGAGACAGTTCCTCCATAAAAGGCTTTGCGACCGAGCGAAGCATTAGACTATCCCACATCAGGAAGCCGTATTTCATGACTGACAAGCCTAGCTTGTACTTCTTATTCTTTGTATTCTGTGAAACGAACCCATGCTGCGATAAGGAGGCCAATATTCGGTGGACGCTTTGAACCGGCATCTCCAGCTCCCTGCTTATTTCAGTTACACTCATCTCCTTCTCGTTTCCTTGAGGGACAAGAATATCTAAGATATGAATGGCTTTAGTAATAACACCGGACAAGATCATCACCCCAATTTGGATTACTTAATCTATCACAAGCGAGCTTTAAGCCGGCCTATTGTGGAGACCGGCTGAAGCCAATTACAGAATGTAAAAAGAACCGATTCCAATCACCAGCACGAGTATGGATATCGCGCTGCATAGATACGTATGAAACGTGCTGCTTCCTCTGTTTTTCCAAGCGAAAGCAAGCTGCCTAACGGCAAAATAGATGCTAATCGCATTTCCGACATACACGGCGAGTTTAATCATCTCCATCACTGGAGAATTGCCTCCAGCTTCTCCATGATGCGAGTGCATAGTTACGGAGGTCCCAGCAAGAAAAGAAGCTGACACTAAATGGGCAAGATGCAGAAGCAAGACGGCCCCAACGGAAATGAGCGATAATGTCGAAAACTTCATAGAGCTACCCATCCGACGAATACGCTGAACCATCAGACCAGCTCCTTTAGCTATGACAGCTGCTCGTTTTTAATTCACTGCTGCAACCCTTTTTCTTAGTTGAAGAAGGAGGAAGATTAATTGCAGGACTTTGATTAAAGAAGCCCACCGGCTTCAGCATAAAACCAATGTATGCTGCTGGCATCACTGGCCAGTCCTCAGGACGCGGAATGTGAGTGTGACCCATCGTATACCAAACGACAATATCCTTATTCGCAACGGGCCGGTCCTGCTCCACCCAATTGGACAATCCGGTCCCGCCGATATGCTGATTGGGATAATTTCCTGCTGCATAAATTTCATCTTCGTTATAAGGCGTAACCCAAAGATGATGTTTGATGAAGCCGGCTCGTTTAATTAAGCTAGAATTTTCTGAGGCGAACGGAAAGCCATTTTCACCGGTTACAATTTTATAACCAACGGATTGTCCCCAATCATTCTTCACATTGTCATTAACAATTTTCCAGTAACGAGCCGTTTCCAGCTTGATGTCTCGAACCGCTTGTTTTTCCGTTTCTAACAATGTAGATTTCGCATAAAATGCATTCTCACGGGGATTCCCTTCACCAATCTCTTCAGGTACCACGTTTACTTCATAAACGGAGTTTTCATTGCCATCTATCGTCATATCCATTCTAACGTTAAAGAAATGCTGATGATTAGGAGCATACAAATCGGAGCCGATCATCGTACCATATTTAGGCACTTCACCCGGATGCAGGCCCGCCGTAGACAAAATGCCTGTCAATTTAACTTCGAATTGAATATTGCCGTCTTGGTATAGATACCAAAAGAAGCCGTACTCATAATTGGCAACAGTTGAGATAGAAGAGATGACCAGTCGGCGTGAGCGTCTGACCTCTACATCGTTTGTCCGCCAATTCGTATGCTTCCATAGAATCCCATAATCCTCCTCATGCATACAGATGGCGTTAGGAATGACAAACAGCTCCCCTTTGCTATTCGCCATAACCCCATCAAAATATTTAATATATCCAACGCAATCACACCCCAGCTGCAGGCTATTTGCAAGCTGACCAATGCCGTATTCCCCACTGTCGAATGCATTTTTCCGGTTTTGAATGGGGCCCGGATCACCATAAGGCACGACCATCTCCGAGAGTGCCGCCCGATAAAGAATAGGTCTCTCTCGTCCTTGATCATTATAAGAAACCGTATGAAGGGTTAGGCCTTCTCTAGCATTAAAGCCGATTCTTAGCTTCCAATCCTGCCACTCCACCTCATGACCATTTATTGTAAAGCTCGGACCTTCGGGTTGCGTAATTTCTATCGGCTTGATACCCGTTCGTAGCGAACCTATTCTATCGGGTGTGTAATTAGCTTCTTGTGAAGGAATTTTTGTATACTCATATTCCTCTACACGTATGACCTCCATCTTATTTAAGTCCACAATCGGAATAAGAGGAAGTGGACGGGCATAACCGTTATCCTTCTCATCATTGCGGAGGAAACAAAGTGGACGAGCCAGCCGCAGCGTAGCGTCCTCCTCACTTCCCCAGTTACCAGGAGACCACAGATCAACCATAACAAGCTCCGGTGTCTTGATACCCAAACGATCTAACGCATCAAGGAATAATAAGCTTTGCTTAACCGCCAATTCACACTCGAGCTGTTCATCCAACATGATAGTCGGCTGGACACCAGGTACGTGTTCCCACGACACTACGACATTACGGTTTATAGAAACTATTGCTTCGTAGACTGCGTTATCTTCTCTATTCAATACGGTAATGAATGCTTCCCGGTCAAACGTCTTTGTAGGATTAAAGTTCAATACCTCTTCTTTTCTAGGCTCCTTCAGTGCTACTGAAACAAAGCGGTCAGCATCAGTCAATTGCTGCTGGCTCTTTAGAATCTGGACGGCTGCAACAACCTCATCAACATTAAGCGGCTCCAACGGATGATTACCAAGCTTTACGGTTTTCTGTGTCATATCGTTTTTCCTCCCTTAATTAATGTTAACTTATATGACACATAATAGACCCATTTTCACGATATTCAAATCATGTTTTCCCGAATAACGAGATAATTACTAATTATTTTTCGATCTTCCCACTATTCAGTATATGTTATTTAATATAACACTAAATTATATATTTTTATCAATTTCTCTCCATGCGGGATAAATACCTTTCTTTTTTGTTTAAATAATGAAATTATTGTGTTAGATTAAATAACATAACTTTGGGAGTGGATCGCTATCGCTAGTCATTTTAATCACACAGGAGGTGCACGTATGCACAAAGCTAAAAAAGTGAGAATAACAGCAATTGGTTTCCTGACACTGCTATCGTTGTGCTTCCCATTCACCGCTTTTGCAGCGAGCGAAGCTACAGCCATTGATACAGGAGACAATGCATGGGTGCTTGCTTCCACCGCATTAGTCCTGTTGATGTTCCTCCCTGGTCTAGGTCTTTTCTATGGATCCATGCTGGGGCAAAAGAGTATTATTTCGACCATGATGATGTGCCTTGCAAGCTTAGTTTCCGTATCCTTTATATGGGTGCTTTGGGGCTATACACTCACATATGGACCAAGCTTGAATGGAATCATTGGAGGACTTGACTATCTAGGGTTCAAAAATGTCGGTGCTGATCCATTGGGTTCATTAACTATCCCTCACCTTACCTACGCTATATTCCAGTCTCTGTTCTGCGCCATTACAGTCGCAATCATAGCGGGTGCCGTCGTCGAACGAATGCGTTTCTCCGTTTGGATTATCTTCTCCGCAGTCTGGGCTACCCTCATTTATGTTCCGATGGCCCATTGGGTTTGGGGCGGTGGCTGGCTCTCTACAATCGGAGCACTCGATTTTGCCGGCGGATCTGTCATCCACATTCTTTCCGGGGCAAGCGCATTAACTGCCGCCTTAGTGCTCGGACCAAGAAAGAGCTACAAAACAAACTCCACTTCCCCTCCTCACAATTTGGTGTTCTTCTTGGTTGGTGGCATGTTGCTTTGGATTGGATGGTTGGGCTTTGACGGTGGAACTGCTTTAGGAGCCGGAGCATTAGCTGCACTCGCTGTTTCTACAACACATTTCGCTGCTGTAGCCGGGGTTATAGGCTGGCTAGCTATGGAATGGATGATTAGAAAAAAACCAACTCTTGTCGGAGCAATCACCGGCGCGATCGCAGCTATGGTCGCTATCACTCCAGCAGCTGGCTACGTCTCGGTCCCTTCGTCATTATTGGTTGGCGGATTAGGCGCCATTATTTGCTACTGGGCCATCCATATTTTTAAGACAAAGTTGAAAATCGATGATACTTTGGACGTTTTTGCCCTACATGGCATTGGAGGGATTTGGGGTGCTATTGCTACAGGCATCTTCGCAAGCAAGGCCGCCAACCCCGATGGAAACGATGGATTAATTCACGGTAATCCGATTCAGGTTTATCATCAGCTAGTAGATGTCGGTGTAAGCCTAGTTCTCGGTGTAGCAGGTACGTTCATTATTCTCAAAGCCATTCAACTGTTTACACCACTTCGCGTTACTGAACAGGATGAATTGGAAGGATTAGATCTCAGCCAGCACGGTGAAAAGGCTTATAACAGCTTTGAACCTGGCACAAGCGACTCTTATCCTCATAACCCAACGGTCATGAACGCCAATTTGGAGCATACGCTTCTTAAGCCAGCCAGTTCAAAGGTATAAGTACGCACACGTTGTATATCTGATATCTTTGAGGAGAGAACACAATGAAAATGTTAAGCATTATTGTACGGCCTGAAATGGTTAGCAGTGTAACCGTAGCCTTGCATGGAATCGGAGTTACCGGAATGACTGTAACCGACGTAAGAGGTCAAGGCATTCAAAAAGGTACAAGAACCTTTTATCGGGGAGTCGAATACAAAACAGACTTCGTACAGAAGAGCAAAATTGAAACCGTCATTAGTGATTCTCTATACGAGAAAGCCATAGAAGCTGTGATCGAATCCGCACGAACCGGACAGATCGGTGACGGAAAGATATTTGTAACTGAAGTTCTCGACGCGATTCGAATTCGTACGGGAGAACGCGGGGATCCTTCACTTCACTCCTAGAAGAGGCTGTCCCATAAGTGAATTTTAAGATCACTTCAGAAATAGTTCACTTCGATCAAGAATGACGTTAGAACAAAAAGGTGTTGGTGCAGGAGGTTATTCCTGTGCCAACACCTTTCGTTTTTGATCAACTGCAGACATCTCATACTTCCGAAGACGGGGTAGTAGATCTCGGCGGATTGTACGGATGGCTTTTTTCAGTGGTTTGTCTTTGGGTTTTTCTTCTAGTGAGATCTCCAATTGTTTGACAGCCGTTTCTAACTTTTCGCTTGTGAGGGTTGCAGCATCACCGAGCTCCAGAAGGTCTTGTCCGTGAAGCGCGCTATCTTCTTGTTTCTCCGCTGTTTCAATCGTCGTAAATAACGTTTGTACTTTTTCTTGTAGCTTCATTTTATGCTTTACCACGGCTTTTCCCCACACAAAGGTGTAACGGTTCGCATTTGCTTCTATTTTTGTACCATCTACAAAATAATGTTCCAACGACACGTACTTCTCTTCTGCCAAAATCTTGAGAACGGCGGTAAAAACCTTCTCCAGCACGGCTTTCATCCGTTCAGAGCGAAACCGATTAATGGTGCGAAAGTCTGGACGTTGCCTGCCTGCAATCCACATGAAAATGACATTTTCACGCACGGCTTTAGCGATTTGCCTTGAAGAATAGATTCGCTGCGTATAGGCGTAAATGATAATCTTGGTAAGCATTTTAGGATGATAGCTATCTCGGCCACCACCTGGATAGGCAGCGTCGAAAATGTCATCGCTTAACCGATTGACGGCTGCATTGACGATACGGGTAAGATGATTTTCAGGAATGTCATCCTCAAGATCCATTGGCAGAAACCTCATCTCTAAAATGGTTGCTCGACACTTCCATTTTACCAAAGAGAGGTTTCTTTTTTGTTTTTTCTGGTCTTAATCGATGATAAAAAGAGGGGAAGTATCTCCTGTAGGAGCGAAGCGTTTGTCTTTGAGATCGTGAAATCTCCTTGTAAAGAGTTTACCCATTCAGATTTCACGATCTCAATAACAACCGGAAGGAGATACATCCCCGCAAAACCATAATCGATATAAAAAGGAAGTAGCCCATAAGTTTATCACTTATGGGATAGCCCCTTTCAGTTATGAATAATTTCACTTGTTTAATCCAATCTTCAAGCCCGATTCCACTAATATCTCTCGCACAGCTTTCATAATTGCCGGCGATCCCGGTGTGTCACTATGAACACATACCGTTTCTATCGTACCATCTTCAACCACTTTTAATGCCCTCTTAGCCATTTCATCTGGATGGCCTATTTCTTCCAGCGTCCACCCAAACATTTTAACCTTCTTATCATTGTATGGTCGATCTGCGAAAAACTCACTGACTACGTTAAGCTTCGCTTCTTTTGCTGATTTATAAAGCTCGGAATCGGGAAGCGTGTAGATATCCAATTGCGGATTATAAGCCAGAACAGCTTTGACGGTCGCCTCACTGACTTCCCTCTTCTCAGCAGCCATCATGTACCAAGCTCCATGAGGCTTAATATGAGACATCGTTAATCCCGCAGCCTTCAGAAAACCATCAAGCGCACCCAACTGATAGAGTACGTAATCATAAATCTCCTGTGCTTTCACATTCATTTCCCGTCGCCCAAACCCCACCCTATCAGGCAATCCCACATGAGCACCAACTCTCACTCCATAGTGAGCAGCCAACGCCACAGATTCACGCATTACATGCGGATCACCCGCATGAAAACCAGTAGCTATATTCGCCGAGCTAATCAGAGGCATAAGCTCAGTGTCCGCCCCATATTTGTATAACCCAAAGCTTTCGCCCATATCACAGTTAAGATCTATCATTTTCTCCATTTGACTCCCACCTCAATTTAGTCATTATTTTGTAATCGCAGCTAGCCTTTGACCTGCCTGAACCCCATCTCCTGGCTTCACATTCACGGAGTAAATCACACCCTCACAAGGAGCCAGCTGAGAGAATTCCATCTTCATGCTCTCTTCGATAACCAAGACCTCCCCCTTCTTCACCCACTGTCCTGGCGAAACCATAACCTTCCAAACACTTCCCGGCATCGAACAGAGAACCGGCACCGTCCCTTCTGGGAGCTCCTCCTCTTCGGAAGCCTCTACAGCCTCTTGCTCAGAAATGTACTCATCTAGACCAAGCTTCTTCCAATTATCTTTTTCCGCCTTAAAAGCGACTTGCTGACGAGAGCGAAAGACTTCCGCACTTTCCTTAATCGATTCCAAGAAATTCAAATATTCCCCTAAATCAAATGTCGTTTCAGTAATATCTACTTCATATCTTCCTCTTAAAATATCTTCACGAAGCTTAAGCAGCTCATCTGGCTCCACCGGGTAGAACTGGATTTGGTCAAAAAACCTCAGCAGCCAAGGCTTACCTCGCTTAAAGCTTTTTGTATCCCGAAGTCTGTTCCACATTTGCACAGTTCTTCCAACAAACTGATACCCCCCTGGTCCTTCCATCCCATATACCGCCATATAGGCACCACCGATAGCTACAGCGTTTTCCGGCGTCCAAGTACGTGCAGGATTGTATTTCGTCGCCACAAGACGATGTCTCGGATCAGTCGGCACAGCACAGGGAGCACCCAAGTAGACATCACCCAAACCTAGAACAAGATAATTAGCGTCGAATACAATTTTTTTGACATCATCGACATGGTCCAACCCATTCATTCGTCTAATAAAATCGATATTACTCGGGCACCAAGGTGCATCAGGCCGAACATTGTTTTGATAACGTTCAATAGCCAGCCTCGTTGCCGGATCATCCCAAGACAGAGGCAGACGCACAATACGTGACGGCACGGAAATCGATTCAAGCGGCGGCAGATTTCTATCTAATTCCAATATGCTCCTCGCAGCTTCTTTCACCGTCATTTTTGATGGGTCAATGTGGACCTGCAAGGATCGAACACCAGGCGTCAGATCAACCACAGGAATAACACTTGCCTGAATAGACTGCATTAAAGCTTGAACTTGAAAGCGTAAAATTAAATCAAGCTCCATCACCCCATATTCAACCAGCAAGGTTTGATCGCCAGCACAACGAATAGTAAATGGGAATCTGCGATTTTCTACTTCATTTACGAGCAGCGGATAAGCCTGTGTTATCGATGTATCCGCTAACGGCAAAGCCCGCTCGAACTCTACCGGATGACCTTCACCTATTGCACGTATATATTTCTCTTGATCGTTTCTCATTGCTTCAGATTGTTCCAAAGTCAGTAATCGAAAAGAAATTTTATCTCCCGGATGAAGCTGCCCCAGCTTCCAGAATTCCGCAGTAGCCGTTGTTGCCGGACATACAAATCCACCAAGACTAGGTCCGTCAGGACCAAGAAGTATGGGCATATCACCCGTAAGATCTAACGTACCGATTGCATAAGCATTATCATGAAGATTAGAGGGATGAGAACCTGCTTCTCCCCCGTCTTCTCGGGCCCAAAGCGGCGCAGGTCCAATAAGACGAACACCAGTACGAGAGCTATTAAAATGGACTTCCCATTTCGTTTCTGTAAGCTGAGCCAAATACTCCGGTCTCAAAAATTCCTCCGTGCAGTGCGGACCCGGAATAATTCCTATGGTCCATTCTCGCTGCATAGTGGGTCTATAGATCCCTGTAAGCTCATTAAGCACTTTAGGCTCAGCAACTTTATTGATCCCGATAACATCTCCTGTGCGCAACGCTCGACCACCATGACCACCAAATCCTACTGAAATACCGAGTGTAAAAGTAGAGGCACTCCCGAGTATTTGGGGCATATCAAATCCGCCATCTACGAGAAAATAAGTACGCATTCCTTCATTAGCTTCACCAAAGGTTATAGTTTGACCCCTCTTAGCTAGGCGGGGTTTATACATAGCAACGGACTGCCCATCAATCTCCGCCTGCATATCTGCTCCAGTCAAACAAAACCACCTATCATCTCTAAAACGGTAACTACCTCCGCGCAAAGTCAATTCTAAACCCGGAGCAGTATCCTCATTCCCTAACAGCTTATTCCCAATCCGGAAGGACAGTGGATCCATAGGACCGCCAGGCGGTACCCCAACATCCCAAAAGCCTATTCTACCAGGCCAATCCTGCACCGTTGTTTGAACTCCTCCATCAAGAACTTCTAACGCCCTCTCAGCGGGCTCAAAGCCATTAAGCATTTGAGTATAGACGTTCCCAGACCTGCATTCCTTATCAGAAAGTAAAGCTTGCACATATTGAAGATTTGTCGTGATGCCGTACAATCGAGTTTCGTCAATTGCACGAATTAGCCCTTCGATGGCTTCCTCTCGGGTTCCACCGTGTACAATAATTTTAGCCAGCATCGGATCGTACAGCGTCGTAATCGTCATTCCGTCACGCACCCACGTTTCAACCCTTGCATGCTCGGAGAATTTCGCTTGATCCAATTGCCCAGCACTCGGGCGGAAATCTTGTAGACAATCTTCTGCGTAAATACGCGCTTGAATACTATGACCCCTCGGCTCCGAGAACTGGGATTGCAGATCCCTCAGCTCATCCGCCGCTTCCCGAACCATCCATTCTACAAGATCTATCCCAAGCACTTCTTCCGTTACGCCATGCTCTACCTGCAGTCTTGTATTTACCTCTAGAAAGTAGAAATTTTCACTTAATGGATCATAAAGAAACTCTACAGTTCCAGCACTGCGATATCCCGCTTCTGCCGCCAAGCGTTTGGCAGCCTCCAGAATTTCCTCGCGTACTTCTGAAGGCAAGTTAGGTGCCGGACTCTCTTCAATCACCTTCTGATTGCGGCGCTGTACGGAGCAGTCACGCTCTCCTAACGCAACAATTTCTCCGAAGCGGTTTCCGAAAATTTGAACCTCGATATGCCGAGCTCTAGTAATATATTTCTCGAGAAACACACCACCGTTTTTAAAGTTAGTTTTAGCTAAGTGACGAACGGAATCAAACGCCGCTCGAAGCGCATCCTCATCGGCACATACACGCATCCCAATCCCACCGCCGCCAGCCGTGCTTTTAAGAATGACTGGGTACCCAATCCTCGCAGCTTGACTAACTGCCTCAACTAACTCTGTAATAAGCTCTGTCCCTGGCAGTAGGGGAACTCCAGCTTTTACCGCAATCTCTCTAGCTGAATGCTTAAGCCCGAACATTTGCATTTGTTCAGATGTAGGGCCAATAAATACAATCCCATGCTCCTTGCAGGCCAGAGCAAACTCGGCATTCTCACTCAAGAAACCATAGCCAGGATGAATAGCCTGCGCACCTGTATCAATCGCCGTTTGTAAGATGATGTCCGCGTTGAGATAGCTCTCTTTAGCAGAACCCTCACCGATTAACACAGCTTCATCGGCATTTTCTACATGAAGACTATCTTGATCAGCTTGTGTATATAAAGCGACAGAGGAAATGCCAAGCTTTTTTAGTGTTCTTTCTATGCGAACCGCAATAGCACCCCTGTTGGCGATCAATACTTTTGTAAACATAGTTATCTCTCCTCTAGCGATCCCAAATATAAAGCTGGACTGGGGTCGGATTATAGTCATTACAAGGATTAAGTAGCTGCGAACAGATGCTCATGAGCACCAAAGTCCGACATTGCGCCTGAACCTCTACGTAAGATCCTGGAGGGGAAATGCCATCTACAAATGTAATACCACCCTCAGGTGTTAAAGGGACCTTCGTGAAAAAGTTGATGTTGGGAGGCAAATCCCTTTTCGTTAAACCATAATTATTTTGCGCCATCTGAAGCAGATAAGTATCTCTACAGCTTTGGTTGTGAAGCTTATCATGGCCGTAACGAACAGTGTTACTCTGAGCGGAGCAATAACCAAACCACAAATCATGGTAGCCCACCGTATCCGCGACAATTGTCACCAACCCCTTACCCGACTCAGCTAGCAGAGTTGAACCTGTCGTCGCATAAATCCTGCCTTCCTCTTCCATTGTCGCCACCGCACTGAAATGGTCCTCAGTATTATCGGCATCATAGAACAGGGCATCCACGGCTTGATTTCCTTCGAGATCAATAATCCGAAGCACCTGACCAGGCTCTAGCTCATAGGTCCATCCCTCTCCTGACAAGATGACCTTACTGTAAATGGCATCCTCCACTTTACGCAGACTTTCAACTTTATTTAGAGCATTCATATTTACTCCTCCTATCGAAATTTGCACTTAACGCAAGGAAAGGTATTCCCAAGTGTTCTCGAATGCACGCTTGTTCTCCGGCCTGCGATTAACACAATAATCAAATTCACCTATAGGCATTGCGTCGAACACTTCAAATCGAACAGGTACGGACGGGTACTGGGATCTTGGGTCATACGGGTTCGGAGTATTAGAAAGAATAAGCAGAATATCCATTTCCGAACGCAAAGTTACCGTCGACCCTTGTGGGCAGTGTCCTTCTTGAAAGTGTAAGCCCCCATTCTCGTCACATACGATTTTGGAGAATAAATTAACGGTTGGACCTAAATCACGTTGACCCAAGCCGTTTCTTACCAGCTCAATCCCCAAATTCTCTTCGCCGCTATGAAGCCTGTCATTTCGCTGTATTTGAAAATTAGTTTCGCCATACTTCATCTCTGTTTTCTGCCGTTTGGTATACCCACCAATAGGATCATGCCACCCAACACTGTCATCAATGAAGCTCACCAAAGCTCGTCCGTTATCTCCTAGAAGCAAATCACCTTTGGTAAAACGGGAAATAAACTGCGCCTTCATCGTATCTGACATGTTATAGCGTTCATCCAAATCGTTCGCATTATAGAGCAGCATGGAAACATTCGCCCCCTCACCAAGCGCTGTAAATCGAATCTGCTTCCCTTGCCCGACTATGCCGGACCATTTCCCTCCGGGTGGAATGGTTCTGGTACAAATTCTACCCATCTAGTAATCCCCCTTTATATTAATTGAATATTCAATCTATTTATCTTAAACACTAGTCAAATTTATTCCAGACTACCTATAGCAAAGATTTATTGAACGTTTGTATGTCGATTTCTATAGCCTAACTCCTTCGAAATGAGCTCTGCATATTTTTTCACATAGCTACCGTAATTCTCAACAACTGAAGTAGCAGCGAGATTAGAGGAACATGTACAATTCAAAGATCCAATAACCGAGTTGTCATAAGAAAAGATGGGAGCTCCGATCCCGATTGTCCCCTTTGTGACTTCACCGTAAGATACCGCATAACCCTTACTACGAATGACTTCTATTTCAAACAATAGATCTCTCTGCCTTTGGGTCTTTAATGTCGGATCAACCATTCTATCCCCATTAATGATAATGGCCTCCCGTATCTTTTGTGGCAAAAATGCTAACATCGCACGATTTGAGGCACCAACAATAAGAGGAAGCGTTAAACCGATGGGCTCGGAAATGATTAGACTCTCCAAAGCATCAATTCGATCGACATACACCCCCGCGTCATTTTCCACTTTAGCTAGATATATAGTAACCTTCGTCTTATCGTACAATTGTTCCATATACGGCCTTGCAATCGAACGCATATACAAACTGTCATGCATCATAAATCCATACTTCATTACTGATAAGCCTAGCTTATATTTTTTTGTTTTTTTATCTTGTGATACAAACCCATGATCACTCAAGGTACTTAACAAGCGGTACACACTTTGAACAGGCATTTGGAGTTTTTTACTTATTTCAGTTACACCCAGCTCCTTTTCATTACCTTGAGGCATGAGGATGTCCATGATAAGGATGGCCTTTGAAATAACAGCAATTTTTTGTGTCGCCATCTGTTATACCTCCCAAGTGAAACTGAATTTTGTTAGCTAACCACAAAATGTACCTGTTTCAATTCCTAAAACATTATTACATGTAAGGTTTTATACCTCCAATCTAACTACAAGAGTTAATTATAACTACATACAGAATAAACTCTATACTAGGTATAGAGTCAATACATCTATTGAAAAAACAAAAATCCAAACGCTTGGACTTCTGATTCTAGTCCATTAGAATTTGGATTTCTGCGATTAAATCCACTTCACCCTCGGATTTGAACCGGTTAGGTGCAGAGAATTCATATATTTTTCCTTGCGTTTTAATTTGATTCTCTAATAGATAGCGATATAACTGGTGATAGGGTTTCATATAATTTCGAGGAGAAAATTGAAAGGCAATGGTCATATACTCACCCTCGGGAATGGTGAGATGTGATATTTCATCTGTTTCCGACAGCATTACACTGTTCTTAGCAACAGGTGAGAACATAGCTCGATATTCAATGTCCTCTGTTTTCTCGTAATCCTTCATCTCGTAGATACAACCATATTGACTGGGAATTAAACCGCCTTTGCTTTCCACAACAGAACCTAATTTCCTCATATACAAATCTATCATATCGTAGGGACTAAGCTTCTCCTCGCATTTTACCACGATGACTTGCCTTTCTGTAATTCTGCGCTTTATGACAACATCTAGCTGCTTCAATTGCAATTGTTCACCTAGCTGTATTTTTTGTTGTCGCAAGAGGGTTTTTGCTTTTTCCAATTCTCTAATTTTGTTATCAATAATCTCTTCTTGGTTGTGGAGGAATTCATACATGTTCTCTGAAGAGCCTTCTATAATTTTTTTGATTTCCAATAACGGCGTGCCGATATTTTTTAAGTATTTGATCACATTCAGAAAAATAATTTGTTGTTCAGTATAATAACGATATTTATTATTGGCATTGATGTAGGTAGGCTTAAACAAACCCATTTTTTCATACAGCCTAAGTGTCTGCACTGATATATTATTTAGCTTAGCCATCTCACCAATACTAAAATAGCGATTCATTCCCCCATGCACCCCCTATCAATTACACTATTTCTATGAATTACGGCTATTTGTTCCTAAATCATAACATAATCCTTAATCGCCATGCGTGACACAATAAAGTAGGGGAACCATTTTCATGGCTCCCCTACTTATCAAGCTGCAGTGCCTCTCAATTAATGCCCATTCCCCTTAGCTCTCACCTTAATCTCAAGTGCGTCACTAAGAGTGATGCCGTTCAAGGTTACACTAGCCGTGATCGTCGAATTCCCTATACCCGCTATCGTTACCTTCCCCTCTGTGTTCACCGTCGCAACGGTAGGGTTGGAACTGAGATAGGTGACAGCCCCGTCGTTCACACGCACTTTTTTTCCTTTACCGTTGAAAATCTTCACGTCCAGCTTCACATTCTGGTTTAATTTAACTTCTGTTTTGTTCGCAGAAAGTACTAAACGCGTCGGCACATTGATCAGTTCCCGCAGAACCACATCATCTACAAAAACAGAATCGCTCCCGACTTCCCTTTTTGCGTAAACCTGTGCACTACTGTAATTGGAAGGCACAATGAAGGATACGCTCCCTTTACTATATGCGGTATCGTTCATCGTAAACGAATACTGTCCAACCACTTCGCCACTTCCGCCCTTTAGCACAATTCCGATTTCCGCGTTATCCCCCTGTGTCAGTGACTTAGACCATCCACTAAGCTGATAGGCACTTCCTTTGTTTAACTCAGCAGTGATCGTTTGCCGTGCTCCTCCTGAATCAGGACTAAGAACAAGAGCACTTGCATCGGAATTTGCCACCAACGTTGTGCCGAGAGCGTGCTTTACTTCAGCATTGCCAAAGCGTTCCCAGTTGACATCGCCAAATTCAAACCCTCCGTTGTATATCCGGTTTGTTCCTGTTTTGAGCTCTGCCACCGCTTCTTTTGCTCCATTGATAGCGTCAAACCAAACACTGCTTACACTATTAGGAATCATCCAGTCACCACTGCCAGCAGGTTCATTATAGTACCAGACGACTTCATCAGCTGAACGGAGCGCATTCTCGAGAGTGTCTCTCATAATGGTTGGGTTCATCGGGTAATTGTTTATCCAATGCTCGTTATATACGCCAAAAGAGATATAGGAATTTGAGGCATATTTACTTCTCAAATCCTCCGGAATAAAGGTATTATTGCTGTATTCGTCAGCCAATTCATATTTACGGTATTGATATGCATCTTCAAAATCTCCCTGAGAACGCAATAAATAGAGCTCGCCACCGTCAATCACCTTCGGATGGTTTACGGAAGCTTCGGCCGCTTGCATCATCCCGATGAAAAAGGGTCCCATCAGATTGACTGTTCCAACCCCATTTTTAACGAACCAGTCCGGCTTATTCGGGTCTGTAATATACGGCCCATGCAGCACCAGAACGGAAGCATTGGGTATTTCACTCATTATGGCGTTCATCATCTGCCTGCCTCTATCGCGGGCTTTATCTTGATATTCCTGCAGAGACTTTTCCTTATAAAATGACGTTTGAGGATATGAAGTGAATCTACCGAAATACTCCTCATTATCGTAAAGAATGCGTGTAATTCCAACCTTTTTAGCAGCACGGGCGAAATTTTTCATGTTGCTTTCGACTACCGCCCAGCCTTCGTCGTCAAATAGATCACCTGATTTTCCAGTCGTATCCGCAGGATCAGAAGGGCGATTGGAGAAAACCTCCAAGTAGTTTTTGTTCACCTTCTTAAATAAGCCTTTAAGTACCTTGAGCTCCTCAAACATCGTCTCATAAGAGACTGACTGCCGGCTCATAAGCTTGGAAGAGAATGTTGGAGTAATGGTTATGCCATCGAAGGGCAACGATTCGATATGATTAATATTTTCCTTCACTTTAGCCGGCCATGTGGTAGCCGCACCCGGATGCTCCAATAACAACAAATCGGGCTGTTTTTTGGTTGGTTCGTTCAAAATCGTTCGATTCGTTCGCTGTGGAACCTCTTCAGTGCTCTGAGCACTCCATTTCGTAACAGTAAAGTCATCCACAAAGACCCAACCGGCTCCTGGTTCTTTCCAAATGACAACTGTCGCCTTCGAGAAGCCTACCGGAGCAGTGAAATATACGGTGTAATCTTGATAGCTGGAGGAATCAACCGTTATGCGGCTGCCCTGCAATCCAAGCCCCGGTACATCCCAGAAGTTAATTCCGACCACATTCAACTCCGCCGGACCGACTCTTTTCCCCTTAAATGTAAGCTTATAGCTTTGACCCGCTTCTATATCGACGGTCTGCTCGCGGCTGCTAGCATTAACCTTCAAAGCTTGACTACCACTTGCAGCATCGCTGGTGAGCTGTTCAACAGTATCTGGCCAACTCAAATCCCAACCCGCAAGCCCATCCTCGAAGCCAGGGTTTACTACGTAATTAGGAAGCTCCACCAGCATGACATCATCTACATAAACCCAACCGGTTCCGGGTTCTTTCCAGATGACAACCGTCGATGTTGAAAAACCGACCGGGGCAGTGAAATAAATTTCGTATTCTTTGTATTCGTTCGAATCAACGGTTACACGAGCTCCCTGAAGTCCGAGTCCTGGGACATCCCAGAAATTGATGCCGACCACGTTTAGCTCCGTGGGTCCTTCTCTTTTAGCCCAAAAAGTTAATTTATAGCTTTTACCTGACTGAACCGACACCGTCTGTTCTTGACTGCTTTGGTTAACTCTGATCGCCTTGCTTCCACTATGCGCTCCATATGTGACTTCCACGACGGAATCCGGAAAAGAAACGTCCCAATCGCTGAGATCATTTTCAAAGCCGGGATTCTGGACAAGATTCGGATTGCTGCCTAACACCGAGGCTTGCTCATTCTCCTTCGCCCAAGCTCCCGTGGGAACTGAAATCGTAGTCATCATTAATTGTAGGATTAATATAAGGGCCGTCATTTTTGAAAAATGTCTTGTTGTGGGTATCATTCGCATTGTCATCTACTCCCTTCAACTTTTCAGGATAGTTTGATCAATTGCCCACCATCAACAACCAAGCAATGGCCAGTCATGTAACGCGATTCATCGGACGCCATGAACTCCATGCATGCATACGCTTCGCTTCCTTCACTTTGTCATTAGATCGTTGATTCTTTCCCCCAATTGTTTTCTAGCCCACTCAAGCTTGTGATGATCCTTTGTCCAATTGTGCCAATCCGGGCCAACACTTTGAGATATTTCAAGTGCCCATTGTTCATGTCCGAGGTTTTTGAGAATCTCGATATATTCATAATCCTCGATTCCCTTTCTAATCGCTTTAAGCCTGATAGACGGAACGACGCCGTCAATGCCGACCTGCTCTCCAGGATAAACAAGCATCCCCTCGCCGTTAAACTCCATACCGTCCGCCCTTAAGGTAAGAACGTCGTGCCAGGGATCCTCCGTCCAGAAGTCGACCCTCCAATACAGAATACCCGTCATTCCAAGACTTTGGTTGATAAACCCGGGTTGAATCCGGTATTCGATCGGATTAAAATCGATTTGCCATTTGGGAGAGTAATCATCCTGAACACAGCAGTTATAGGACCATACCTCATCCCCCTTGGCGAGCACCTCTTGTATGCGATCTTTATCGTACTGAAGAGGAAGGATGACCCAAATATCAACAGCAGACCTGCCACTTCCCGAACCGTCGTCATAAAGCTCGGGAACGGGCGCCATCGTAATCAGGTTAGCTACCCCAGCCTCGTGAAGATTTCTGGCCCAAGCTTTAATCGGCTCATACAAGCTTGTGTAATGTCCTATCTCGTCGGCAGTATAGTTGTAAAGAAACAGGTTCGACGGATGTGCGCTAGCGGCAGCTTGAATTTCTTCCACAGTCGGAGGCGGGGGCATAACGCCGTTGAAAGTGTCCGCCTTGCTCCAGAATCCGAGTCCTGAGCAGTTGACTCCATACTTCTCTATCCATTCCCCTTCACTAGTTGGAGCTGCACCTTTCTCTTCCTCGCTCAAATTCCATTGCTGGCACATGAGCTTATGCTTCAATAGCTCTTCTACCGTGCTTTTCTTTCTGCTGCTCCAGATTAAAAAGGTAGATTTCAATGAAGGTTTCAATGGAAGCTCGAAATTCCACACCGTCAAGGAAATTTGGCCGGTCACCTCACCATGTTCGCTTGAAACGATATAGCTACCCGAATAGTGTCCTGCCTCGGCATCCCTCGGCACTTGAATGTCCACCCAAATTACTTGATTGCTATTATTCTCAAGCGCAAAAGGAACGGCTATTAATTCGCCACCAGAAGGAGGTTCATTCGTGGCCGGGTCAATAAAAGGAATCAGTGCATCGGGATACCATCCAGGTCCCTCTGGTAATACGGTTCCCCTCTGCGGACTGGATTCACTGATATAGACATAGTGCTCCCTGTACAGGGTAAGATTAGATTTAGAAATAAAGGAGTCACCGGTCCCCTTCAGGTCGCTGACTACAAAATGGACATTGCGGTGTTCTCCCTCCGGCGCTTTGAGCGCAACTTGAAACGATTCATATTCACCTCTTGCGGCGAAAAGTTCTATATTTAAGCTTTCTCCCGCCGGATCGTCCTGTCTGACTCTTTCCTGACTCGATGCGGTCCATACCGATAAAGACAACGTTTTTTGTGTATTTGCCATTTGTCGTTCCCCCCTTCTGCTATTAACGTCCAACTTGAGTAAACGATTCCGCAATCTCATCATAGAACTCTGCCAGCTCGATCGATGCTCCTTTGCGAAGACGCGATTGCTCGGCAGCGAAAGCCATCATATGACTTTGCACGGAAGCAGATGCAGAGGATCGGCTTTCCTGACCATGATAATGTCGTACTTCATGAAGGTAATTGCGCATGATCGCTTTGTCAGCTCCATCGTGTCCGGTTTGGTGGGGAATCGCCACCCGAGTCTCCTCATGTGTTAGAAAATCACGCAGCACAATTTGGTCGTCTTGCCCCCGAATTTCACCTTTTGTCCCCATAATCTGAATGACTCGCTGCGGCTCAAGCGTGAAGCCACACATACTGAATGTCGCAGTTGCCCCATTGGCGAATTCCATATTAACCACTTGATGATCAACAACGTTGTTGTCGCTTTTGTACACACATCGTCCGTATGAGGACTCTCGCAGCCCCTGAACAATTTTGTCGCGGGAAGGTTCACCAGTGAAATCATTAGTAAAATACTTCGAGTAAAATGACTTGCCTTCCCCCGACAAGTAAAACCGAGGTGCAGAATATGGGCAGGTCGCTTCTACCGCACAGCCGTCAATGCAGAAATCCGTCGATCCTTCCGGCGCGTTGCCGGAATGAAAATGCATCAAGGAGCCGAACGAGCTCACCCTTGTGCAAGGCTGGTCCATTAACCAAGCCAACATGTCCATGTCATGGCATGACTTGGCAAGAATCATCGGACTTGACGTATCAGAATTGTTCCATGGTCCACGGACAAAGCTATGAGCAATATGCCAATAGCCGACATTTTCGTTTAATTGAATGGATACGATCTGTCCGATTTTGCCCTCGTCTATAAATCTCTTGATTACTGACCATAAAGGGGCATATCGCATGACATGGCAGACAGTTAACAGACGGCCATTCTCCTTCGCTGCACGTTCAATCTGAATACATTCCATTGGGCTTGGCGACATCGGCTTTTCTAGTAACACATGATATTTTTGTTTCAACGCTAGCATTACAGGCTCGAAGTGCATGCGATCCTGCGTACAGATCAAGGCGATGTCGGCCACCGGCGACTGCTCTAGCAGTGGCTCCCACGATTCATAGCAGCTTTGTTCCGGAATACCGTGCGCTTCTGCGAAGCTTGCTCTTCTTGAAGCGTTCGGCTCAGCAACGGCTACGATTTTCAATTCATGAGGGAAATCAAGCGCATAGCTAGCATAGCTGTGAAAGCCTCTGCCACCCGCCCCAATAAGAACGGCTGTAAGTTGATCCATCTTATGATCTCTCCTTAGTTGAGTTATAAATAATCGATGAAAAGCCTTATTCCTTAACGCTGCCTAACACGATTCCTTTAATAAAATGTCTTTGTAAAAAAGGATAGGCAAGCAGTACTGGAAGTGCGCCAACTAGAATCTGTGCTGCCTTTACCGTTCGATCATTAATTTCTTTTAACATTTCCGAATTGGTTGTATTCAGAAAGAGAGAAGACATGTTGACGACAATCGTTTGCATGTAAGATTGCAGTGGATACTTGGCGGGAGAGTTCATCAGGATCAAACCATCAAACCAGGCGTTCCAATGATCGACTATGGAAAATAGCAAGAGTGTGGCAAGCGCTGGACCAGACAATGGAATATAGATGCGTAATAAAACGCTCATGTGTCCCGCACCGTCCAAGAAGGCGGATTCCTCTAGCTCTCGCGGCAGCTGCCTGAAAAAATTCAAGAGAATGATGATGCTGTACACCTGTACAGCGCCAGGTACAACCAAGGCCCATAGCGAATTCATTAGTCCCGTGTACTTAACTACGATATACCACGGAATGAGGCCGCCCCCGAAAAGGATCGTAAAAACAAAGAACCATGCAAATACCGTTCTCATAGGGAAAGCCCTAATGGTTTTGGACAGTGGATATGCTGTAAGTACCGTTAGTAACATATTAATAGCTGTGCCGAGCACGACTCTTTTGAATGACACCGATAAGGATTGCAAATACTCCTTCTTTGCGATGACATATTCATAAGCTTTCCACGTGAATTCGACCGGCCACAGCTTAACCTCTCCTGCAGTCGACGCTGCTGGCGAGCTGAAGGAGACCGCCAAGATGTGGATAAATGGAAGTAAACAGCTCAATGCCAGCAAAAGAAGAAACACATTATTTGCAATCAGGAACAATTTCCTTCCAGTTGAATGACCAACATCCATACACACGCCTCCTTCTTCAGAAGATTCTGTAGTTGATCGCTTTATAAGCCAAGAAGTACGACAGCGAAACGAGAATAAAGGATACAAACGATTTGAATAACCCCACCGCAGTAGCCAGTCCGTATTGGGCATTGGCAATTCCGAGTCTGTAGACAAAGGTATCAATAATTTCGCCACTATTCAGAACCAGCGTATTAGAATTATTGTTTGTCAGCACAAGGACTTGTTCAAACCCTGCGTTTAGAACGCTACCAATGCTGAGCGTCGCTAGCAGTACGATTATGGGAGCCATCCCCGGCAAGGTTACATGAAAGATTTGCCGCCAACGGCTCGCCCCGTCAACAATAGCTGCTTCATATAGAGTCGGATTAATGCCCACAATAGCCGCCAAATAGATAATGGTGGAATAACCAAATGTTTTCCATAAATCGGTTGTAACGAGAAGGTACGGAAATAAAGTATCATTTCCAAAGAAGAAGACGTTAGGCAAGTTAAAATAGCTGAGGGTGGCATTCACAATACCGTCTCTGCCCAACATATCGTACAAAATGCCCCCTACGATAATCCATGACAGAAAGTAAGGCATATAAATAATGGTTTGAATGCTATTTTTGAACCATTTTGTTCTTATCTCATTCAACAGAATCGAAATAAAAATGGGAAAAATAAGACCGGCAATGATCTTCATGAGCGCGATAAAAACCGTATTCCATAAAATATGAATCGTCTCAGGAAGCCCTATGACATAATTGAAATTTTGCCATCCGACCCACTTAGAGCCGAAAATCCCTCTGGCAGGAGTGAATTTTTCAAAGGCGATCACCAATCCCGCCATTGGTCCGTAGCTGTAGGTGAGAACCAGGATAATCGCGGGTAGAAGCATCAAATATAAAGCGTAATTGCGTTTGAACTCCCGTTTGATTGCCATAGACTGGAGGACTGCCTCCCTCGATGATAGTTTTGTAGGCGGAAGGAAAGCGGTTTCATTTTTCGCTTCCCTTCCTTCCTCATTTCAATTGATAGATGGGTGTTATTTATTTTGAAGCTTATACCACTCATTAACTTCCTTCGTAATTTCATCGCCGCCATTGGATTTCCAATAATCCTGGAATTTATCCCATTCGTTAATAGACGCGCCCATAATGATCCTGTTTACGGTTTCATTTAACTTCTTCATAATGATCGGCCCTTTTTCAACCATCGTCTTGGTCGGAGAACCCGTAAATTCGTCATATTGGAAAAGATCATTTTTCTCGTTATCAATTGTGACATTCCAAGATCCGTCTATGCCGTATAACTTTTCATAATTCCAATGGG
Organism: Cohnella abietis; assembly: GCF_004295585.1. Taxonomy (NCBI): domain Bacteria; kingdom Bacillati; phylum Bacillota; class Bacilli; order Caryophanales; family Paenibacillaceae; genus Cohnella; species Cohnella abietis. The sequence goes on along the minus strand of NZ_AP019400.1, from coordinate 2,547,367 downwards.
TGGCATCCCCGGACTCGTACTTTAGAACATTGTTGTACGTGTTCATTTCATCTACATTTAAGCCATCTGAATTTTTCGTTTCCAAAGCATTTTTGACCTTCTGGAATTTGAGCAGGTTTTTGTGACCCAGTTCAACCCACACCGCGCTGTACTTCCACATCGCGTTTCCTTTTGTCGGGTCAGCCTTGTTCAGATAGACTTCCGGTTCAGCTGTTTTGCCGAAGGACTTCTCAAGCGTCAAGTTCGCAAGCTTAATGAGTGCTTCGGGGTTTTTGTAGCCTTTGATGACGACATTATGATTGCGGAGCCAAAGACCTGTGGCCGATGTTTTTGCCGGTGTTCCGTCGACCGAAGGAATCGGATAAGCCTTCCAATCCGCGTTAGGATCTTTGTTAACGCTTTCCTGAAGCGGCCATGACGGATACCACCAAACCCCGAACAGCATGCCTACCTTGCCGTTAGCTATTGCTTTCGTCAATGTATCATAGTCTTGAGCGGCGTATTGTTTATCGATCCAACCCTTCTTGTAGAAATCCTGCAGCTTCTGCAAGGCCGTTGTCATTTCCGGTTGGAATAGCCCTGTGACCAGTTGACCGGATGAATCCTTCAGCCATTTAACCGGATACCCCATCTGCTGCTGGAAAGCGGGATAAGCGTGATATCCGTTAAAGAATGGGGATAAATGATACGTAATATCCGAGGTAACGGTGAATCCGGGCGTGTTGTTTTTCTTATCCCCATCGGGGTCCTGCGTCGTAAACGCTTCCGCAATTTTCTCAAAATCAGCCATCGTTTTTGGTTCAGGTAAATTTAACTTTTTCAACCAGTCTGTACGTACCCACAGCATTGCCGTATCATCAAGCGGGTCCAGGAAAGTAGGAATACTGTACAATTTCCCATCTCGGGTGGCGGATTTCATCGCGCGACCACCATCGTATGTAAGCTGTTCCTTCAAAAATGGAGTTGCATATTTTTCGTACGCATCGGTTAAATCCTCGAGCATGCCAGCATCGTAAAGCTGCTGAAATTGATTGTCGTTAACTGACAAAATATTCGGCAATTCTTCGGATACGATCATGAGGTTAACCTTTTGTGCAGCCTGCTCACTTGGGCCCGTCCATTTGATCTTGATCTTGATTCCTAATTGTTCTTCGTAGGTTTTGGTCCAAATGTTGTTTTCAGGTGATTCCCCTTCTGGAAACTTTACATCACTGTCCAGGGAACTAAGGGTAGAAATTTCAATCGGAGGATCGTATTTTCCCATTGGATCGGCCGGAAGCGCGCTCTCAGCGGTATTGGCCCCTTCAGTTGGCTTGCTACTTTCTGTTGCCTTCTCATTCTGCTTGTTGGACACCGTTGGTGAAGCTTCGTCCGTATTCCCCGAGCTACAGGCAGTTGGCAAAATCAATGCGACCGTTAACGCCAAGTACAATAAGGCCTTTGACATCTTATTGCGACTCATAAGAAATCCTCCTCTAGTTCTCCCTTTTTTTGTTTTGGTTTTAACCTGTGGTACTAATGTTTCATTTGTATTATAGCATGGCGGATTTATTTGTAAACCATTTTTTTCTATATCTGCATTCGTAAGTTAAATAATCAAAAAACCAAGCTAACAAGATAGAATCTAGTCGCTTGGTTTATTTTAGTAAGCTTGCTATATGACTTGCGCTTAGCTGCAAAGCTTCACCCTCACTGCGTAGCAGTCGCTTGGGCATTACCTAATTTATGAGATATTGCGGCTGCCGCTGCGGCCACGTGCTCTGAGATTCCCATGATTTTGTCGGCGCTATATCGATGCATTGGACCAGACATGCTTATGGCCCCATAAACGTTGCCAAACAGGCCGAATATAGGTGCCGCAACACAATGGGCTCCTTCCACTATTTCCTGATTATCGAGAGCATAACCATTATTGCGTACCTTCTCTAATTCTTCCTTGAACCGTTCAGGAGATGTAATCGTCTGCTGAGTCACAGGAGGAAGGCCATGCCGATTCAACAGCTCTTGAAGAACCTGCTCCGGTAAATGAGCAGTAATCGCTTTTCCCATTGCGGTTGCATGAAACGGAGATTTCGACCCTATGGAGTCGGTCATCCTCAAAGCATGCGTACTCTCAATAATTTCTAAATACATAATTTCACCGTCAATCAAGACTCCGAGGTTGACTGTGTCACCATATAAGTCAGACAGCTTTTTCATTTCGAGCAAAGATGCAGACCGAATATTATTTCGCTCTAATAAATTTTTCGTGATGATCAATTGTTTATAACCTAAACAATATTTACCATCCTCGTCGCTACGACTAATGAAGCCCCGATTTTCCAATGTCAGTACGATTCGGTATGTCGAAGACTTCGGCTGATTGAGCATGTCCGTTAATTCTATAAGACTCATAGATCCGCGTTCAGACAGTAACTCTATTAAATCCAGCGCCTTGTCTATGGACTGAATCGTGTATCGTTCCTGTTTTTCTTCCATTTCCTTCATGAGAGTCTCCTTTCCAACTTTTAATTGGCATTATAAATATCATCCTTCTCCCATCATGATTGATTGGCGACGATGGTACGGGCCTCCCGCACAAGCTTACTTAACTAAATTCAATGGTTTCATATATAAAAACATTGGTTTCATTTAAATGTATCATAATAAGGAAAAAACGAAAAGAGTTATTTAAGTATCGGATTCAAAGCGCTCATTCGAAAGTCTCAGGCATTCCCCATCATTTGTAAACGTTATTTTGGACGCTCTGCTTTACTTGGCGAGTGTGCGAGCTATTTCAATTTATAGCCTTTCATCATTCTTATCAGATTGATCTTGTCTCAGATTCTCATACAAGCGTGTGCCTACTAAATACTGAAGTCGTTCTCTTAATTCTACTGGGCTTTTGCAAGTTTGGGAAAGGCAGGAGTGGGTAAGGGGAAGGAAAACACTGGACAAGGGGGAGAAACTTCCCCTTGTCCAGTATTCTACATATTATTGTAAATGGAAGGCAGCGAGAACATCGTCGATTTTCATTTTATCTGCGGTAGGTCCGTTCAGCATCCAGTGTCGGGCTGACATTTTGTAAGCATGACCTTGCTTAACTGCGGGAATTTGGTTCCAAACCTTTAGAGTTTCTACTCCGGTCAGCTCTTCAAGAGCAGCCTTTGCTTCATCCTCCGAGTCGAAAGATCCGCCTGCAGTTACGAATAAATAGTCTGCACTCAAGCTGGGCAGCGTTTCAAGCGATGCTTCAATGCCCCAGCTTCCTTCTTCTTCTTTTTCACGGAATTTCGCCAGAACGGGATCCAATGTCATGCCTAAATCCTTGTAAGCGATGCTCGAATAGGAAAATGCCGGGAAAAATAGCTGTACATCCTTGCTCGACGGTCGAATAAAGGCAATAGTTCGATCTGCCCCAATTTTTTCAATAATAGCCGCTTTGGCCTTACTTAGCTTTTCATCGTAGGCTTGGATGACAGAAGCTGCCTGATCTTCGCGGTTAATTGCCTTGCCGATAGCGACTATGGAGCTTTTCCAGTCGCTCCGATCATAAACGATAGTTGGAGCGATTTTGCTTAGCTGCTCATATGACTCTTTGTCTGAGGGCAAGAGATTGGCAACAATTAAATCAGGCTTGGAGTCAAGAATGGACTCATAATTTAAACTGCCTGGCGTATACACGGACGTAATCTTTTTTTCTTGTAAAACATCGTACAGGTATTGTCCCTTCATAGACTGGGCATGAACCATTGGAGCATCAAGTGCCAGCATAATGTCTTCTAGCCCATTCACGGCTATACGCTGTGGGTTGATTGGAATTTCGCTTTCTCCCATCATATGCTTAACTAGCTTTGTCTGCAGTTGGTTCTGTGCGACAGTCGTTGATAGCCCAGCCGTTACAGATGGTTCAGTCGAACCTGTTGAAGTTGTACAGCCACTAAATAGCAAAGTCATGCAGAGCAGCATCACTGTGCCTACCGACAGTTTTAAATCTTTAATCATCGTTAAATCTCCCTCTGGTCCATGATGAGAATCATTATCATTATATCTGTGACCTTTGCGAGGGACAATGGCTTCGTCTGAACGAATAAATGGACTTTTCTGAACTGATTTCTCCGTTGCCAGTGATCTGAAGCGTAGTGGAGGCAATCCGGTCTGTTTTTTGAACACGCGACTAAAATAGTAGACATCCAAATATCCTACGCTTGACGTAATCTCTTGCAGATTCGCCTTTGTCTCAGTTAAAAGCCTACTAGCGTGTGCGATCCGGATTCCGGTCAAATATTCAATAGGCGTCGTTCCTAGCTGCTTTTTGAACAAACGGGACAAGAAGCTAGAGCTACAGCCTAGCAGGCCAGCAATCCCTTCAACCGTAATCGGCTCCGAATAGCTATCCTCTATGTAGCGCATAGCTTGGGACACAAGGTCAATTCTCATCGTTCCAGCCTTCTGCGTTGCCATCTGACCAAACAATTCGGATGCAAATTGATAGAGAACACCTTTCGCATATAGCTTATCTATCGGAGTAAGCTTTCTCCATCTTTGTTCCATCATCTGAAATTTCATATGAAGGGCAAGCGGATCATTAGGGACGAATCCATATTGAATGCGAAAAGGGTTGCCTTGCTTTAGCAGTCGATGCAGATAACGGTTGCCAGGAACAGCAAGCAGAGCCTTGTACAAAATAAGATAATATTCGAAATTATCCTCAGATGAGAATACATCTAGACTCATACCTTTACCGCCATGAAGCACATGAAAACCATTGATGGTATAACCGTTTCCGTTCAGCATCACCCGCCCACGTCCACGCGTCATCCACAGAAAAGCGCTGGAGGGCAGCTTGTAATCGCGAAGCTCGTCTCCTTTAGCCAATTTCTGATGTCTAATATCGAGCAGCTTGACGCTGGCTTCGTTCCACAGCAATAGATGATCATTCCAAATCATACTAATCACTTCCTGATACTTGAGTGTTATGTATCCATATAAGACTGAATTTCATTATAACTGAAAATGATTCTCACAACTATCATGTCCGCATAATTCAGATGGTTTTGGAAGGATAACACATTACAAATCCCAACCATGCAAAAAGCTCCTGAAGCGTCGCGAGGAAAGCAAAGAAACTACCCAGTGGTCAGTTGACCTGTTGGGTAGTTTCTTTGCTTAAGCGAAATCTCTATTAGGTCGGGCAAGCTTTAAGAAACGGAGCAGCCGGCAGACCATCTACTCCTAACAAATTGGCATCAGTGACATTTGCCCAGCCGTACCGGACATAACGCGGAGAGGGAACCTCGACATGACTAACCTTAACTGTATTCCCACTAATTTCAGCTGTTGCCGATATAAATTCGCCATCCTCAGCTGCTACCTCGAACCCGGCTACTTGATCTCCAGCTCGAATGATTAAGCCCGCTTCTGCATGAGCAAAGTGGATAAATACTTGACCCTGCTCGGTGCTACACGAACTAAACACAGGTCCCGAGCTCTTAACCGTTCTGCCATATACTTTATCCAGTGCTAATAAAGCTAAACGCTCACCAACAGGCTTTTTATCTGCAGGATGAATGTCTGCGGCTTCTCCGCAATCTAATAATACAGCCATCCCCGTATAAGGAACCCTCTCAGCTACAAGCTGCTGCGCTTCTCTAATCAAGGGCCATTCTTCGCCCGCTGGATTATTATTGTAAGCATAAATCGGTAGCTGTACGAAGAAAAAAGGGAGCTCTTTATCCTGCCATTGCCTACGCCAATCTAAGATGAGAGCTTCTAGCAATTGACTATATAATTCTGGGTGGTTTACATCACTTTCACCCTGATAATAGATAACACCTTTAATCCTATAAGAGAATACTTTACGAAGCATCGTTTCATACAAACCACTAGGTCGCGCAAAGCTATGCGGATTTAATGGAGCTGGCCAAGGGAAAGGCCCACGCTCTTCTCCTTCAAACCCTAACTCGATCCTTTTATTAAATTGGCTAATCGCTTCTACATATTCCTTATTTTCTTGAATAAATTCTTGCCAATTAAAGCCCTGCATCTGTTCCTCGAATTCCTTTGGATACATAGAAAGCTCCGGATCAGACTTCAATACCTCTTTATCAATCCAGCAAGAAGCGGAGGTCGCCCCCCAATTGCAGCCGATAATCCCGATTGGAACATTTTCAGAAGCGATAAGCTCTCGTGCATAATAGTAAGCAACGGCAGATAATCCTCCTGCATTTTCTGGAGTAAGCCTCTTCCATTTGCCCTTATAATTAATCCCTGCTTCCTCAAAAGCAACCTTTGGCACATCATAATATCGCAGCAATGGTAAGTTCGCAGCTTCTATGACAGACTGTCCATCAGTACTTTTACTCAAAGGCCACTCCATATTAGATTGCCCTCCTGCTAGCCAGACATCTCCGAATACAACATCCACCAGAGTAAGGGTAATTCCCTCCGATTGCACGATTAATTCACTGGGCTCTCCTACTCCCATAGCTGGAAAAGCTACTCTCCATTGGCCCTCATGAATTTCAACGGCGGCACTTACACTACGGCAAGTCACTGTCACCCTTATCCCATCAAGGCCTGTTCCCCAAACAAAAAAGGGCTTATCCCTTTGAATAACCATATGATCATTAAAAAGCGGGTCTAGCCGCAGCGGCTTATTCATAACCTCTCGCTCTCCATCTGGGTTGACAATATGATATATTCCCAAGGTCCAATGCTATCTACCGTAATGATAGTTACATCCTTCTCATTCTTAACTCGTCCATTAGTCAAAGGCGTATAAACCCCATCTTCTGCTAATCTAGACCAATGGGTATGACTCGTTCTAACCTCGACATCAAATTCACCTGTCGGGTCCATAGTGGCATTAATTAGCATGAGAGAATATCCACTGCCATCCGGTGTGGATTGAATAAGAGGGACAACTTTACCTAGCTTTCGAATGATTACAGGAAGAATCCCTTTAGTGAGCCAATCACAGACCTTCATGAGCTGCTCTCTCTTGACACCCGAATGAATATGTTTCCAAGGAGCATATCCATGAACAGCTACTCTTCCGCCGAGCTCATTTTCAAACAACGTGAACGTCGGTCCCAGATCCTCTCCAACAAAGTTAAGGAGACGACTGATGATCCGCACCTCGGGGTTTAGCGGCTCAACTACATACGCCAGGTCTTTCCAGAATGCAATTCTAGCGTCTCTTCTTTCCCCTGAATGACGCCCATTGAATCCTTCATCCGTAAATTGCTCGTATACCCCGTTATCATAGGTTTCTCGAATCGAAACTCCGCAAAGATGCCCAAGCCCTCTCTCCCATAAAACCTGCAGCGAACGGCCGTCAATAAGCAAGCCCCCAGCCAGCATGCTCCGCAGTTCCTCCGTTGTAAAGCCTTCTGCCATCTTCCCGGTTAGAATCGTTCCGCAGGCATGATTCGCATCCATTGAGAGGGGAATTCCAAGTTCGCTTAATGAATAAACCTTTAACACGTCGCCATTATCAGGCTTGAACCAATTGCCCTCCTGCTGTACTTTTCGTTTCGCATCAAACTGAGCCGAAAATGCAGGATACAGACCTCTACCCACATAATCTCCGGCATTCTCAGCCATAGCGGACCACATTGGTTTCATTTTCTGAATACCTATCATCCAATCGTGATAATCCTCTAGCGTTCCTTCTTCCTGCTTTAATAAATCGAAGGCAATCCCATTTAGACCTGTAGCGAGGGCAGCCGTACACTCCAATAAGCCAAAATGAATCGATTTACTCAGCCTTTGAAAAGGGAAATTTTCGAATTCATATTGCAGATCCCGAATTTCCCGCGGAAAGCTTACGGTTTGGCGGCTAGTTTCCAGTATTTTCTGAATGAGGCTTAATGGCTCTCTATCGTCATAGAATCCCCCACCCGGTCGAGCCTTTGTCGCCTTCAACGCCCTCAGCCATCTCTCGTAATCTGGACCGGAGTAACTAGCATACACTTGGGATACTGTCATGAAACCCAGTTCAATTTGATCATCTACACGATGAACGGATGCTGCGATGTGTTCCAGAAGCTGCTCAACTACCGTTGTATTTTGTTCAATCCATTGCTCACGATAATGAGCTCCGTCTGGCTGATTCAATTGTTCCACTAAAAGCTGTCTGTCAATATTCGTGCCATTCGTATGATTAAACTTATCGATACAAATCGGACAAAAACAAGTATATTCCACCCCGTGAGAGTGCATCCGAACATCATCATCCACCCAAATGAAGTCCGGTTTTGTTTGCGCAAGCAGCTCATATTTGCGCTTGATGTATTCCATAAATTGCGGTGAATTCGGACAAAAACAGCTCTTGGACTCTATCCCATTGTGATCCGTAGCCGCTTGATAGGGTAAAGAAGGGAGCCAGTTACAAGCTTCATCAAAATGCCCCAAAGTACAGAGCATATTAACCCCCACATTAGAGAAGCCGTTCTCTCTCAATGTTGCGATCCGCTTCGTAACAACTTCACAGAAGGGTTCAAACTGCTCCAGCGGATAGTAGCCGTGATGCCAATATTCCGTAAACAGTGAAATTTCACCTACTGCTTCCCGGTGTTCAAGTAAAAAAGCCAGTAGCTCGTTGAATTGAGTATCTTTAGTAAATCGAGCAGGTATAATTCGAAAAGATAGTTTCATATTGTTCTCCTTCTCACTCCTATATTCTCAGCCTCAAACAGAAGCTAGTAACACTGCCGCAGCATGGAATTCCCCTTGTGTATGATAGACCAGCATGCCTTCTTGGAGCTTGATTCTCTGTTGATCTTCAGAATAAATAGAATCAATGACGTATGTCCCATCAAACGGTAATTGAATGTCGATCTGTTCTGGTAAGTGACCTCCGAAGGTATGGAAAATAACGAGAACCTGAGATCGGTCAGAGCTAACCCGCATAACAGCCTGCCAGCCTTCAGGATGTCTATAACTATTAATTGTTGGTCCGTAACGATAACTGAAGCCTTCTTTAATGATTGTGGAAATTTTCTTATAAAAACGAATACCTTCATCGATAACCTTCCATTGTTCTTCTTCAAGGTCATAAATGTCCCCAGACAAGCACATACGTCCTAGAAATGTATTTACCATGGAATAAGTCAATCTATGGAGAGAATCTGTTTTTCGTAGAACCGCCCATATTTGACTTTGTCTTGGTAAGATCGCCCGATGAAGATTCGCGGCTATGATCGGGATTTCCAATTCTTCATGCGCATCCGAGAAAGAAGCCATCGAAGTTAACCCCATCATCGAAGGCTCCAATCTGTGCCCTCCGGATGAGCAATTTTCAATGACAAGCTCCGGTATTTCCTTCTGCATCTTTTGTAAAAAAGCCTCTACAGCTTCCATCTGCTGTCGCAAGCCTTCTCCCATCGATTCAACACCATCACAGCCAATTCCAATGGTCTCGTTATAATCAATTTTCAGATAACCGAACTCGTATTTCTGAATAAAACGAATGACCTTTTCCGTTAAATATTCAACGACATAGGGATCTTTAAAGTCCCAAAACCGCCGGGCACCCGAAGTAATCGGAATTCCGTCCCGATGCAACAGGTGTTCTGTCCGTGCATAAGAATCCGCCAGCGGTCCACAGGTTTCCAACTCGAACCAAATTCCCGGAATAAGGCCGTTTTTGCGAATTTCTTGAATAGTCGCCTCTAGCCCTTGGGGGAATAATTGTGGAGAGACATTCCAATCGCCCATATTGCTTTCCCAGCTTTTCCCTTCCTCTATATACCAGCCCGCATCGATGACCAAATAAGTAATCCCTTTACCCTCGAGCTTCTTGGCAATATTCGAAATATTGTCATGGGATGGATTTCCCCATGTCGTGCAAAATTCGTTAAATATAATCGGCAAATCCTTCTCCACTTCCGGAATTCGCGAAAGGGCTTTGGCCTGAATAGCCGTAAGCCTTTGGGCAACTTGGTCTATATGACCTTCCGCAACTGTAAGATAAGCTTTAGGGCTAACAAGCCGTTCATTAGGCTTCAACGTCTTAACCCAATGGCCGAATTCTCTGTCTGCAAGTCCCCCGGACAAACAAATCGCATCATCACGTCGGTAAACTTCCATCTGCCAAGAGGCAGCATGAGCCAGTTGGGCTGCCCAAATGATATTCATTTTCGTATCTTCAATAGCGGCCCAAGGAAAGTAGCCTCTCACCGGCATAGACCCTACTTGGCCAAATCGCTCGCTTTGCACCCCAAACTTCGCCCACGATGGCTCCAACTGAAGGTCTTCAATTGCTAACGTCTCTAGACGTCCTTCATTACTCCACTTACTCCTCATTCGATGCAAAACTAGTGAAGCGGGTGTATCACCCGCTCTGAATGGCGTCATTCCACCCATAGAAAAACTAGATAACATCTCAAGCTGGACTGCTTCTGTATTTTGATTAATAAACGTAGTCCCAACTTCGCAAGCAGCAAACTCTGGGTAATAAGAAAGCTTATGCTCGATAATATGCTTTCTATCATTTTTTAAGAGGGTCACGATATGTTTACCCTTTTCGTCTTCCATCACATATTGGCTATCATATTTAAAACCCAGCACAGATTGTGAATTACGCATCGTTTTCCCCTGCGAGAATCCCCCTGGATAATCATCTCCAATTAGCTTAACTTGGATCAAAGGGTCCACCGCATACTCTTTGGCCACATCTACTTTTTCTGCTAAATGAACAGGCAGCAGTAACAGCCCTACCTGTTGGGAAGAGGGCTGCATCCAATACTCCAGTTTCATATCGTTTAATGTAAATTCGGAAAGTAATTGTTTAAGCAAGGAGATTCCTCTTTTCAATCGAATATCGGGCATAATAAACCACCAAAAGCATACAAGAGGTTAACTCCTGCGTGCTTTTGGTGTACAACTGTTACGACCTGACCGTCACCTTGGAAAGCTTCTATCTGGTTATATTATTGGAAATGACTGCGCTACTTGAGTCACTTACAACATTCGATGGTGCATTGAGTATATTGCCTATTACATCTACATTTGTTACCCCGGCACCTATATAGATCTGTGGCGTACTTTGCTGAAAATAACTATTGTTAATATCAACAGTACCTCCTGTTACATGAATGTTAATGGCACTTGGCGTTTCATGCACATTATGCAGATTAGCTTGTAGGATGGATACATTCCCACTGGCAATATCTATACTATACAGTTGTCCATAGCCCCATAACATCGTTCCAAACAGATTGATCTTATTATTGCTATTACTATTAATATAAATATTTTTCATTAATGTGGAATCAAAAGCCGCGACTTGAGTGTTAATAAAGTTAAGCCCGTTTGTGCCGACAGCTTCAATGTTTATGCCAATTTTACTATCATCCGATCCAAATCCGATAACTGTCGCACTAGGACTAATACCATCTTTCTCTATAAAGTGCATTCCATTCTTAGTGGCAAATACGAAATTATTAAACAAATGCTCATTACCAACACTGCCCACTACAAAAGCATCTAGATTTTCAGTGTTATGTTGCGCGATCAACCGTTCTGCAGCTGCACCTGCAATTTGAACTCTTCCCCAATTATGAGGATTAAAATTAACATTTTGCACCCATCCTTCTGTTGCACTATTCCCTACAGCTATTCCTGTTTTAAGTGGAGCTCCTGTAACATAGTCAATAAAATGACCATCACTCTGGTTTGTTGCAAAATCTATACCCTGGTATGAATTTGTCAACACGGTGTCTATCACCCATGCACCTGGTCCGTTTCCGCGAATCGTCCATGGATAAGGTGTGACATTAAGAATATCCTGCTCCGGATAATAGATCATTACACCTCTAACACCACTATTAGATTCAAGGCTAATTAACGGAGTGCCACTACTATTATTTTTTCCTCCGTAAGCAAAGATAACGCTTCCCAATCCAGTTGCATGATGCGGAGCATCCGAAACCCCTCTTAATTCAACACCACTCGGAACGGAAAGTGAGCCATAAACAACATATACCCCCGCAGGTAAATAAACCGTCCCACCTGAACTTGATGCATCATTTAATGCCGCTTGAATTGCACTCGTATCGTCTGTTAAGCCGTCGCCTTTGGCATTAAAGGCTGCCTTTACATCATAAAAATGATTTGATGTAGGTACAGGATCGCTAGAACGATAAGTGTGTTCAGTAACATCCAATTGCGTAAAATGGTAATCAGAATGATCGATTACGACATCACCGGAGCTTAAATTATTGATCACCGGAGTCCCATTAAATGTATTTCCCAGTATGGCTGCCGAAACAACATCTGAACCTAATTGAATATTGCTTTTGCTCGCCTGAAATTTACATCCTTCTAGCGTAATTGTACCTTTGAGAGCATCAACTGCGTAGGCTCCGCCTTGATATCCCCAATCTGTGAATATACAATTCTGAAAGGATAATGTTCCATCATCTGTTGACCTGACAGCCGTATTCGGAGTGCCACCGATAGTCACATTAGTAAACTGTACGACCGTCTTCTTATAACCCAAATTGGATAAAATAGCTACTGGATCGGTCCCCACGGTTGCATTAATGGTACTATTGGCTATTGTGAATCCGAAATAGTGTACATGATCCAATTGAACGCCTATCTTTCCTTCATCAATATTAAGCTTAAAGTATTGACCATGACCCGCTCCATGCTCGGTTGCCCTAAAGTAAACCCCTATATAATATCCTTTCAAAGTTATGTCATACGCATATTGCCAGTCTGATCGCCCCTGGTAAATGCCTATTCCATTTGTTGTTGTATAGTCTCTTAAGATCTGTTCACCTTCAGGTGATGCTGGTGCTCCTGCAAAACCAGAATTTTTCCAATATTTAGGTTCAAAGTGTATGCCTTCAAGCCTACCTACATCGGTTGTATAATCGATATAGATCCCCCTATTTAATGGAGTTCCGTATACATTGTGTAAATAATGCAATTCATTAACCTCTGGTCCCATTCTTATTCCCTTATATGAGTTTACCAGAGTTACATTTTCAATCGTCATATTATCTCCTGGAGCCTGCTGAATGGTCCATGGATATAACTGAACATTGGAATAATCTTGTTCTGGGTACCAAATATTCACATACATAAGGCCAGTGCTGCCATCCATGGTGATAAATGGGGTTGCATTTTCATTTCCCTTACCTTCATACGCCATCAATACAGTACCTGTATTCGAGCTATAAATGTCTGGATTCTGCCACTCACCTCTTAAGGTGATGCCGTTTGGTATTCTAAGATGCGTTCTTACAACATAATTACCGGCCCCAATATAGACAACTCCTCCGCCATCCCTGTAGGCAGCGTCTATTGCATTTTGGATGGCAGCAGTATCATCGGTAACTCCATCTCCAGTTGCACCGAAATCAGAGGCTTTAAAAGACGCAATTACCTTGTCGTTATACGTATAAGCTGTCGTTATCAATTCCGGAGAAGCAGTCGTAATGTTGAAATAGGGTATGACCTCCAAATGGTCAGATGCTGTCCCTACTTGAGTCCCTATAGCATTTAAGCTTAAGATCCCATCACTAAAAATATCAACCTTCTTAGCTCCACTATTCGTTATCGCGAAATTATCATAATAGGCAGTGTAGTTTTGTCCAGATGTTTTATTTTCACCGACAAAGAAGCTTTTACTCATTTCTTTTCCTATCATAGAATCTGGTATTTTTAATTTTCTATGATACCAAACATTACTAGCCTTGCTACTCAAGTCGGCTTCAGGGTGACCACTAATACCATTCTGGTCAATCCAGCCACTATCTTTGAAGCTTGTCCCATCCGTGTTTGTAATTTCAATACCACCAGCGCCATCTACTGCACCCTCAATTTTCACATCATATTCTACATAATCCCCAGCAGCATAAATATAACTGCCTGAACCGTTGTTTGAAATTTCACGATAGATAGACTTATCCTCATTTAATATCGTATCATTCACGACATTAAACTTGGCGATAGCATTGTTGGGTTTACCTATATCCGCAACAGGACTAGCGATTAACGAAACAGCGCTTATCCCGCTTTGTGTGTCTTGTTCATTTAAGCTCGGATCACCATCCGTATAGGCAACCAGCTTTACTCCTGATTCATTAGTAATTAATACGTTATCATAATAAACAGTGTATGTTTTACCCGGCTCATTATTGTGCTGGTATAAATACCAGGTAGAGATCGTCTTACCCACCATGGAAGAAGGAACTTGCATCTTTCTATGGTACCAACCACCCTTTGTAAACGAGGTTAAATTCGTTTCTGGCGCTCCTTTTAGTCCATACTGGTCATACCAAACGCTATCAGAAAGATAGCTATCATCCGTTGTTCTTATATCAATTCCACCTGCGCCTACTGCTTGACCGTCGATAAAGACATCATATTCAATATAGTCACCATTCTCGAATGTACTAGTCCCACTTCCCTCATTCGAAAACTGCCATCTAACACTTTTATCTGTAGTAATGTTATCATTCAATACAGTCATCTTGAGCGCTGTTCCACTCGCTATACCTACATTTGCATGCCCCGTATTACGAACAGCAGTACTAGGTTGTACGGTTAAGCTTGCTGAATTTACATTATCTGAAAAATAAAGATGATTCACGTCCGGTAAACCTTCTTTATAGGCTACTAATTGCTCTACTCCATTATTTGTAACGGCTATATTATCGTAGTTCGCAGAATAAGTGAGGTTATCCGTATAATTTTGACCAACTACGTTCCAGTGGTTAATAGTCTTACCTATTAAACTATCTGGAACCTTGAGTTTTCTATGGTACCACTTCCCATATGCTAGTTCGACACTCGCCCAAGGTTCACCACCTACCAGGTTTTGATCTACCCATCCACTATCCCTAAAGTAAGTTTCATCCGTGTTCATAATTTCAATGCCACCAGCACCGACTACTGCACCGACAATATTTACATCATATTCAACATAATCTCCTGCTTTAAATACGTAGCTTCCAGAGCCCTCTTTAGAAAATGTCCAATAGCTATATTTATACATCCCACTGCTACTGTTGTTTACCGTGAAATTCAACACATCCCCATTTGGGTTGCCGCCATATGCATTAGTTACTGTTTTAATATCCGCTGTTGGACCATCAGTAAAAGAAAGCTGATTTACATCTGTATTCCCCTCACTATATACCGTGAGTTTAGTTATATTATTATTGGTAATCACTATATTGTCATAATCTGCACTATAAGTTAAATTATCTGTGTCATTCTCGCCAGCAAATAGCCAGTATGAAACTGTTTTCCCTGCAGGTAAAGGTATCTTTCTATGATACCAAGTATTCGTAGCAAGGGACGAGATATCCTTATGAGGAGCTGCGCCAATATAGTTCCCATCTACTGCACCACTGTCCCTAAGCGTTGTATTATCAGTAAAAACAATATCTACCCCACCAGCGCCATCCAGCCTATTATTTAATTTCACATCATACTCAAGGCTATCGCCAATAAGTGTTGTGTAAGAACCGCTTCCTATATTGGAAAATCTCGTAAATACATATTTATTAATATTAATGCTGTCATTGGTCACCGTATATCTAATTACATCTCCCGAGGGATTTCCACCAATTTTGGGCCCCAAAGTCGTTAAAGGAACAATTCGTGTTGCTGTTGGTTCTGGTGTTGCCGTTGGTTCTGGTGTTGCCGTTGGTTCTGGTGTTGCCGTTGGTTCTGGTGTTGACGTGGCGGTTGCTCCCGGCGCCGGTGTAGGCGTTGCTTCTGGCGCTGGTGTTGCTTTAGCTTTCTCTATTGGGTCTTGCATCGCCATTACCTTCATTGCTCTATCCAGTGTTACGATCAATTCTGCACGCGTAAACTGAGCTTGAGGTCGGAACGTTCGGTCCCCGTACCCTTGCATAATTTTCTTGGAAGATACCGCTCCTATAGCCGCTTTACTCCATGAAGCTAACAAGGCAGCATCCACATAGGTATTCGCGGTAGCTTCATCGTCTTGCAGGTTTAACAATCTGCTGACGATCACAGCAAGCTCTTGTCTGCTTGCTTTATTGCCACCTCCGAAAGCACCGCCTGGTTCACCCTTTATATAACCCGCTTTAACGGCTATCGCAGCTTCTATATAGGCCCAGTTACCAGGGGTCATATCCCCAAAGCTGATCTCCGCCTTCTCTGTAAATCCGAAAGCACGGTTAATGAGCGCGGTCAATTCAGCTCGTGTAACGGGGTTGTTCGGCTTCACAGTACCATCCGCATAACCTTTAATAAGCCCTTTATCCAACCATTGATTCAATTGGCTTTCCGCCCAATGACCATGCACATCCGACCTGATAGACTCCGCTGCGGATGCGAGGCTGAAATACGGGAGCATCATACACCCGATCATGAGAAAAATCATCCACTTCTTAACATAAGTATTTTTCATATTCATCCTCCTCATATTTCATAGCCTCTCGGCATTCGCCGATGCAAATTGCAGCCTGTGGGGTGACGTTTCCACTTGTCATTCATTATTAAGCGCTTACATTAAAAAGCCCATATCGACTCATCATTAGCTTCCCCGCAGCAAGCTGCGGAGAATTAAACCCGTAATGATTAAATCACCACCTCATTCAAGAACAAGAACGAGACCCGGATCAGAAATATCTCCAACAGCTTGTCCTAATGTTCCGATCCTTTGAAGCAATTCCCCAGGAATAATAACCTGTCCATTCCTAAACACAACATCCTTCGTGATGTCCAAAGCCTGATCCGAACATAAATCCTGTGCCCAAACGGTCACTTCTTCCGGTAAATGAGAAACCTCTAAAGTAAGGGAGCCAAATTCACCAAATACCCCAATGGGATGCTTCCCTTCTCCAATGTTTACCTTTATATCAGCTATGGGATAGTAAATACCCTTTGCCTTAGTGGTACGAGGGAGTGTAGCTATCGCAATAGCACCATTAGGGTGCTTGGATGCAATGACGAATGGCGCCTCTCCCTCCGATTGAACGGTTGGACACTCCATTCCTCGTGCCAAGACAGCAGGTGCATGCTGCAAGACTTCTTTACCAATGAGCCAGCCTGCCCAAGTGTCTCCCTTTTCACAGAACCAAGTATCCTGCAGAATTTCATTACTGACTTGCAGTTGACCTTCCCCAAGCCCGAAGTTAGGGGCGATTCTTTGCCAATGCACAGCCCGTGTTGTTTCTGCCATTCGCTTGTGCTGCAGCTGAGGACAATAACCTGGAACGATCGGAGCGATCCAATAGGTGGAACGCATAATACCAATTGAACAGCCCAATACCGCCCCTATGTAAACTTCATCTTCACAATTAACAATACCTATGCGGTCAGGTCGTGCAACGGCATGTTGAAATACATAAGCGAGTCGATCCAGCGTTGTAGCCACCGATGTTTGGGTCAGTACATCATAGGAACGAAATACATCAGAGAATTGAGCAGCAGAGACAAACTTATCAGGAATCTCTCCCCATTGTGCGAAATGACCGGAGCCCTGCTCATTATTAAGCGGACCTACGCAAACTGCGTGTTCAATTCGTAGATTGGGAGCTTCTCTTCTACCCAACTCTGTTAACCATTCGCGAAAGGATAGGCTGTCCGCTCTTGCTCCTAAATCAACCTTCCAATATTCAATACCAGCCTCGCGACTCCAACGTAAACGCTCGCACCAATAAGGCTCCAGCAGATCTTCTTCCATCCGCACACCATTTTCACCGTCACCAATGGCTTGGGCGGCAATCCAAAGCCCTGCCCCCTTCCACCCATAAGACTTCACCTTATCATTAAGCTTCTTCAATCGTTCTTCTGGAATCCCTGAGCAGGATGGAAAACGTTCCTCCGAAAGCTCAAGTGAACCGAAAACCCAATCTCCTTGACCTGAATTATCGTTGTACGGAACATCCCAACCATAATCAAACATAAAGTAAAGATCGCTTCTTATTTCTGGGAACTGATGAATCCAACCGTTTTCTCCAAATACAATTTCTTCATTCAGATAGTTTCTGCTTAATTGCGCTCCTTGGTCCCCTTCGAACTTAGAAGCATCCACTGCTTCATCAAGCTGATCCTCTCGCCCAAAATTCTGTGTCGCCCAAGTACACCAATAATTCAACGATGTTCCCGCAGTTGTAGGAATAAGATTCATATTCGAACACTCCTTAGTTATGATTTAATTGCACCTGAGGACAACCCTTGAATATAGTACTTTTGGAAGAAGATGAAGGCTAGAATGACAGGCCCAACCGCGATTAATGAACCCGCCATTAATACATTCCATTGACGAAATACGCCTGTATCTAGAAAAATGATTGCCAAAGGTAAGGTGAATAATTTCTGGCTATTAAGCAAAACCATCGGTAATACTAGCGAATTCCATGAACTAAGGAAGTTCATAATTGTAATGGTTGCTATGGCAGGTACAGCTAATGGAATATAAATCTGGAACAGTATTCTGAATATGCTTGCGCCTTCCATTTTCACAGATTCATAAATCTCATGAGGAATGGAACGGAAATAATTTCGAAATAAAAAGATAGCAATCGGTGCTGAACCATTCACCATCGGTAAGATCAACCCAAGATGAGAGTCTAGTAGATGCAATGAGCTTTCTGTTAAATAAAGAGGGATTAATACCGTAATTCCCGGTACAAACATCATGCCCAAAAACATGTAAAACAGGAATGACTTCCCCTTAAATTCTAGCTTTGCAAATGCAAAGCCTGCCATCGTGAACAAAAGAATAATACCCACTAAAGTCCAGAAGGTCACATTAACACTGTTGAGAAAATATTTGAAAAACTCTATTCGATTCCATACCTCTACATAAGTATTCCAATGCCATACATTGTCCGGAAATAAAGAATAACTAGAGAACACTTCTGCCTGGTCCTTAAGGGAAGCACCGATCATCCAAAGCAGAGGATAGATGGATAGCAGCGCCCAAATGATTAATAACATATAGACGATAGTTTTATTAAGATATTTCAGCCTCACAACCTAACCCCTCCTAAGCTTTCTCTCTGAGTGATCTTATACTTATTAAAGAGAGAGCAAATGTGAGAGCAAACATTGTCCAACCCATTGCATTTGCTCTACCCAAATCGCCAGTACCCAAAAAAGCTTCTTTATAAATAAGAACACTAACAACCTCGGTCGTTCCTGCAGGACCACCCTTAGTCATAACCCATACTTGATCAAATATTTGAATGGCTCCATTGAGGTTTATAATAATCGCAATAACCGTAATGGGCTTCAGAATTGGCCACGTAATGTGTAACAGCTTCCGCCAGAAATTCGCACCATCTATTTCAGCAGATTCATACAAATGCTGATCAATCGATTGCAGACCAGCAAAATAAAGAATCATTGTAAAAGGGACCGCGCCCCAAACGATGACTAAAATAACAGCTGGAAGAGCTGTGTGAAGTTCACCAATCCAACCGTTCACTGCCAATAGCTTATCAAGTCCAACGGCTGACAAAATTTTATTCAAGGAGCCTTCTGGTTCATAAATACCTGTCCAAACGTAATAAATCGCCACAGAAGAGGTGACCATCGGAAGTAAAAATAAGGTTCTAAAAAAACGGACGCCCCGAGTTATATTTTGCAACAGCACAGATAGAACCAACGAGATTGGAATCACGAGTAACACCATGGATACGCAAATTATTAAATTATTTCCAAGTGCCCTCCAGAAGCTTTCCGCTAACAGCTGATCCCTACCTATCAAAAAATCTTTGAAATTGTCCAGCCCGGCAAATTTCGCGCTTGAAAGTAAAGAACCTTGACCTAAATGGTAAAAGGACAACCATATGGAAAACAGCACTGTGAATAATCCAATAACAAGGAACAATATAACTGCGGGAGCTAATAATACATAAGCCGAGAGAGCTTCTCTGAACGATGCTTTACGGTGAAACCTGTCGGTATTCATTAACAACACCTCTTTTTTTAGTAAGCAAGGGGGAGTACATCTATTACTCCCCCTCTCCTCATATGTGACTTGTTATTTTTTCGCCTTTTCCGCCTCTGTAGCCTTATCGAATGCTTCAGCAGCTTGTATCGCTGTCGCTGCACCCAGAATGATTTTTTGCTTCATTTCATGGAACTTATTCCATTGTGGTTCAAATATCTTATTCGAAATATTTACATTCTCAGAAAACCAATTGCTCTCAGAACTCAGGGAATTTAGCATAGATTTAATCGTATCGTTCAAGGCATCTGTGTTTTTTATATTCACTGCAGGAATATCGAATGCAGCGTTAGCATATAAAGTCATTCCTTCATCAGATGTCAAAAACTTAACAAACTCTATCGCTTCTTTTTGGTGAGACCCCTTATCTTTAACGTGTATTTGTGTAAGAGCGAATGGCGTCACCTGTGCATCAGGAATTTTCGATCCTTTATATGCGGGTACACGGAAGCTAATAATATCTTTAGGATCCATGCCCATCTGAGTTAATGAAGCATAGGTGAAAGTACCTCCTAAGCTGTATGCCGCTTTCCCTTGCGCAAACGCTTGGTCGGCAGGATCAATATCAAGGGATACAGCTCCTGGGATCATGTTCCCCGATTTGGTTACATCCTCTATGAATTGTGCAGCTTGGATATGTGCTGGATCCGACATTTTCGATTCACCATTCATAAACTTTGTATACTCTTCTGGTCCGTTCTTCATATAATCCACGAAGTTCGCCATCCAATTTTCATATACCGTGAATGTTTTTGCACTAAAGACAAACCCCGGAACGCCAGTCTTCTCTTTAACTGTTTTCATGTTTTCAAGCCAGTCTTCCATAGATGCAGGCGCAGTTGTCGGTAATCCCGCTTGTTCAATTAATTTCGCATTTCCATATATCGTGTAGAACGCACCTACATCGATAGGAATTCCATAATATTCTCCGACCGTACGAGCTTTCTGCCAATCACTCGCTTTCACATCTGCGTTCCAACCATCAATCGCGCCTTGATTCACCATTACACCAGACAAAGCTGCTGGGAAGAAGCTGTTCTTCCATCCACTGTCTTTCTCAAGCTCTTCCGTCCAGCTCATTGCCCTGCCATCGTAAGCCCCAGCACCTGGAGCAGCCCCCGTTATGTACAGGTCAGGCAAGCTATTAGCTGTCGCAGAAGCTGTCATTTTTTGATTATAGGTTTCGGCAGGTGTAGTCACTTGAGTTACAACCGTTACTCCCGTCTTCTCCTTGAAAGCATCCGCAACCGCTTTCAAGCCTGGATCAAAAGCAACCTTAAAGTGCCAAAGCGTTAAGCTCACATCACTCTTCGGAGCCTCAGTTGTAGCAGCTGTTTCAGAAGGCGTTGTCCCTTGGCCAGTTTCCTTTGCAGCATCCTTCGTATCTCCACAAGCTGTTAATGCAAATACAAGAACGACACTAACTAATAATAGAACCCATTTGGACTGTTGTTTCAATTTAACCATTTCAGAAACACCCCTTGTTTATAATTTTGAAATATGTAACCGCTTGCATCAGAGTGAGTCATGTTGAGATCAACATGGCCTTTCCGTCTACGTCGCTCGTTTCTACCACCTCTTTATATAACATTTATACAACATTGTAACTTGTATAATATAAATATACCACTCAACATCATTGGTGTAAATATAAATTTGTTTATTAGAATAATACCCTATAAACACTGGTGAAACAGCTTTTTTTACACTTGTATACATATTTAGAACATGTTATAAAAACAACACTAAATAGGGTGCTACCCCTTCACACATATACACCCAACGTAACCATTTTTTTAGGAGGAATCACCAACGTAGTCACTTCACCCTCCTTTACAATCCCACCAACCACCTTCTCATTTAATTGCGTTTCATTTATTATTTTGGCGTTTCGGATTAGCTCCCCAGATACCTGAACGATTTCCTCCCGCTCACTTAGGTTTACAACACGTAATTGCATCCCCTCATAGGTCGTCGCCTTACTCAGTGAAGTCATTAGTACAGCAGTTGATGATATTTTAACTGCAGAATAGCTTGTGCCGTTCACTCCTGCATGAATGCCAGTTGCAGCTGCTAACAAAGGTGCATTATACGCATACACCTCTCTAGTAGCCTCTAGATAATTACCACTATGGGGAATGATCGCAAATCGAGCTGTGAAATCACCTTGACATTGGGCGCCAGGGGTAGGGAAATAGTTCCAATCGCCAAGCTCACCGACACACCGAAGCAAGGTGAGTGCCATCGTATTTCGACTATCGCGCAGCACCTCGTATTCCGGCAATCCACTTGATACAATAGTCAGTCCCTGTTCGCCGTCCGAAAGACTGAAGAAGGATTGCATACGCTCACAGCTGGAAGGGTTATCCCATCCACTCCAGCGAGAAATTGATCGTTTCACGACATCAAACGGAGCATCCGCATGAACACTATCCGTAATTAGATCCGTTGGAAATAGAACCCTCAGTCTGTGATCCTTGAGTTGATTATCGAGGTGAACTTCCACGTCAATTCTCTTCATTCCCGTCCCCAATGTGAGAATGACTTCAATTTCCTGGCTTATTAATTTAGAGGAGCGCATATTTCCATCACGTTCCGCGGGCAATTCAAGCTGATAAATTACTTTTAATTTGGCTAAAGGTCCGGAGGATAGAATTTCCATCTTTACCTTTCTACCCTGCGAAAGGTACGGTGAAGCATTCTCAGCAGCCTTATAATTGTACTCATTGCCAATATCACCACTGTCTTCAAGCACGAAAAGGTCGTAATAAATGTTACCAGATTGCTTATCGGTAACATTCAACCTGCCGTCTTGCTTGACTTCAATATTAAAAAATTCGTTTTCCATTCGTCCGCCTGCACCATCTATATCGCAAAAAGTATTCTCCGCCCCTTTTAATTCTGGTTCCGAGTCATGTCCATTACTTGATTTCCAAAGAAAGGTGGTGTAGCCGACTGCCGGTACTTGCTTTGCTTGAAAACGCAGCTTATATCGACGCTTCCGCCAAGGAATACGGAATTGGTCATCCGGAAGCGTAAAGCCATGCACCCATTCCGCATCTTCTACCTCGCAGTAAATCTCGCATCCGTCCGAATCAAATAGTTTGTACTGCAGGTGTAATAACTCATTTTCCGTATCGATAATTGCTTCGACCCAATCCTCTCGATCCCATCCGAGCGGATTAAATACCACCACTGGAAAAACCTCTTGGCCTTCGACGCTTTCATCCGCTTGAGAGATCAAGGAAGCTGTATTCACTTTGGAAGCAATAGATTTTAGAGCCTTAGAGCTAAGTCCCAATGCGATCTGATAGGCCTTCTGGAAGCGCGTTACCATTTCATCGTGCACCTCATCCAAGCTACATCCGCAAATGCTATCGTGTGGATGATTCTGCAGAAGAAGTTTCCAGGCATGCTTAACAAAGGCTGCCGGATATGGTTCGCCCATCAAATGTGCAAGTGCCGTAAACGGCTCCACCCAACGTTCCAGCTCCTGTTGGACACGAGCATTCCATTGCTTGAGATACATTCTGGAGGAAGCGGTATTAACCAGCGTATTCATTCCATCAGTAAATTCACCTATTAATTCTCCTGCTACCGTTTGATACGATTCTATATTTGTTTGCAGCTTAGATAAATACTCTGGAAAGTTGCTATGGACAAAATCATAATCCGGAAGCACCTCATTGAAGGTTAGTATAGCCTTGCCAACATCCCTTTGAACAGGCTGATGATCGCACCCGTTCATTAACAGCAAATGATCTGTCGACGCGTACCGTTCAACATTTTTGAGCATGAATTGACTGCGCTGCAAAGCACGATCAGCATCTGTCGGCAGTTCCATCCCGTTATGATACCAGTTTGCCAGAAACACTGACAATACTTTCGAACCATCCGGGGATTCCCACCATAATTCCGTATGATAACCCGATTCTCGGTCATTGAGTACAGTGTTATTTTCAGCAATTGAATTGATACCCCTCCCAAATACAGCGGTATCGATTTCAAAACCGCGAAGTAGCTGTGCTGATTGCGAAATATTCCCAAACGTGTCCGGAAAATAACCAACCTTAGTTACTCCTCCTAATTGCTCAGCACGTTCAATTCCAATTTGCAAATTTCGCACTTGCGCTTCACCACTTGTTAAAAATGCATCTTGCAGGACATACCATGGTCCAATGAATAGCTTTCCAGACGCAACCAACGATCGAATTCGATCCTCTTGCTCAGGACGAATTTCTAAATAATCATCCACTAATAATACATGGCCATCTAAATGGAAATAACAAAAACCGTTGTCCAATGATTCCAGTAATTCGAGTGTTGTATCCATCAAATCAACCAACCGCATTCGAAAATTTTCGAATGGCATATACCATTCCCGATCCCAATGAGAGTGAGAAATGATGTGAACCGTTTTTTTACTCAACCGAAATTCTCCCCTGTCTGATGCCTACATTTTATAAGATGTATACATTAATATATAACTTGTATATAATGAATAATACAACATTTACATTCGACTGTAAATCAAATAAACAGACGCTATACAACGGCGTGAAAAAGTTATATATTTGTTATATACATTTAATGTAGGAGTGATCCCTTATGGCAAAGCCTTCTCAACGAGTTCCACTATATACGCAAATACGCCAATATATACTGAAACAAATCGAACAAAAAATATGGCTCCCCAATGATAAAATACCTTCTGAGAATGAATTTGCAGAACAATTCAAGGTCAGTCGGATTACAGTGAAGAACGCACTATCCGAGCTAATTGAAGATGGGTTGATCTTTCGAGTACAGGGTAAAGGCTCTTTCGTTTCCCCTACCCCGTCCGGTGAACCTCTTATCTACCACTCAGAACCTACTAACAACAAAAATAAGGATTTGGTAGCTTATCTCATGCCACGTCTTGCTAACACATTCACTGCCCAAATGCTTGACGGCATTGAAAGTGAGTTATCCAAACAAGGATATCGCCTTATATTTTGCAAAACCCACGATTCACAGGAAACGGAAAAAGAAATTTTACGTGAAGTTATCAATCTCGGAGTCAAAGGGATCATCATATTTCCAGTGGATGGAGAAACTTACAGCGAGGATATTTTACGCTTAACGTTAAATGAATTTCCACTAGTCGTAGTAGACCGATATTTGCGGGGGATTGAGACGAACTGTGTCTGCGCAGATAATGTCGAAGGTGCACGTGAAGCAACTTCGCATCTTGTTTCATTAGGTCACACTAGAATTGGATTTATTTCCACCGCATTTCAGGGTACAACCAGCATAGAAGATCGTTTGAGCGGTTATGAGAAAGCACTTGCCGAACACAACATTCCTGTAGACCATCGTCTGCGTCTTGTTCAATTTGATACGGAGCAGATGAATTTAATATTAGAAGATGGAATTGCCGACGAGCCTATAAAGAAGGAAATTCAATCCTTCCTCCAACAAAATCCGGAAATATCAGCTATATTTGCCGCCAATGCTGCTGTAGGTCTATCAGTCATTGAAGCAGCCGTCGAAATAGGGATTCGCGTGCCTGAGGATTTATCTGTCGTGTTTTTTGATAATTATGAGCTTTCAGCGATATCCAGCGTTCCTCCAACCTGTGTCAGTCAAGAAGAGAAAAATATAGGTGCAGAAGCTGTCCGACTGTTGGTCTCGATCATGGAGAATCCAAAGCAGGAGCGGAAAAGAATCATCTTGCCAACCAAACTCATTGTAAGAAAATCGACCGCCAGCTGTAAGGTTGTTCAAAATAGTTTATAGCAATTAGCTCTTAGTATAGGAGCAAAGCTAAAGGCCCATTGCGATTTGCAATGGGCCTTTAAGCAATTCATCTATCAATCTAGATCTCAACACCGAGCAGTAAACGGCACACCTCGGCGATCGAATCATAGGAGCCGCTATAGTACCACACCTGTGAGACATCATCGCGAGTGAATAAGCCCTTCTCTTGGTTCCATTTCACTGCAGGTGCATGGTGCTCCAATTCCCCGAATGAGCCGATTTGACCATCATCATTGTATAGCTGTACACAATGACCACGATCATCCGGATTACTCCACGGAACATCCAGATAGTCAGAGGACGGATATACACCGATCTGCCTCACTATTAAATAATAGCAACCGTTCTCATCTCGACGGAAATATCCGAATCTGCCCGTTGTCTGTACGCTTTTAAGCGATATTTTATGTGCTTGTTTCGCGTCCATATTGAAACGAACCACTCCATCGGTAACCGATAGATGCGATTGACCCGTAGGGGCAAAGAGATCGGTTGGCTGCGCTGTTCCATATGTTTTCACATAGGCATGTCCACCAGCGGGGACCTGAAGGATCGTCCAGCTTGAAAGGGGAAACTCATTGCTTCCATCGTCCGTCTCTAGGTTTATTTCCGATTCATATCCGACGTATTGATAAGAGCCTGCTCCACCAAGATCGGTAAGTCGAATCGGATCATCTACAAGTCGGCATGATTTGGAAATCCGGAAATGGATTCCGCTTTGAAGTCGATAGAGCCGAGCGATTCCCTCCTGCTGCCAGCTACATTGGTCCTGTGCACTCTCTTGCCCTATAAACCGGTAGTTACCTGGATCTATAACCTGCTGCACCGTATAGTTTACCGGCGGACCGAGCTTCTCAACATGGTATTCTAACTCGGGGCTGAACCATGTCCGCTCGCCACCCGTATTCCACTGATTATCCTGATCATAAATTCTTTTGGCTGCCTTGTACTCGCCCAATGATGGATTTGTCCATACTGCATTCTCATGTTCCACATCCGGATAGACTCCTAATATTCTTCCTCCGCGCTCAAGCACGACAACAGCGGCTACCCCGCCGCTGCGAAGCAGCTTGTACTTCCATCCTAGCTGATTCAAGCTTGCTATCAAAGCATCCAGCTTCATTGGGCTTCACCTTTGCATTAATACATATTCTTCTCCATACGTTCGATAATGATATTCATCGCATTCATAATGTGATGCCTTAGTACTTGGAAGATTTCCTCATTCTTCTGAATAATCATGTCCGCCATTTTTCTGTGCTCATCACAAAACGCTGAGAAAGTGGGTGTTGTCATATTCGTAATCTGCAGAATCGCCTGCAAGGTATTTGCCATTGTATTCCAGGCGACTGTCATCGCATTATTGTCCGCCATCAGAATAAGACTTCTATGGAAGGTAATATCTAAATAGGCTGTGTCATCACTAGTAATCTCGTCTTCTTTATCCCTATACGATTCGAGCAGCTCCATCGCATCAAACAAAGGTCTATATACAAAGGACGAGCTCTTGAATGTATTCTGAAGCGCCGTTTGCTCTAGAAGCAGACGTAGCTCGAATATATTCTTCACATCCTTAGCCGAATAGCCGATTACCTCTGTACCGCCGTTGGTTAGATTCAGCACTAGACCTTCCTGTGCCAGCAGTTGAAGGGATGTCCTAATTGGAGCACGGCTGATTCCCATCTGTTCAGCAAGCTTCGCTTCAATTAATCTTGTACCGGGCTTATATTTACCAAGAATAATATCCTTGCGCAGCTGCGTAACAACTTCCTTGGTATGATGTGATCGTGATAGTGAATCCGCATGATTACTCATATCTATTTCGTTCCTTAGATTATATTTCGATTGTATCCAATTCATCGATTAAATTCAGAATAACAACCACATGCATATATTGTCAACAATAAGGATTATTTGAATATCTTCTTGATAGAACGGATACAATGTCAGCTATTTCAAGAAAAAACGAGTACTCGACCCGCCATCAACCGTCACAACCTGTCCGGTTACGAAGTCTGAACCTGAAGAAGCATAGAAAGCGACGACTTTGGCCACATCCTCCGGATATCCGATCCTGCCTAGCGGAATTTGCGCCCCAATCGCCTCTACGGAGTGATTCGGATTGATAGCGGAAAACTTGTCCACCTCGGTTGCACCAGGAGCAATCGCATTCACCTGAATATTATACTGTGCCAAATCGAGAGCAAGCTGCCTTGTTAAGGCATTCATTCCCCCTTTGGAGGCGGCATAAGCACCATAACGTGGCATTGTTTGTACGCCATGAACAGAGCTGATGTTGATAATCTTGCCTTGCCCTTTCTTAACCATGTCCGCAGCGCATGCTTGGATGCAGAAGAATGTACCCTTCAGGTTCGTATCGATGACCCGATCCCATGTCTCTTCCGTCACTTCGAAAAAATCGTCCATCGGGTCCACCGCTGAATTGTTGATCAGAATGTCAACACCGCCAAAATGAGCTCTGATCTCTTCTGTCATCCTGCGAATCTCACTTACTTTCGACACATCGGCCTGGATGGCTAGCACCCTGCGGCCCATTGAACGAATTTGCTCAGCCGTCTCTAGAGCCTGGCTGGCACTGCTTCTATAATTGATGACGATGTCTGCGCCATCCGCCGCCAGTTGCAGCGCAATCCCTCTGCCGATTCCGATTCCTGAACCGGTGACTAACGCAACCTTCCCCTGTAGCATAAGCACGACAACAACCTCCACTATACAATTAAGAGTTCCCCTTGTCTGAACAGAAACGGACTCGTTTGCTTCGGATTCATTTATATTCAGTCTTCATCGATAGTCTTGAATGATTTGCCCCACTCTTTCAAGCGCTGATCGTACACAGAGTTAGCACCTGGCTCAGGTAAGCGCGACCATGCAGTGAAGATGATGAGATCTTCCGTTGCACTACGATTGGCAATGGCATGCATAGAGCCACCCGGTATAAACACAACATCTCCGGCCTCCAGGTTGTGCTCTACTCCGTCT
The DNA here is from genome assembly GCF_004295585.1 of Cohnella abietis. Taxonomy (NCBI): domain Bacteria; kingdom Bacillati; phylum Bacillota; class Bacilli; order Caryophanales; family Paenibacillaceae; genus Cohnella; species Cohnella abietis. Next base: position 2,518,632 of record NZ_AP019400.1, on the reverse strand, counting down.
AATCGAACCATCGCCTGACCTCGTTGGATCAAGTAAACCTCATCATACTCCGGCTTATGATTGTGATCGGCGTGCTTCGCTCCTGGGGCAACGATCCCCATGTTGATCTGAATATTTTTCGTTAAGGAATTCGTATGATCGATTAGCATTTTTGATGAGTACGTTTCATCCACATACAATGTCTTAACTTCTGCAGCATGCACAACTGTTCCCTTTGCCATTTAACAACACTCCTAATATGTATTTGATCATACAGGTTACAAACGCTTTTACCAACTATTCAAACTTATGGTGAAAGGACGGAATCGGCTCAGGCCCGTGATAAGCGGCATAACCACCGTCAACATGCAAGATAGATCCAGTGATGAACGATGCCCGCTCCGAACACAGGAACAGAACAGCTTCGGCAATATCGACAGGAGCCCCTAAGCGGGCTTGCGGCGTCCGACGTAGCATATCCTCTTGATTCAAAACGCCTTTGGCGAATATTTCGGTCATTGCTTCTGTAAGAATATAACCCGGAGCTACACAATTAACGCGGACTCCATCAAGTGCCCATTCGCACGCCAACGTTTTCGTAAAGCTTTCCACAGCTGACTTGGAAGTCGAATAAGGAAGTCGTCCGCTAATACCGCCTAACCCATGAATGGATGAGATATTCACGACTACACCCTTACCGCGCTTAAGCATCAATTGGCCCGCTTGTTTTGCACATAGAAACATCGATTTGATATTCGTATCGAACACAAAATCCCATTCTTCCTCTGTGAAAAACACAAGTGGTTTACGGATCGTGGAACCGACGTTGTTAACAAGCACGTCTAATACGCCAAACTCTTTAATTATGTTAGCGAACAACCGGTCGACCTGTTCAGCCGAGGAGACGTCAGCTTGATACCCTACCGCCTTTCCTCCCGATTGCCTAATTTGTTCACTCACCGCTTCTGCGGCACTGCCATCGACATCCGCGACAATTACAGTTGCGCCCTCTCCGGCGAATAATTTCGCTGTACTGCAACCGATACCATTCCCGGACCCCGTAACCAATACGACTTGGTTTGCAAATTGCATGATAATCCATCCTTCCGATAGTAAGAGCATCTGTATCATTAATAATCGAATTTATTTAATATTCATTTTTCAAATTTAGTATACAATTTAAATAAATTGTAGTCAATGTAATATTGGCTATCGTTAAACTCCGTTAACAACGTGTTTCGGACGTTCACCTGACAGCACCCGTTTAACCTCCAATGCTGCATATTGCTGAAGTCTCACGATAGAGTCTTCCGAGTACCAGGCTGCATGACCGCTTAACACACATTGCTCCAAAGCAAGTAAGGGGTGATCCACCGGTAGCGGTTCCTCTTCATATACGTCAAGACCCACCCCAGCAATCACGCGGTTCTCCAATGCCCATACCAAATCTGACGTATGCACAACCCCGCCCCTTGATGTGTTGACCAGAAAGGCAGTACGTTTCATTCGCTCAAATGCTTCCCTATTAAATATGTGCTCAGTCGCTTTGTTCAACGGCAAATGCGAGGAAATGAAATCACTTTCAGACAGTAAAGTATTAAAATCAACTTTGCGAACACCCATCTGCTGAAATACTTCATCCGGCACATAAGGATCATAGGCAATCAATTGCAGATTGAACCCTTTCGCTCTATTAGCAACTTCCCTCGAAATATTTCCGAAGCCGGCCAACCCAAGTACTTTGTTGTGAAGCCCAACGATCGGACGCAGCGCATCAATCTGCCAATCGCCTTTCCTTACATTCCGATCCATCGTCGGAATTTTGCGGACCGTACTGAGCAAGAGTGTGAACGTATGATCAGCTACCTCCTGAATGCCATAATCGGGAATGTTAACGACGGGAATATTTCTCACCGCAGCTGCCGCGATATCCACATTGTCGTAGCCAATCCCATATCGGACAATGACCTTACATTGCTCCAACTGATCGATGACTTCTTTCGTAAAGGGGGAATGATTCGTAATAATAGCGTGCGCATCCTTGCAGAATGCGACAACCTCCGAGACGGTGTTGCAGATTCGTGCCTCCAAGGAGGCAGAGATCGACTCCAATATTTGCTTCTCGTTGCTGTAATCAGGAAACTCTGGATCCGATGCGGCGATCACGACGCGAAAATTCATGCTAAAACTCCTTTTAGAATACTAAATTTTATTTTAGTATACAATATTATATTTATGCGTACAAATGATGAATGTCACTGGATGGATCGAACATCCTAAGCGCACAATCTGATAGGATCAAGGCGTCTAGAACCATGCGCCACAGGGTTGACGCCGTGCGATTTTGCACTATCGTCCGCACAACTGTTTAGAGGGCACCCGGCAATTTCCAGCCGGGTGCCCTCTATGCGCATTTACTTATAGATGGTAAAAATCAACATGGAAATTCATACCCTACTACAATTATTTTAGTAGTTGATGTGCGCCGGGACGCATGATGAGGTTATCCTTTAATTGCCCCTGCGGCGATTCCTTTTACGATGAAGCGCTGCATGAACAGGAAGAAGATGATGATCGGAATGAGCCCCATGACCGCGTATGCGAACGCAAGGTTCAGATCGCTACTGTACTGGCCGAAGAAAAAATATTGCTGCAACGGGATCGTGCGATACTCTTTCTTCTGCAAATAAAGCAGCGGAAGCAAAAAGTCGTTCCAGATGTACAGAGCGTTAAGCACGAGTACTGTCGCCGTCACCGGCTTCAATAGCGGCATTATGATACGCACGAAAATGCCAGGTGTAGAACATCCGTCGATTCGCGCCGCTTCTTCGATCTCGCGTGAGATACCGCGCACGAAGCCGGTGAAGAAGAGCACGCCGGACTGTACGCCGAAGCCGCCGTAAATAAGCATCATACCCCAATGATTGTTCAGCAGACCGAGCGATTTGCCGAGCTGGTATAACGGCAGCATCGTAACCTGGAACGGCACCATCATGCCGGAGAGAAATAGAAGGAAAAAGAAGCTGTACAGCGGCTTGTTGCCGCGCGCGATCGCATACCCGCTCAAGGCGGAGACGATGAGAATGAGCGCGACGGAAATCGTCGTAACGATGACGCTATTCAGAAACGCCGTTGGGAACTTGGACGTATCCCAGGCGTGAACGAAGTTGGCCAAGTCCAAACTCGGCGGCAGCGCATAGAATGACTCAAAAGTCTGCTTGGCCGACTTCAACGCCATCAGCAAGGCGACGTAGAGCGGGAAAAGGAAGATAAGCGCCGCAATTGATACGGCAATGAACACGAACATTCGCTTGCTTTTCATCACATTTCCACCTCCCGCTTCCTGAAGATCGACACCTGCACAACAGTTACGATGACTAGAATGACGAAGAAGATCAACGACAGTGCCATGCCGTACCCTGCCTTATACGAGTTGAAAGCGTTTTTATAGATGAACGTCGCAATAACTTCGGTTGCGAAGCCCGGTCCTCCGTTCGTCGTCACAAGCACGAGATCGAATACTTTCAGCGATCCCGTCAGCACGAGCAGCATGTTGATCGTCACCGACGGTGCGAGCAGCGGCAGTGTTACGCTGCGGAAGACGCGGAACGGCCCCGCCCCATCGATGCGCGCACTCTCTGTCAATTCGGACGGAATTCCCTGCAAGCCGGCGATATAGATAATCATCGGCGCGCCTACCCCTTGCCACACGGCGATGATAACGAGACCGATCAGGGCGTGGTCGGGATTGCCAAGCGGGCTTGTCATGTCAAGCCCGAGATACGACAGCAGCCGTGGAAAACCTTGGCTATAGTTGTAGCTCCAAATGAAGCCCGCGAGCACGACCGAGATGACGCTCGGCAAGAAGAAAATTGTTCGGAACAGATTGCGCAGCGGCAAGTAGCTGTCGAGCAGCAGCGCGAACAAGAGCGAAATGGCGTTGACGAGCAGCGTTAGCATAATCGCATATTTGAACGTGTTGCCAAGAACCGTCCATAGGTCTGGATCTTGGAGCGCATTCACGTAATTGTCCCAGCCGATATAAGTCAACTTGCGGGAGATGCCGTCCCAGTTCGTGAACGAGTAACGAATGCCCGTCGCGAAAGGCACGATGACGGCGAATGTGAACAGCAGTACACCAGGAACAAGGAATAGGATATACCACATCTCGCGCCGAATCGTTCGTCTAAGGTTTACCATTGGTTTCCTCTCCTTTGTCAGCAGGAACGGCATAGGCTTCGCCTATGCCGCTTTGCGTCGTCAAGCCCCGGATTATTTGTGGTTTTTGGAGACCCAATCGTCGAGATCCTTAATAATCTGATCCGGCGTCGCCTTTTTGAAGAACACCTTTTGCACGTATTGCGAGAACTGCGTATTCCAGTCAATCGTCGTCGTAATGTATACTTGCGAGTTGTACAGTTGACCGTTATCGAAGTACGGCTTCAGCGCCGTAACCGCCGGCGCGATGTCCGTGGAAGCGCCTTTCACGTATGTCAGCGTCTTGACGTTCTCAACCCATGTATTGGCTGCAGGAACGCTGGCCAAGTACGCGAGGAATTTGAATGCCGCTTCTTTGTGCTCGGACTTGCTATTGACCGCGATCGATGCGTCGGGGTTGAACTCGAGCTTGTTCAGCGTCGGATCGTTGCTGAACGGATAAGGAAAGTAGCCCATACCGTTCGCGTACAAGTCCGGATTTTTCTTCTCTATGTCCGGCAGTGGCCATGTTCCCATGTACATCATGGCGGCTTCTTCGCGGGCGAACAAATCGACCGCACCGTTGTAATCGACGCCGAGCTGATCCTTGTTGCCGTACTTGAACATATCTAACGCGTGCGCGATGACCGTCTTCGTCGCTGGATTGTCGGCGAACTTCGCTTGGCCTTTCTCCAGCTTGTCGAAGAAGTCCGTTTGCTTCTCGACGAGCACCGTGTTGCTCGGAAAGTCACGGCTCAGCCACATGCCGAGCGGCCAGCCGTCCTTCCAGCCGAGCGCGAACGGCGTTTTGCCTGCGTCCTTGATCTTCTGCGCTGCCGCGATCAGCGCATCGTATGTCGTCGGAATATCAATGTTGAGATCGCTGAAAATTTTCTTGTTATAGAAGACGGCGATCGGTCCGGCGTTCAGCGGCATAATGTAATTTCTGCCGTCCGTCGTCTGATCGGCGAGCACGCCCGGATCGAACGTCTTCATGAATTCCTGATCGGTCAAATCCTCGATGTAGCCGCCGTCCTTGAACAGCTTCGTCTTGCCGCCGGAGTTCAAGGTGAAGACGTCGACGATGTCCCCGCTGGCAAGCTTCGTCTTGAGCAGCGTATCGTAATCGTCGAACTTGACCGGCTGCACGTCGACCTTGATGTTCGGGTTTTCCGCTTCGAACTGCTCGACGATTTTGGCGATGCCGTCCGTCGCGTCGCTTTTGAAATGCATGAACGAAATCGTGATCGGTTCCGCAGGTTCCGATGCCGGCACGCTGGCCGACTCCGTCGCCGGGCTGTCGGATGCGGAAGCCGGCGTTGTCGGGCTTGCGGCGTTCTCCTTTTTGTTGCCGCCGCAAGCGGCCAGCAGCACGACGAGCATCGCGATGATCAGCCCGAGGCTTAGCTTCTTGTTCATATCCATTTCCCCTTGTTTGATAGTGTCGGATCGAGCGTCCTCGTCCTGATGCTCATATTACCGGGTGGTTGCAGCGTCAGGAATAAAAAAAATTGGGGACGCCATGTTCAATTTTTTGCAGAAGGGGAAACTGGTGCAGGCGATTCTCTGTATTCGGATGGAGTCAATCCGGTGAATTTCTTGAACACTTGGCTGAAATACCGCTGGTTCTCGTAGCCGACCAGTTCGGCGATGTCGTTGATTTTACGATCGGATTCGCGCAGCAGCTCGCACGCCTTCTCCATTCGCTTGCGCGTGACGTATTCGATAAAGTTCTCTCCTGTCACCGATTTGAATTGCCTGCTCAAGTGACTAGGATCCATATGGTAACGGGTAGCGACATCGATCAAGCCTACGTCCTCGAAGAAATGCTCGTCCAAATACGCGGCAATCTCGCGCATCGGATTCGCGGCTTCAGGTGTCGAACGCGCGCCGATCTGCCTCTCGATGGCCGAAGACAGCTGCGAGACATATTTAATAAGCGAAGGGAGGCTCATGACTCCGTCTATCGCCCCATGATCGGACAATAGTGGACTAACGGCGGCAACCGCCGACCACTGATCTCCGACGGCATCGACAAGCTTGCGCAGTTCCTTCTGCGCAGCCTGAATCGTCAGCGAATTTGCCGCTTCGGCTTTGCGCGCGAACTCGCTCAGCATCCGGCGCACAGCAGCCGCCTGCCCGCCTGCGATCGCTTGATGCAGCAGCTTGGCGTCGAACCCCCGAGCACTTCGCAGCCTTCCGAAGGCGCGCACGGCGAGTCGTCCGACTTGATGGCGAACTCCGTTCCTTGCAGCGGATTGCCGTGCAGCCTATCGGCGGCTTCCTCGAACGCTTCAGGCAGCTGATCGAGCCGGTCTCGCGGCGCGCTCAGCCCGACGACGGCGTACAGCTGCAGCATGCGGCTGACGGCCACGTGAAACGGCAGGAACAAATCTCGGACGGCGACGCATTCCGACTCCGACTCCGGGAGCAACAGGCAGAGCCGGGTTCTGTCGTCCGACTTGTACACATACAGCGCCGCTTCGCGCGTCATTTCGTGCATCATATTTTCCACGCTGTACATAAGCAGGTCAGCGTTGCCATTGAACTTCGTCTCCGCCAGCTCTCGGAACCAGCGCAGCTTGCATACAGCAAGCCGGTAACGGCCGATCGGCGGATCTGCAAGCAGCTTGGCGGCATTGGCAACGATATCGGCGGTATTGGCAATACGCCGCGCTGTCACATTTTGCAGGAACGCTTCGGTTCTCAGCTTGCGCATCTCGTTCGCATATTGCTGACGTTGCTCGTAGCTCAGATGGCTGCGGCTTGCCTGCATCGCCTTGATCATCGCGCTTTTCAGATCCGCTAGAGACACCGGCTTCAGCACGTATTCACATGCCTGGTAGGTCACAGCTGCCTTCATGTATTCGAACTGCGAATGTCCGCTGATAACGATAATTTTAATATAATTGTAACGATGGTACAGCTGCTCCAGAAACTGCTGCCCGTTCATGACGGGCATATTCATATCCGTCACAATAATTTGCGGCTTGCTGATCGGAATAAGCTCCAGCGCCTCCGCCCCGTTGCGCGCTTCCGCAACCACTTCGACGTCTAGCTCCAGCTTAGCGATCATTTTGCTGACCGACTTGCGTCCCCAAGATTCATCATCGACGACCATCACTTTAAACACATGACTCCCCCCACTTTCTGTATGGAATCCGGATCGTAATGTCCGTCCCTTCGTCCGGTCTACTGTCGATGGCCAGCCCATACGGATCGCCGTATGCTAGACGGATGCGCTCGTGCACGTTTTTCAGTCCGATCGAGACACCGGAAAACACTTCCATCGACTTTATCTCCAAACCGCCTCGCAACGCAGCAAGCCTCGGGGCGGGGATGCCGGGACCGTTGTCGCGCACCGACAGCACGACCGCTTCGTCCTCGACGCACGCCCTAACGCGGATGAGCAATTGACGGTCATCTGGCCCGCCGAGCGCATGCACGACAGCATTCTCGATAATCGGCTGCATGACGAAGCGAATGATGGGCGTATCCATTAGCGCTTCCGGCACGTCGAATTCCATCAGAAGCGAATCCTCGAACCGGAACTGCTGAATGTACAAATAGTTGCCAACGTGCGCCAGCTCCTGCCCGATCGTCGATTCAGTGTTGCCTTCATAGAAGCTGTAGCGGAACATGTCGCCGAGCGACCGGCACATCTCGGGGATGTCGTAGTCTTCGTTCAGCAGCGCCTTGCCGCCGATCGTCTGCAGCGTATTGTACAGAAAATGCGGATTGATCTGCATTTGCAGCGCGAGCAGCTGCGCTTCCTTATTACGAAGCTGCATCTGGTAGCGCAGCTCGATTAATTCGCAGATTTTTTCCGTCATAAAGTTAAAGTTGCGAGTCAGCTCGGAAATATCGTCGCGATACAGGTTAGGCTGATCCAGCGTAACTTGGAAGTTGCCTTGGCGTACCATTTTCATCGCCTTGCCTAGCCGTTTGATCGGACGCGTAATGTACTGCTGCGCGAGCAGCGACAGCAAGGAAATGCACAGAATCGCGAAGATGCAAGCGCCAACGGCGATCAACAACGTATTATTGCGGTTCCGCTTGATCTCTTCGTTCGAATAGACGATCGTTAGCGTCAAGTTGCCATTGTCCAGATAGGACGTTCCGACGAGCAATTCATTGCGCTGCACGAATTGTATGGCTTTCGGCTTCTTTTTCAAATGTGGATCGAGCTCAGAGGACGGCGGAACGAGGTCGGCATAGTTAGTGTTCGTATTGTAGAACGTCTCGCCCCGGGAGTTGCGCAGCACGATAACGTTCGGCGCCTGGTTGTTCGCTTCAATTACTTTAGCAAGCTCTTTCTTCTGGATATAGAAGACGAGCGAGCCAATCTTGCTGCGGGAGAAAGGGTCGTAGATCGTAATTGCGAAGACGAAGAAGTCCTGCTTTAGGACTTCGTCGAAGTACGTAAAGGAGAGCGACTCCCGGAAAGGCAAATCGAGCATGTCCCCATAATGGGGAATGCTATCGTTGAACGGAATCGAATCGTAGCTGGCAGACCGGGACCAGTACTCCCGGAGCTTGTTGTCTTTACCGAAAATCTTAATTTTTATGACGGTATCTTTGTTTTTGTTAGCGACGAGAGTGTAATAGTTCTTAAGTGATTCGCGCACCGAGAAGAAGTCTTCGTCAGTTGCACTGCTGCCGTGCTCCATCAAGTTCATGACATGCGAAAATCCGTATACCTGCAACGCCGAAGACGACAAATCGCGAAAATATTGATTCAGATAACCGGCCACGTACTGGGCGTTCTGATTGGTACTGCGATACATCGTCCGCTCCAGCGACCTCGTGCTGGATTCGTAAAATAGGAAGGAAAGGACAAGCATCGGAACGAGCGAGGTGAGCACGCTGCTCCAGACAATTTTGGTCCGAATGCTTCGATTGATTAACAGCCATCTGATAAATCTCATCGCTTCGGCCCCTTCTTCAGCGTACGCTGACTTCTAAGTGCCAACGATATTCCTCGCCGGGAGCGACAGCGGTCGCCAGTCGCTCTCCCATCGCAAAGGCGAGATTGTCCATCGTCACGGTGACCGGATCGCACAGTTCCGCCCAACCTTCCGTCAGTTCGTTCTAATTATAGCGCTTCATCTGGAAACAGAATATTCAAAAAATCGATTTATTGATGTCCAATTTTTTGATTTTACCTATCACTTATCGCGATTTTTAATCCAATTAACCCAAACAGAGTGCCTTGAATAACACTGATCCTTTTAGAAACCGATGGATTCTTGCGTAAGATATGACCCACCTTATCCGAGAAAATACTGATTAGACCAAAGATAAGCAAGGCTTGTACAAAAAAGATTGTACCCAGTATAAGCATTTGTAGAGTAATGTTACCCATTGATTTATCTACGAACTGAGGCAGAAATGCTAGAAAGAATAGGGACACCTTCGGGTTCAAAATATTCATGATAATCCCTTTTTTGTACAATGATTTTAGGTCTAACGAAGTTCGATCTTGGAGAAGCTGTCCCGAATCCTTCTCTCTGAAAGACTTCCATGCTAAGTATAATAAGTAGGCAGCTCCAGCATATTTCACCACTGCAAAAGCTACTGCGGATTGATAAATGATAGCTGATATGCCAACCGTGGCAGCTGTTATATGTGCGATCAGACCTGTGCAAAGCCCCAGAGCAGTTGCGAAGCCCGCCTTTTTGCCACTTGATATACTTTGCGCAAGAACGAATAAATTATCTGGTCCGGGCATCAACGTTAGTAAAACAGCCACTCCCATAAATGATAAAGCTAATGATAGTCCCATTACATCATCTCCTGTCCTAAGCTACATTATAATCAACTCCCCACTAGAAGTCGCCAGCAAGTTTCTTGGTTTATTTATCCTTCCAACCGCTAAATCCTTACTTTTCGGAAAATAAAAAGCCCGCCAATTAACGCTGACGGACCGGTCTACGCTCACAAACCACGAGAAAAACGAGTGAATCCTGCATACAGGATAGCAACCAGCACGATCAATCCAGCCAGCTCCAGAAAGAGGTTGCTGTAGACAATACCATGTAAGCCACCGTGCAGCGGATTCAGCTTATGAGCAGTCGTTCCATGATCAAGTGCGCGGCCAATAACGGCTATAGAAACAGCACCCGAAATATATCCGAGCGTGCTGTACAACCCCATCCCCACACCGACCTGCTCCTCCTTCAATGTCCGCGAGATCATATTCGAGATGGCAATTTGCATGAACGTCATCCCTACACTACCGAACAAAAGAAAACCGGCAATAAAAAGCGGAAATAATCCGGCTGTCCATGAGAGCAGAACAAACCCTAAGGCAAGCAACGAAGCAGCCCAATAAAACAAGGTTCCATTGCCATGATGATCGGCTATTTTGCCGCCTTGTCTACCCAATATCGCCGCTATCGCAGCAGCCGGGAACATCGCGACTCCAATCTGCAATGGTGTAAAAGCATTGATCTTGCCTAGAAGCAGCGGTGTTAGGAACGGAATGCTAAATAGCGCACTCGATGATAAGAAACTAATTACTAGACCGAATACATACCGCTTATTGCCAAACAGCGTAGGCTGAATGAACGGCTCCTTGGTCACACGAATACGAATGACAAATAAAACAATTAAAAATAGCACCCCCCCCCCCAGTAACCAAGCTCCTCCACCTGTCAGAGCAAGCAATAACGCCGCCACAGTGCCGCCTAACAGCAGACCACCCACGATATCCGCTTGTTTCGCCGCTCCTTTCGTATCGTCCAAATACCTGCGAAAGGAAGGAAGGGCTATTAATGCGAGCAGCGACAGCAAGAACAGATACCGCCAGCTCGCTGCACTAGTAATTACGCCAGATACGATTGGACCAGCAGCCGTCCCGAACGCTATCCCCATTGCTGTAATCCCTAGCGCACGTCCTCTCTTTTCCGGCGAGTAATAGCGAACCGGAATAATCATTGCTGCTGCCGTTACGACAGAAGATCCCGCTGCCTGAAGCACGCGTCCAAGCACAATAAGCCAAAATTGATTGGCAATGAGCCCCGCTATTGAGCCAAATGCAAAGAAGATTAAACCGAATGTTAGCAGGTCCTTCAGTCTATATTTGTCAGCCAGCTTTCCATAGATGACAGTACCGATCGCATACACAATCATGTAAGACGTAACAATCCAGCTAACCTGAGAAGGCACAAGAGCAAACTCCACACTGATTTGCGGAAGAGCGACATTAAACATCGTTGCGTTCATGACAGAAATCATAAGAGTAAAAGCAAGCACACGAAGCAGTTTATCCGTCTGCACGAGTTTTACAGCAGATGCTGTGCTCATTCGCAACCTTCTTCCAAATTTTATTTATTATTATAAAACTTGACATTTCACGCTGTATAATTCATCATTCTTCTTGAAATCATGAATTTTATTCATAATAAAAACATAAACTCTCGGAAGGAAATGATGGTTACATACCGAGAGTTTATATATTCAGAGGAGGTGTTCAGATAACATGGAGCTAAATCAAATGGAATACTTCTTGACCGTTGCCAAGCTACAGCATGTTACTCGTGCAGCAGAAGCGCTATCGATTACCCAGCCAGCCATCAGCCATTCGATCGCCAAGCTGGAGGAAGAGCTACGCATGCCATTGTTTGAGCGGAGCGGACGCAATCTCAGATTAAACGCCTGCGGCGAAATGTTTGCCTTGCGGGTAGAACGGGTGCTTCATGAGATAAAGATGGGCAAACAAGAGCTGGAGGCGTTCACCAATCCGGATACTGGAGTTGTATCGATCGCTTTTCTCAACATATTGGGCACCCGCCTGATTCCTTGGTTCATTCGTTCCTTTCGCGAACAGTACCCAAATGTGCGTTTTGACCTACAGCAAGGCAATGGCGCGTTTATTCGCAATCAACTGGATTCAGGGAAAAGCGACTTATGCATTTCATTACCCCGCTGGGAAGAACAAGGCAACATATGGACACCCGTCTGCTCCTACCGACTCGATCTGGCAGTGCCGAGCAATCACCATTGGGTTGGCCGGGAGCGGCTTGGATTAGATGAGCTGGGCGATGAGCCTTACATCGGATTAAAAAGCCAATGCGGACTGAAGAGCATTCTAGATGCGTTATTCGACAAACGGGGCATTGTTCCGAATATTACCTATGAGGCAGAAGACTTGCCAACTGTCTCGGGCTTCGTATCAGCCGGGCTTGGGGTTTCCCTACTGCCACGCGCTTCAAGCCTCGAAACAGAAGGAATCTCTTGGATTGCTGTCGACATTGAAGAGGACAAAATGCCAGTAGAAATGGGCTGGAAGGAAAAACGTCATCTATCCCCCGCCACACTGCTATTTCGTGACTTCCTCATTGCCAAAAAATATTTACCCGCTTGATGCCAGAGACTTTGCATTATCCTCAGGGGGCCCATTCACCGTGCAGCTACATGATTACGGTTGCGTGGGATGGGCAGCTCCAGATTACCTCGCAACGTATTGCTTGCATATTCGCTTCGGAACAACCCACGCCGTTGTAGGATAGGCACAACCTCATCTACAAAATCCTCCAGTCCCGTCGGTAGCACAGCGCCCAGCATAAATCCGTCCGCTCCTCCCGCATCAAATAGCTGCTGAATTCGATCAGCCACCTGAGTCGAAGTGCCGATAATAAAAGCATTTCGGGGCGTTGCGACCTGCAATGCAACCTGACGTAGCGTCAGTCCACCTTCCTTAGCATTTGCTTTAATACGATCAGTCGTACTGCGAAAGCCGTTGCGCCCCAGCTCACCAACCTCCGGAAAGGGCTCATCCAACAGACAGGAAGAAAAGTCATAGTACTCGAAATAGCGGCATAAATTGTTCAGCGCATCTTCTATTGAAACGAGGCTAGCGATCTGTTCATATTTGTCCTCTGCTTCCCCCTCAGTACGCCCAATGATCGGAGCAACCACTGGAAAAATGAGCACATCGTCGGGATCGCGACCATAAGAGGCTACCCGTGTCTTGACATCATGATAGAAAGCCACTGATTCCTCTATCGTTTCGTGCTCTATTCCTGTAAAGATAGCATCTGCTTCTCTAGCTGCGAAATCTCTCCCTGCATCCGATGTCCCCGCCTGGAAAATGACAGGCTGCCCTTGCTCAGAGCGAGCAATATTAAGCGGCCCCTTCACCGCAAAATACTCACCGTGATGGTTTAATGTGTGCATTTTCGCAGGATCAAAAAAGACACCGGAAGCCTTATCCCGCACAAATGCATCATCCTCCCATGAATCCCAAAGCCCGCGTACAACCTGCACAAATTCTGCAGCGATCTGATACCGCAGATTGTGTTCCGGATGACCTTGCCTTCCCTTACCGCCGAAATTTAGCGCAGTGCTGTCTAATGTAGAAGTAACCAGGTTCCAGCCAGCCCGACCATTGCTGATCATATCCAGAGAAGCAAATTGCCGAGCTACATTAAAGGGCTCACTATACGAGGTAGACACTGTGCCTACTAAGCCAATATGTGTGCTTTCAGATGCAAGGGCGCTTAGAAGAGAGATGGGCTCGAACCGGTTCAACTGATGGGGGATCGATTTGGGTTCAATATATAAGCCATCGGCTATAAAAATCAGATCGAGCTTACCCTCTTCAGCTTTCCTCACCCATTGTTTATAAACCTCTAGATTTATACTGGCATCGGTCACTGCATCCGGATGTCTCCAAGTTGAGTTCCCTCTTCCAACGCCAAGCAGCATTGCGCCTAGCTTCATTTGTCTGCGTTTGGCCATCGCTTAATGCTCCCTTCGTATTATTGCGGCGTCCCCTTCGTGAAATCTGCTCCGAGCCATTCGATACTAAGCTTGGACAAAGTACCTTCAGCCTTGATTTCTTGGAGCGCTTTATCAATGGCATCGGCTAGCTTCTGCTCCTCTGCATCGTCTTTTCGGAAAACGAACCGAACGTCGCTACTTTCTATCGGGTCGCCCGTCGTTTTCAGCTTGCCCTCTGGATCTATCAAGGGAAGAGTAAAATCTGCACCCAATGTAGCGTCCACACGCCCACTAGCGATTTGGCTTACGGTATCGTTAATCGCTCCGCTCTGATAAACAATCGTAATAGCATTATCATGCGACTTATTATAGTTTTCCAGTAGTGTTGCCTGAGCACTTGTCGCATTGGTCAGCACCTTTTTCCCCTTCAAATCATCGAGTGTCTGGAACGAGCCCGTGTTTTCCTTGCTCACAATAATTTTGGTTTTTCTAAATGCATAGGGCTCTTTGTTAAACAAATATTTCTGCTCACGCTCCGCATTCCTTACCATTTCCGCTGCAATGAAATCAATTTTTTTCGTTTCTAGACTGAGTAACAGGTTGGTAAAATCCATCGCTTGCAGCTCGAATTCATACTCAGGTAATCGCTTGTCGATTTCTTTAACCAGTTCAACATCAAAGCCAGTCAGATTACCTTTCTCATCAACAAAAAATACTTTCGGGTATGTCGTACTCGTGCCTACAATAACCTTCTTTACCTTAACAGGCGGCGCCTCACTCGCTATGACCGGAGCAGGACTAGCCGTTGCCGAAGCGTTGCCTCCGCCTCCATTACTGTCTTTACCGCTAGTACCGCAAGCTGTTGTTGCCAGCACCATACTAATCGTAATAATTGCCGTTAATACGTTCCACTTCTTCATGATTGGTTCCTCCATTTTTAGTCTCCGACAGGATATATATTTATTATTCCTATCGTTTTAATTTGTTTTAATTCTCTTTTAACTTACCATCCGCGTTCTATGACCGTCTAATGAAGCTTCTCTATTTGTTTCATGAATAAATTTCATTAGTCTAATACATTTGGCTGCAATTGGTCCGTTTTCAGAGCAATATAGGCTAGTCTTCCTATTTCTTTCTTCACGAATAAAAAAGACACCCCTAAGGATCTAAGGATGTCTTAAACTTCTTTAATCTAATTATCATTTCACTATCTTCTTAGCCACAATAGCTAGGTCAAGGATATCGATTTTTCCATCTCCATTTATATCCGCTTTCTTCGCTTGCTCCCATTCAGGACTACTGCTGTCTTTGCCGTAATAAGCAGCTACAATCGACAAATCACCTATGGTCACTTTTCCATCTTGATTAACATCAGTAGGATCTCCACCCAAGCCTCCTGCTGTTACTTCAAGAGCGATGGACGATAATACTGCTTTGGATTCATTTCCTTGATCATCTCCTAAAATGGCATTCGTAATCGAGATTACGCCAGGAGCTGATTGTTTAATCGTTTTTGCTTTAAAGGTAAGCTCTACCACTTGCTTATTACCGATGACAGAGTGCTCCGAACCTTGACTGGCAACAATTAAACGAAGCTTACCTGCCTTTTCCTTATCGATTCCTACAATCGCAATCCCTTCTATTAAAGATTTTGCAGATATGAACTCCATGACGGCAGGATCATAATCCAGCTTAAAGTCCTGCGCATAAATAGCTTGACTCACTTCATTAAGTCCATAGTTAACTTTAAATACCGTCCCTGCAGGGATAGTGCTTACACTTGTCGTCAATGTGCTTTTCTCGATGGTAGGCAAAGTTTTTTTCTTGAAACTGAAGCTGTCGATATAAAAATTGCCTTTTCCTGTTTCCGTAACGGATTCCACGTATATTCGAGCTGTTTTGAGCTCACCTTTCCATGTAATATCGCCCGAGCCTGACGATCTCGCCCAGCTTCCATTTCCTACATTTTCAAAAGATCCCGTGTAGTAACGACCACCCTCACTATCAACGACATAAATATTTACGTACATCGTTTGCGTACCTGCTTCTGTGCGCAGATAAGCTCCAAAATCATAAGTCCCCTGTCCGTTGTCTAACAATATCGTTTTAATATCCTGCATCGCACCTGTATAGTTTGAGTCCCTATTACTTATTCCAAGTGCCTTAGAACCCGAGTACACAGGAGTAGTAACAGACTTCAAAGTAGCTGCAAAGAATGGCTCCCATCCCGTCGTACCGTTTTCAAATCCAGGATTCGTAAGAAGCTCATTCGGATCAATAGGCTCCTTTGCAGTTACCTGCATGGAGAATGACGCGCCAACAACACTTGTTTCTGTTCCTCCAACCGATACTTTAAGATCGCTAAGCGCTACCTCTGAAGTTCCCATTGCTGCGCCAATCTTTACTGTGCCATGCAAGGTAAGCAAATTGCCTCTTTCATGTACTGCATCTTCAGCGACCACACTAGCCATGGAAATATATATTTTACCTTGTTCTTCTTTTACGTCACTAGACAAAAGCCGAAAGCCTGGCCGTACATTCGTATAAGCTTCGTCTGCCAATGCCTGATAGGTACCTCCATTATTTCCGAGGGTCACCGTCTTGGTGGCAAACTTCACCTTGTTGGGATCATAGCTTAGAACACCTTGCCAGCTTGTGAAGTTTAGAGGGTCGCCGGATATGCCGATTTGCAAATTAGCTGCATCACCACGTTGCACAGATGCAGGGCCAGTTAACGTAGCAGATGCTTCAGTAATAGTCTTGTAAATAATGACGGGGTTCCAAAACGTTTTGTCGCCAATTGAGTTCCCATTCTGATTCACCACGAAATATAAAGCATCACCCGCCTGTACTTCAATCGTCGTTTTCATGGGAAAACCAGTTTTATCGTTATTTTGAAGCAGCTTCCAATCGCTATCATTCGGCCAAATTCTAGTATCGTTTTTCAGTAATTTAAGACGCACGCCGTCACCTAAAGTACTACTTTTACGGATGTTTCCGTTTGAAGCGATTTCAATTGTTCCCGATTTCGGAGCTATCCACTTGCGAATGGAATCTTCGGCATTAGGCTGCTGAAAATCAGCTCCGATCGTTAATAATGAATTCGTTCCCTGCCATATCTTTTCTCCGGCATTCCAAATTAAAGCTGTATTTGAGCTGCTATTCCCTTGTTGATAATACCAGCCTCTTTCCCCTTGTACGGAACTGAAATCAAGCGACGCGCCGTATAGATTATCGTTTGTCCCTTGTTTTCCGATCACGCTTCTTCCAACCTGAATATGGGTATTTTTCAAATAAGAATCATAGAGCGGGTTTGTATCGTCAATAAAATATCCCAAGCCCTCCCCCCAGTCCCCTCCTGATGGAAAATTGAACGGAAGAATACCGACAACCCGCGGCTCTCTTAAAGCCAGCTCATAATGTCGCAGCAATTCCTGCTGCATGCCGTCGGAAGAATTAAATCTACTGAATGCTCTAGGGATGAGCCAGATATCCTGGTTTTTGTTCGCTAGCAATTTCAATTTTTCGTGATAATATAAATAGTCCCCTATATCCCAGCCACTGTAATAGTCGAATCCCACGTCTGTAACATATTCGAGATAATCACTCCTAATGCCGTGCCCGGTATTGCCAGGATCAAAGTCGGCTAATGCGCTAATTTGCATAACTTTTTTATCGGGGAAGTCTTCTCTGATCAGCTTAGTAACAAATCTGAAGTCCTTTTCACTAACCCCCAGCAGCGCAGGCTCATCGAAATAAAAAGCGAGCACATTGTCTTCAAGTCCGCTCAACAATTGCTTTAGGGTTGTCCAATTATATTCCCACGGCCCAACCATATATCCCCCATTAGCTTCATAAGCAAAGAAAATATCAGAAACTTGGAGAATCACTTTCATTTTTTTCGAAGCGGCAAACTCGATCGTATCCCTTAACTTCTGCCCAGAAATCCAACCATTAATAAAAGCGACGTTGCTATTCGCCAATTCTCCGATAATTTGCATATATTCAGTGGTAGGGTTGCCGTATGATGCACCATCCGAACCATAGTAACCGAAATATTGCAGCCGATTGTTAGTATTATTCTCCGCTGCGACAGTAACCCCGCTGGCTAGGGTCATCAACATAGATATTGCTAATAGGACGATTAACAGCTTCTTCTTCATATAACAACCTCCATCTATGAATGGTTATGGATGACATCATATTATTGAAGCTCAAACAGACGGGCACAATTCATTGAAGGTAATGTTACCGTTAACGCCCCGCCTTCCGGATTCCAATGCCAGTCACAGTCCTGCCGCTGCGGATAACCACATAGAACGGAAGCATCCTGCCCAGCCAAAAAGTGTATCGGTAGTTTAATGGTATCTTGTTCACTTTCTAATCTCCACACTGCCAAATACGCCTTTTGCCCGCAACGAAGCCCCAGACATATCCATGAATCGCCATAGGAAGGTAATCCGAGAGGCCAAAAAGGTAGTCCTCCAGCAATATCTTGACGAATGCTCTTGTAATAATTCAACCCTTCGCGAATTAATGCGAACCGTTCCGATGAGATTTCCGCCAGATGTCCGCTCTGATGCACTCTCATCAGCATGCAGTTGACGAGGTTGAAAATCACTTCCTCCTCAGTACAATCCCTGAGCGGGTAAGACCATACCGCACATTGTTCCGGTGTTATCGCTGTCGGAGCTGAGGCTACAATGGGCGCATATTTGCGATAATCAGTCTGATCACTGCTTGACTGAATGCTGTGACGACTCAGCAATGCATAATCCAAGCGCATTCCACCGCTGGCGCAGTTTTCTATGACAAGATCGGGATATCGGCCGAACACGCTATCGAGCCATTGGAGATAGGCACGATTATGCTGGAGAAGGCCATCGCCGAAGCTGTCGGCTCCAACCTCAGTACCGATTCCGGCATTGATGTTGTAGTCCATCTTGATGTAACCGACTTTATACTCTAATATGAGTCGGTCAATAACTTCATCTGCATGCTTAAGCACCTCAGGATTCCGATAATCCAATTGGTAGCGGCCATGATCAATGACCCGTTTTCCGTGCCGCATAAAAAACCATTCATCGCTCACCTTGTCGGCGAGTGGACAGTTTACCCCCATTACCTCAAGCTCCAGCCATAACCCCGGAATCATTCCTTTGCTTCGAATATATTCTGTCACTTCCTTCAGACCGCCGGGAAAGCGCACTTGTGATGGCAGCCACAAACCAACTTCATCCCACCATTCTCCATCCGCATACCAGCCAGCATCGATGCAGTAATATTCGCAGCCAGCTTCGGCAGCCGCATCGACTAAAGGTAAAATCTTCTCCGTTGTCGGATTGGCAAACAAGCAATTCATATAATCGTTGAAAATAACAGGCAACCACTCATTGTCCTGGTTTGGTCGACGAATTTCTCTGCGGTAACGGGTTAATTCACCGATCGCCTGCTCGAACTGACCTGCGACAATGCCTACAGCCACTGGGACGGAGAGGAATGTCTCACCTGGTGCAACACTTTTCCACCAATGGTTCTCATTTTCAGTAGGGCCGCTAAGCTGTAAGTAGAGATGGTTCGCCACATCGCTAATTTCCCAATGCCAGGAGCCATTATGTTCAATTTGCCAGAACAAGCAAGTATCCCGTTCTATATTTTCGAAACACCCCATTGGTACTAGACCTTCTGATGACCACGTCCCCGAAGTGCTGTAAGACAGACGCTTCAGCGATGAATCATTCGCCCTTGTCAGTCCAAGCTCAGGTAGTGTGTTGCTTCTCCACTTCATTTCACCATGCCAAGTATTGTCCGAGACATGTAACCTGCTCTTCGCCTCCCAGCTGTTACTCCCTTCTTTGGCAATGCCGGTCAAAGCGAAAGAAGACACATACTCCAACCCTACCGAGGAGTCGGAGACATTCGTTATTTCTGTCCATGCACGTATAACCGGAATATCGTTATAAAATTGATAGTGGACCGTTACCAGAATCCCTTCATCTTTCATTGCAATTTCCAGCTTCCGCCCCTGCTCGTTTCTCAGGTCGTTGTGGCTCATATATTTCAGTCGATTACCTGGCAATGTGCCCGTATATTTAGATCCGTGATGATCATCCTGATCCTCACCCGTCGTTTGAATTTCCACGATGCGAAATCTTCGACGCGCTTCTTCTGTACCCAGCTCTTGTATTTTCAAA
Organism: Cohnella abietis; assembly: GCF_004295585.1. Taxonomy (NCBI): domain Bacteria; kingdom Bacillati; phylum Bacillota; class Bacilli; order Caryophanales; family Paenibacillaceae; genus Cohnella; species Cohnella abietis. The sequence goes on along the minus strand of NZ_AP019400.1, from coordinate 2,498,536 downwards.
GGAAATGGCGAGAAATGCAGCAACCTAACATCCTTGCTCTCTGTAATCTCAATATCCAGATAAAGTCCGTTCTCGCAGATAGAAATGTTTTGTGTGTTCTGTATGTTTTCCATATGTCCTCCCTATGTTTAAAGCAGATTTAAGTCAGATAATAATCTTTTAATTACTGTCGCTGCCTCAGCTCGCGATGCCTTACCCTGAGGATCGAACTTCAACCCCGCTTTGCCTTTAATAATTCCTGAACGAACGGCAGCTTGGACTCCCTCTCTAGCCCACTTACTGATGTCCGCTGAATCTGCAAAAGTTATTTCAGCGACTTTGTTGTTCTCCTCTGTTGAAGAACGCGCCGCATAGACATTCGCTCGTACAATCATCACTGCCATTTCTTCCCTTGTAATATTTCGTTCCGGAGCAAATTTTGTATCCGTCAGGCCTTGAATAATCCCTGCCGAATAGGCGCTATTTATGACATCCTTGTACCAGGAAGCAGGCGCAACATCAGTGAAAGGACTTTTCTTCGTATCCGTCTTAAGATTTAGTGCTCTCGAAATCAATGCGGCAAACTGTGCTCTCGTTACATGGTTTTCCGGTGCAAAGTGATCTTCATCTATTCCTTCAATAATGCCTTTTGAGGCGAGCACTTCTATATCTGCCTTGGCCCAGTGACCTTCCAGATCAAGAAAACCCTTTTTCGCCGCAGTCACGGAAACACTCTTTCCTATGGGATAGGTTTGAGCCGACAAATTATGGTCTACTGCCTTCATCGATTCCCACTTAACATTGGAAGTCCCATTCTTCTTGATCTTAAAAGTCAAGGAACCGATGACGATATCCCCACTTTCTCCCGTTACATTGCCGATTTTGGTATGGGCGATAATAATCTCATTTTTCTTGATAATAGGCGACACAGAGAAACCGTCCAGACTGGATTTGGATTCTACCAGCTCAAGCTGATCTGGATCAAATGTGAATCTAGCTTCATAGCCATATAAATCTTTTATTCCCTTGCCACTCAGGGTTACGACAACTTTGCCACCCGCAGGTTTATCCGTAGTTAAAAGAAATGAGGAAGCCGTCGCCGCATAAGAGGTAGTTAGAAGCTCCGAGGGTAAACAAAGTAGCAATAGGAGTATCATAGTCATGATTTTACGATTCATAGTAGGATCACCCTTTCTTTGAAAACGACCGTGCTGTTTTTTAAGAGAAGTTTACCTGTTTTCGGTTTTGTATTAAAAAACAGGAAGGAGCCATTCCCTTCCTGTTTTTTATTTGTGCTACTCCAATATTTTCTTGGCCACCGCCACGAGATCAAGGATATCGATTACGCCATCCCCATTAATATCGGCACTCTTCACTTGCTCCCAATCTGGGCTGCTTCTGTCTTTGCCGTATCGAGCAGCGATGATGGACAAATCACCTACAGTCACTTTGCCATCTTGATTAATGTCCGCACTGTTCTCAACTGCAACTATAGCCGTTACCCGTACACTGATTGAAGACAATGCCGCCTGGGTTTCATTTCCTTGGTTATCCCCTAGAATGGCGCTTGTAATCGAGATCACACCTGAAGCAGATTGTGCAATTTTTTTTGCCCTGAAGGTAAGCTCTACCACTTGCGCGTTATCGATGACAGCATGCTCCGACCCTTGACTAGCTACAATCAAACGAAGCTTACCCGCCGGTTCCTTGACAGTCTCTACAATCCCAACTCCGTCTATTAAGGACTTTGCAGTTACGAACTCCATGACGGAAGAATCATAATCCAGCTTGATGTCCTGACCATAGACAGCTTTACTCACGCTGCTGAGTCCGTAGTTAACCTTAAATTCCGTCCCTGCGGGTATTGTGCTTACACTCGTCGTTAATGTGCTTTTATCAAAACTAGGTAATTTTTTTTTTTTGAAGCTGAAGTCATCGATATAAAAATCGCCTGTTCCCCCAGCAGATTCCACGTATATTCGAGCAGCCTTCAGCTCACCTGTCCATGTAATATTTTTTGAGCCTGATGATCTCACCCAGCTACCATTTCCCACGTTTTCAAAAGATCCGTTAAAGTAATGTTCGCCTTCGCTATCATTGACAAAAATATTTACATACATCGTTTGCTCACCCGATTTAGTACGCAGATTAGCTCCGAAATCGTAAGTTCCTTGTCCGTTCTCTAGCAATATCGCTTTAAGATTCTGCATCGCACCTGTGTAGTTATTGTTCCTTCCACTAACTTCAAGCGCTTTAGAACCACCACTCACAGGAGAAGTAACGGAGGTCAATTTAGCCGTATAAAAGGGCTCCCATCCTATCGTCCCTTTTTCGAATCCAGGATTCGTAAGAAGCTCATCCGGATCGCCTGGTTCATCTATAGGCTCAGGAGCAACTGCCCAGAGAAATGCAGGACCTATAATACCGCCTGTCCCCACTTCATCTAACGATTTGTTAATTACGGAGACGACAATATCATTTTTTTTCCCAAATTTGATTGCGCTAGTCACTTCGTATTCCCAAGGTATAACCGTAGCGATCCCTGTGGACTTGGGCTGTATTTCCTTGCCATTTATCCAAACCCGCGGAGTTTCGTCAATGTCTCCAAACCAAAGCCGGATCGGCTTATCTTTGAATTGCTCCGCGACATTAACTGAAGTACGGTACCAGACCTCACCCTTGTAATAACGCAAGCCTTGATTTGACCATGTATCGGAATATGTCTTCAGCTTCATCCACGATTTCGTACCGACACCCGGCTTCCACAACCCCAGCTTATCCCCGTTTCCTCCAGGGATTAGCATGGCCAACCATTCATCTGGCAGCTGTGCGACAATCTGGTTACCATTTGTAACTCGTTTGTAGCTCATTTCAATTTGTTCTTTCCAAAATATATCCAAATACTCAGCTGTCCAAGGATGAATGATGACAGGGGATTGCAGGTAAGCCAACTCTAATAGCGATTTGGCCTCGTCATAGTGCTGCTTCGCCTTTACAAAATCAAATTTGAGGTAAGCGTCTCGCATATCCGTAAACTCATTTCCAAAATCGAAAGCAACACGTGTCATCCAAACCCGTTTTGCGTATTTGGAGTTCGCCGTTACCTTACTTTCCGCTTCAGCCAGTGTGCTCTCCAGATCTGCCATAACGTCTGGAGTCAATATTTTCGAGTAATCAAATACTGCCCCGGTATAATAATCCGCATTGGCAAATACATCTTCCAGCTTGCGAAAGTGATTCCACATGGGCTCAGCTGCTGGTCCATAATATTTAGAGAAGTAGTCTGATAACGTCTTCTGAACATCGAGCTCCGGATTCCAGTTTAATTTGGCCATCATATACAAGGAGGGGCCCTGATAACCCCAAGACGGCATCACCTCAAAACGAAGCTGGTTCATCTCCTCTTTATGATAATAGCTCATTTCCTCCACGATACGATTGATCATTGAAAAGGGCAGACCAGGGTCAGCCAAATTGAACATGTAGCTATAAACAGATACATCAACACCTAATTTCTTCCAATCATTTATGAGATCTTTCAAATAGTCCCGTTCCCAAGACATGCTGTTTTCAATCGAATGGATACGATCGACCGAGATCGGAGCAATAACCGGCAATAGCTTTGGGTTAGGAACTTCACGAACAGGAGCCCTCATATAGCGAAGATAAGCGAAAAATGCGATACCTACATCGGGATATTGTGGCTCAATTTGTTCCAATACCTTATTGTAAAATTTAACATAACGATCAGTTATCGAATTAGAGCCCATAAGCGGATCGAAATCTACAGCATCCCATTCCGTTGTGCCCAGATTATCACCGTCATCTGGTCCCAAATCGATATATTTAGTATTTGGGTTTTCCTTCAGGTACTCCAATACCCCTTCCACGACACATGTCAGTGTACCTGGTTGTGATACATCCAGTTGGGTTGTAAGATTTCCATCCACTTTAATAAATAAATCTGGCCGTTCCTGAGGTGTAATCGTACAAGGTAATCCGTGTCCGCCAAGAGGGACCGTGCTGCCTCGATTATGTTGCATCCACTTCTTTCCCTCGAATTTATCGACGTATTCAATCGCTCCACTAGAAAAGAGATAATCCATACCACCCACATACCTATTGATGACACCAGGATTCTGGATCGTATTCTGCTCCTTCACACGAATCGTTTGCAGCGAAGGAATTTCAGTACCGAGGTCGCCAGGAGTGAACCAACGGATTCCGATTTGCTCCAGCAGCTCATAAGCTGCAAACAGTACTCCTCTATCGGATAGGCCGACTAATTGAATGCTGTCCCCACTAACTGACAGACGAAAGGAATCCGGATCCGTACCCTTTTGACGGATTTGTTCCAGCTGCGGATCGGGTGCAGCACTTCCTACAAAAATTTTAATCCCATTGATCGCACTTGCATGGGTTACAACGGGCATATCCGCTCCAGATACTTTTTTCACATAGCTTTGCAGCTCTTGTGCCGCCTGCTTTTCAAGATCCGTCGCGGTCGAAGTTAATACGACAGTTGCACGACTTACTCCTGCGACTACGAGTTCAACTCCTTCGATCGACTCAGCAGTGGGCTCCTTGTAATCTCCCATTATATTATTCGGAATACTTGCTACCTCATCGGCTACATGCCCAGCCGCACCAGCATAAGATATAGGCACGGTCACAGAAATGACAATGGAGAACAAAAGTACCAGACAAACAAAGAACGATGCTTTGCAAAGAAGGTTTTTACTCATTTTAATCCTCCATTTTTTTTGAATTTTGAGGCTTAAAACTCTAATCGTATTTCAGCTATCCCTGTGAAAGCATTGATAACTACAGTCTCCTTCCCCTCGTCATATGTTCCCCCAACGACATTACTCGCTCTTCGGCCATCAGGATGGGGAAGCCGCAGCACTATGGATTGTGGTGCACGGAGAGGATCGCATATTATTGTTGCGGATATAAACCCTTGATCCAATTCTGACCGTACGTGAAGGAACAATTTTCCGAAATAAGTATTGACCCCTGAGAGCTCGATGCGCTTTCCTTGTTCTAACCATTTTCTAGGGATTCCTGGAAGTAGCCGCAATGATGTGCCTTCCTCCATATACAGCATCCAACGGGTTTGCATCAGAAACCAAGCCTCTTCATGGGTTTTATGAGGACTAACTTGATAGAAGTGCTCCCAGAAAGTATAGGTTTCTCTGTCGGCTAATCCTGAGACTGTGTTGTAATACGCTTTCAAGAACGGCTTTACTTCGCCGCGCTTCAGGTGTACCCAAGGGTGAACACTATAATAAGGCTGACTAAAAGCCACATTTCGAGTGAGCATCAGTTCATTATGGTATTGAACAAGGAAATCGGCGGCTATTTCCTTTGCCTCGATTACCTCCTGAAAGATAAGATACATCGGACCGAGCATGGAATCGCGGCCCATGAAGGTTCCGTGTGTAAACCAGTTATTCTGTTCCACGTATAAAGCTAACGGACCGCGAGCCTCCACCCATGGCGGTGCCGTTGGCACCCAGCCTCCATCACCTAACGGCACAACCGGAGATCGCGACATTGCCAGATCGAAAGCCGTACGTATATCCGCCTTCAATAAATCCGCATTCAGACGTACCTGCGAGGACAATTCTTCATCTATGTTCTTCAACAATTCAGCCAAGCGACTAAGGCCTAAGTAAGCGTATCCATTTAGCATGAAGGAATGATACGGATCTTCAGGATCAGCTGTCTTTCCTTCAAGCATGCCGTATCCACATCCGCGCAATTGCTCAGTCTCATTTCGTTGCCGCCATCTCAGCAAAAATTCATAAGCTTTGAGCAGCTTCGGTTTGATCTGAGCAATCCATGAATCGTCAGGCGAGTAACGATAATGCTCACCGAGGCACCATAATACTGCACCGGTTTCTAGCATATATCCGCCGTAATTCTGAATCATGCCATCCTCATACTGCTTGTCAAGAAAGAACATAAGCGCTCGTCTCGAAATGCCGCCCCAACCCATAGAATCCATAAATTGAATAATCGGCGAGCTTTCCGAGCCAATCGCAGTATATATGCCGATCGCAGGTACAAGCGTCCCTTCCGGTTCCTTGCCGTACATGATGAGATCCGTATGAAGCAATCCCGCCTGCACCATCTCCTCCAAACGAGGTTCTGGAATACGGATTTGCGCACTGCTTGACAATTTTTTCTCCCAATAATCTCGACATTCCACGTAACGAGAATGGAAATCTTGCTTGCTCAAGTTCACCGCACGTTCATATGAAATCGGCTGATGAGGCAAATAAAACTCGAAAATCGCACTTTCGCCCGGTTTTAACAACACTGCATTTTCTTCACTCGGAAGTGCCTTACCATTCAATTTGGATATACAGAATATTCGCTCAGCAGTATACTGAGCAAAGCCTGTGAACCCCTCAAATGTATAGGGAATTGGTTTAGGTCCAGGATTTGGGACAATATTCTTAAACCACGCATAACGAGGAACTTTGCCTGAATTCTCGGCTATGACTCTGCAATAAAATACGGTGGTCTCACACGACCTTGTTTCCAGCTCTTGAGCCAGAAGTTCATCCCGTCGCTTAATCTGATCAGCAGAAAGCATATGGCCTATTCCATAACCATCCGCTATTAAATAAGGCGTTCCTTTAAGCGATTGCGAATTCAGTTCGCTTGATTCTAATGAAACGAAGGATAAGGCTTCATATGTGATGTCATCATCCACGACCTTCGTGCTCAGAATAGGCAGAACACCCTTATCCAACCGACGTATAACCGTGTCCGAACATCCGATACCCCTGCCCAACATATAACAGTAACGCACCGGTCGCCCCTCATTTTCCGGTAATGCAACTTCATTCCCATGCTCTCTTGGCTGAACCCAGTCCCATTGCAGCTCTGATCCCTCAATCGGCGGCGGTAGGGAATTATTGCTTCCCCGCCCCCTTGCCTGTGTTTCGAATATTCGGGTATCTCTGCTAATCCCAAGCCAAGTCGGACAAGCATGATCCCTTGTATGCATACTCGCTGCTTCGAAAGATTCTTCTTTCTCCGCCTCTATGATCTGCAAATTCGTGAGTAGACCTTTTTCTTCAATACTCTCTTTGATTTCCAAATAGGTTCGGGTATCCTGCGTATCGGTTACTGCAGCACCATATGCTGGGATATAGATTGGATAATTGCTGTTGACATCACTTACAAAGAAGCTGAACGAGTGTGGCATTGTCTCGATCGTAACAAGTGTTTGACCCGTATTCGGTTGCAATTCGAAGTCGACTTCCACTTCAATACGTAAATACGTTTCTGCTGCAGAACAACTTTCCCCTTTATTCCACGAAGTAGAATCCTTAAAATACTTTATATTGATAATATTCCCATTATATATTCGCACCTGACCGCTCGTTCGGCTATTCTCCCAAACGATTGCTATATGTTTACCCACTTTTTAACTCCCAACTCCTGTTCTCTATCCTACTATTCCTTCACCGAACCTAGAGTTATTCCATGTATGAAAAAACGCTGCAAAAACGGATACACGAGTAGAATAGGAATCATTGTGAGAAAAATTTTTGCCGCATTTAACGTTTTATTACTTAATTTGGCCAGCTGTTTCATCTGCTCCGAATTCATATTATCCGATTGAATTTGTACGACTAATTGTTGAATGTAAGTTTGCAGCGGATATTTATCTGGATTATTCATAAACAACAAACCATCAAGAAAAGAATTCCAATGGGTTACAATGCTGAACAAGGTAACAGTGGCCAACGCTGGAAGGGAGATCGGAACGAATATCCGGACCATTATATACCAGGGTCCTGCTCCGTCAACATAAGCAGCCTCTTTCAGCTCCTTGGGAATATTTCGAAAAAAATTCAACAATAAAATTACGCTAAATACAGGGACAGCACCAGGCAATACAAGAGCCCAGATAGAATCCAGCATTTTCAAATTTTTAATCGTTAAGTAAAACGGAATTAAACCGCCAGAGAACAGCATCGTAAATACCAATGTCCACATGTACACGTTCCTGTAACGAAATTCCCGCGAATCATGAGAAAGCGCATAAGCCATCAATATCGTGAGCACAAAGGTGATACCCCCACCTAACAGCACACGTTCGATTGATACGATTGCAGCTCTGAAAAAGCTGCCGTCCTTCAAAATTGTCGAGTAAGCAATCAGATTAAATCCAGTTGGAATGAAGAAAATTCCCCCGCCAGCTACAGCCGATTTGTCAGAAAGAGAAATCATCAACGTATTCCAGATGGGCATCAGGCAAAGTAGCATTACGGCAATTAATATTATTAATAAAACATAGTCTGAAATCGTTCGTTTCGAGTTTCGGATCATATCTTAAACCACCTTCGTCAAAAAATCCGATAGTTAGCTAACCTAGATGCTAATACATAGGACATTATTATCAACACAAAGCTTACTACTGATTTCAATAATCCTACTGCAGTTGCAAAGCCATATTGTAAGTTGTTGATTCCAGCCCTGAATACGTAGGTGTCAATAATATCCGCTGAGTCATATACACGAGCATTATACATATTAAAAATTTGGTCAAAACCCGCATTCAATACATTACCTAGGCTCAATGTCGCCAGTAAAATAATTGTTGTTGTAATACCCGGCATCGTAATATAGCGTAGCCTTTGCCAACGTGAAGCCCCATCAAGCTCGGCGGCTTCATACAGAGCCGGATTTATTCCCGTTAACGCAGCCAGATAAATAATTGTTCCGAAGCCGAATTCCTTCCAAATATCACTGCCCACCAGAATAGGACGGAACCACGAATTGCTGCTGATGAATAAAATAGGCTCGAATCCAAACCAGCCGATGAATTGGTTGACTACTCCCCTATAGGAAAATATCTCAAGAAGAATGCCCGATAAAATAACCCATGATAAAAAATGAGGTAAATATACAATTGTTTGAACCCAACGCTTGATTCTTAAAAACACTGTTTCATGTAGCATAAGCGCAAACATGAGCGGGAATATCATATTGCCGATAATCTTCATAATGGCAATGCTGACAGTATTCATTAACACTTGTTTGATTTCGGGCAACTCGAACATATAACGAAAGTTATCATACCCTACCCATTCCGATTGGAATAACCCACGTCCAGGGTTAAAGTCCTGGAAAGCTATTACAATGCCTACCATCGGTAAAATACTGAACAATAGGACGATGACCATACCCGGCAGTAGCATCAAATGATAATGCAACTGATTGTTATTGTTTTTTAACAAGATGACTGCCTCCTTCTCCCATAGAGGAAAGGGCAGATGAGATTGGTTTAATCCATCTGCGCCTCTTCTTCATGTCTTACTACTTCATTCCTTATTTAATTGCTTCTTCAACCTCTGCCGTTATTTCAAGACCACCCATTTTATTCCAACTAGAAACAAACTTATCAAAGGAGTCAACCGGCTGTTCGTTCATAATAATTTTATAAAACGTTTCTTCTTCAAGTTTCAACATCGCCGGCCACTTCAGCTTCATCGATTTAGTTTCCGCGGAGTATACCGGGAACACCTTATTCATCGGCAACGAAGTAATTGAGCCCCCCAGCATATAAGACTTGACCGGCGCCCAATCCGAGAGATCGATCTTTCCTTTATTTGCCTCTACTCTCTTATACCGATCATAAGTATCCTTAAGAGCAGGCGCCAGATCATCCGGATTAATCTCTCCGTTCAAAGCTTTGCTCACGCCTTGATACATTTCTTCGACACCAAATGGAGCTGTCACAACGCGTAATGGCCAATATCCAGGACTGACGCTTTGATCGTACAAAGAAGCTTCATTGCTGGCATTAGTTCTCACGTTCGTAAGTTTCATTACAGCATCGAGATGCTCATACCCTTTGCGAACGACCAAGTAATCGTTGCTGACAGGCAGCATCTTCGTATTGAATTTCCCTTCGCTATCCACAGGAATCGTTAACGGAATCCATTCAGCGGTCGGATTATTCACTGTAGCGTTGCCTAGAACTCCCCATGGCGAATACCATTTGTTTAGAAACACTCCTGTTAGACCCGCCGCAACGGGTTCTGTAGGATCTTTGCGCAATCCGATTTCTTTATCGATAATTCCTTTCTTATACATATCCTGAAGCTTCTGCAAGGCTTGCTTCGTCTCCGGCGTTGTCGATCCCCATACTACTTTACCTTCGTTATTTTTATACCAGATCGAAGGATAAGCATGATACGCTGAAAACAAAGTATCAAGAGAGTTTCTGTCGCCGACAATACCGAGTGTTTTTCCTTTACCGTTTCCGCCTGGATCCTTATCTATGAAAGCCTGAATCGTTTGCTCCAATTCATCCATCGTCTTAGGCTCTGGTAGAGATAGTTTGTTTAGCCAATCTTTACGGATCCATACTACATTAATACCGTCAGCTTGCGGAACGACATTGGGGAGAGCCATTAATTTCCCATTAAACGTCGCGCTTCTCAGTGCCCTTCCTTCAACAGAATCATAGTATTCTTTAAGCATCGGTGAAGCATATTGATCATAAATCTCACTTAAATCAGCAATCAGATCCGATTTGACAAGCAGCTCCAAATCCGATCTCGTAACAATCATGGCATCCGGCAAGTTGTTACTTGAAATCGCCAGCTTCACCTTCTGATCATATGCATCACCGCTTACCCATGTCCGAACAGCTGACCAAGCCATTTTGACTTCAACATTAGTAACCTCTTTAATCCGTCTTGTAAATTGATTGTTCTCAAGTGTGTCGCCCTCTGGCAAGGTGTTATCATTTGCTGGCAATCCTTGACCTACTGACAGAATGACAGGCTCTGGAAACTTACCAAACGGATCATGGTCCGATTGTGCTGTTTCAGAAGGACTCAATTTATTTGATGAGGAAGCGCTTTCAAGTGGTGCCGAACTGTTGGTTTGCTTTGCATTGTTGTTACTGCATGCGGTAACAAGGATGATTACCATTGTCAGTAAGAACGTCATACCTCTTCTTCTCTTGAACATTCTAATTACCCCTCGTCGTCGTTTTTAAGTACTTCTTAATATTATCAAGTTATAAAATGGTAAAAAGCCAGGATTGTCCTGACTTTAGTTGAACATTTCTTGCTATTGCTAATACATCAGCTTAAATTAGGACAATAATCAACCTTTTTTAGGAGAATTGTCTCCTATCGGATGTTCTTTACGATATCTACTAGGTGTTGTCCCCGTATATTCTTGAAATACCCTACTGAAGTATTTCTCATCTAAATATCCGCATTGCTGCGCAATCCAATGGATTGGATTAGTTGTTTGGATGAGTAGCTTTTGTGCAGCCAACATCCTTACTTTTCTAAGATAATCTACAGTAGCCAATCCCACGATATCCTTAAAGCATTGACTAAAGTAGCTTCGGCTCATATTCACTCTTCTGGCCAAATCCTCTATACGAACTTCACGCTTTAAATCGATATGGATATATTCTACCGCTTGTAGAATGCTACGCGATATCTCTTCTGAATAATTGGCTTTTTGAATTTTCCGCTTCATAATTGTTCTAGCTCCGTGAATCCATTCTTTCCAATCACACCAATAACGCAACGATCTGAACGAAGGCAGGCTTATGAACACATCCTCACCGATGATACGGAGCCATTCATGCTTGGCATTATAGAACAAGCTCTCTAGTTTATGGGAAGGGGGACGGCAGCTCGTTATCAGCTCCATGTTATTCTCATAATAATCTTCCTGAACAACCCACATTAGAGAACGCCAATGCTCCATAACGTTCTCCCATTTAGCACCTGTCCAGGCATCGTGAGCCGGCTCGACTTTCTCTCCGGAAATTTCATATACTGATTTTCCTTTTTCATATTCATAGAAAAAGGAATGCTGCAAGTAATTAAGCAAGTATCCGGTCAATTCGTCTATATTATAGTCTCGGAACCCGGATAGATTTAGGATAACAGCCTGCTGCTCCGATTGCAGACTTAACAGATCAACGATCGATTGCTGATCCTTTTCCGTATCCCCGTCCTTTTTCAGCCACAACCCCTTTTTCAACTCAATTAGCATACTGTCTTGATCATTAGGGCTTATGTTGAATGTTTCATTCAAAGCGTAAACGACTACATAATCTCCGTTCCCTCTGTCGAATGTATCGTGAACGTGCGGAACAGCATTGGCACGCTTTGATTGCTCAAGCCGAATCCGGCTTCTGATCCGCTCCAGCACAGCTTCCGATTGCTCGTACTCCAGCTGTACCTTTGCAATATAATCAATTGCACCAAGTCTGAGAGAAGTCTGAATCCATTCGAAATCCTGATGAAAAGTAAGGACTACAATCCATATTCCCGGGTAAATCTTACACACGGATTCCATAAGCTCGATTCCATTCATATTAGGCATAGACAGATCCGTTATCAGAACATCTACTTCATGCTGCTTAAGAAATTCAAGAGCACTCTCTCCATTATTAGCCTCGCCAACAATTTCGAAGCCATATTCGCTCCATGGCATCGTTGCAATAAGTCCCTTTCGCACCATTTTATCGTCATCTACCAACAGCACCCTAAACATCGGAATTTCCCTCAACGAATGGAATAGATATAGACATCTTAGTGCCCTCCCCTGGTGTACTTTCAATAATAAAGCTGGCATTGCTGCCGAATTGGGATTTCAGCATCCTCTGAACGTAGGAAAGTCCGATTCCAAATCCGGAGCTTCTCTTTGAAGCTGCCTTGGGATCAAATAGTGCTTGGACCTTCTCATTATCCATCCCTGCTCCATTGTCGCTCACACTAATAACGATAAATTGCTTATTTTCTTCCCTGATTCCAACTTGGATTACACCGTCATCCTTAAGCCCGTGATAGAGACAGTTTTCAACAAGTGGCTGTAAGATGAACCTCGGAATTTCCATATCCATAATTGACTCGTCCGCTTGTATTTCCAGAGCGAATTCAAAATCGTAACGCATTCTCTGTAAAAGGATATAATCGCCAATTGCTTCGATTTCCTCACGGATTGTAGAATGCCTTCTTTTGCCCATATTGTAGTAAAGCAGTTTATTCAGCGTAGACACGAGATGGTCTATTTCTCGATCCCCTTTCGTACGCGCTACCCAACGAACCGTATCTAACGTATTGTGGATGAAATGAGGGTTAATTTGGTGAAGCAGTTTTTCGATCTCAAGCTCAGCTTTTTGTTTCTCATTTACCTCAATTTCTACAATGAGCCCCAGCACTTGTTCCTTCATACGTTGAAAATGAGTCAACAGCCTGTCAAACTCATTAAAGCGGGTGTTCACTGCAGGTGAATGAAAATTGCTGTTCTCCAAATTCAGGATTTCCCTCCTGAGCTGTGACAGCGGTGTGATCACTGTTTTCCACACGAATAAAGACAACAACAAAGCAAGTCCAATCGAACCTATTGCTATCAAAACATACTGCATAAGCCAGGTGTCTCTCTCTTTATAATAGCTTTCTTTAGGAATAACGGAGACCATGCGCCATCCTTGCGAGGATTTACCTACAAATAAAAACCTATCATTATCCACATTCAAATCATCTATTAATTCATTAGCTTTGAGCTCTAAGCCTACTGGATACTGTTGTTCATATTCGCTGTATGCCACTCGGTCATGCTGATCTACAATAAGATACTTCACATTAAATCCCGGCTGCTCAGGAAATAACTGTTGGGAACTGGACTCTATATACACGTTTAGACCTTCATATCCAGGAGCCTCCAAACGCCGAGTAACTGAGAAAACTTCATTCTCGTTATAACGATTTACCGACCGGTGCGGTCCGTAATAAATCGTATTATGCAGCTTCATCATAATAGGTAATTTCTGCGGTTCAAACTTGCGCATGAGCGAAGTATCCTGAAAGATCGGTTGATTACTATTTTCATAAAAATAAAAAGTAAATCCGACATTGGGGTTAGTAAAGCTCACAAAATTCTGGGTACTCATAATGGCCTTCTCATACTGAGACTTCTCAAAGAGACTCGTTGCCGAACTCAACTTCTCCAAATCGCTATATATCCTCTGATCGAACGCCAACTGCTGAGAAACATAATTCAAACTATTAACGATATTTTCCAGTGAGGTCTTCGTCTGTTGTAAATTACTCTTAATGCTTCCTTCAATTTTGTTATTCAGCATCGAAATAATTGAATAATAAGAAATAATTCCAATGATAAAAAGCGGAATCAACGTACTTAACAAAATAATCGTAATAACTCGGACTTTAAATGAACGTCGTACATGCTGCATTAAGTATGAGTTTATTGCCATCATCCTGTCATCAGCCCTTCTCCCTGTCCAGCAATTCTATTCATTCTATCGTCAATCGAAGTTTGGTATATTATAACATCCAGAAAAAATAAATCATCAAGATGAACTCGCAAAATCAAATTTTTATGATCGTACAAAAAAGGAGCTGCCCCCGTGGCAAGCTCCCTAGCTAAAATGAAGAAAAATGGTAGTAATCTTATGCATCCTCATATAGAAAATGTCATCAGCCTTGGTTACTACTCATCCTCAGAGTAGTGATAATCTCGATACTCCTGAGGCGTTGAGCCCACTAGCTTCTTAAATAAATAGGTGAAGTAAGCCGGCGTCTGAATGCCTACTTGATCCGCCACCTCGTAGACTTTAATATTCGGATCCTGCAATAGCTTGCGAGCCCTCTGAATCCGTTTGTCCTGCACGAAATCGGAGATCGTTTTACCTATCTCGCGTTTGAAGAGAACACTTAGATAGCTGGCATTCATGCTGAACTGCTCCGCTAGCTGTTTAACCGTCCAATTTTCTTGAAGCCTCTCCTCGATAAAATCAGCGATGTTGCTCATCAAATGATGCTGCTGATTCAGCTTAGCCTTCTTCTCAACCCGCATGTATCGATCCACGTACTCGGCTAACAGCTCAACGATCTGACTTGTACTGCTGCAATCCAGTATTCGCCGCCACATCAGAATGTTTAATTCGTCGTCAGTTCCCTCTTTGCCTTTCAAGGTGCCGATGAGCTCGCTCAAGAAGCTCATGCCGAATGCCTGCACATAGGAGAAGGAGACTGGCTCACGCGAAAGAAGCAGCTCGAGTATCCGATTCATATATTCGCCAACCTTCGCCGAATCACCAGCTTCCATCAGTCTGACGATATTGGGCATCCATTCCTCACGCAACCGATAGTCTTTGAATTCGTTCGAATCGCTATCGTCATATCCAACGATCTGCCCGTCCGCTACTAGCCGAGCTTTGGCCATCGCGAATTTGACTTCCTTATAGATCAAAGGAGCTTCCTCCCAGCGGCTTCCCATCCGGCTGCGGCCGATCGTCACTGGCGCGTCGTAACGTTCTCTCATCATGCTCTGCACGAACGATAGCTGCTTCTCCAGCACGACTTGCTCTTCCAAAGTCGGATTCAAATGCAGCACGACGACCTCGTCAGGATGAGTCTGTGCCATGAATACCGATTCATGATCGGACAACGCTATCTCGATCATCTGCTTGAACCCGCTCCCCAGCAGCATTCTTTCTTTGGCATCCCGGCCAGAGGACCAATAATAATCTATTCCGAACACTAGCGCCTGAAACCCCAGCTCAATCGAGGGAAGCTTCATCAGATTCCCCCACGAGGCGAGCAGCTCGTCCGTCAGCGGCATTTCCGCAATCAGATCGCTAGCGAAGCGTTCTTTAATCAGTTTGAGACTACTAGATACTTTGTGCTCCAGCGCACTCGTCTGTTCGACTACCTGCCTCATCTTATCCAGCGTATTCCGGAAAGCCGTCAGTCGGCTAGATACCTCGTCAAGCTTTAGCGGCTTCAGTACATAGGCTTGCGCTCCGACATTAATGGCGTCCTGAACAAATTCAAACTCGTTGTAACCACTAATCATGAGTACCTGAATGTGGGGATAGCATTTCTTGGCGTTATCCACCAGCTCGATCCCGTTCATGCCGGGCATCGAAACGTCGGAGATGAGAACGTCGAAGGAAGTCTCTATGAGCGCTTCCATCGCCTCTTCCCCGGATTCGAAAGTCACCGGAGGTTCGTAGCCGAGCCCAGCCCAATCGATATAACGAACCAGCCCCTGAATATTGGAAGGTTCGTCGTCCACAATAAGCACCTTCAGCATTTACGATTCCCTCCTAATCATCGGCTCCGTGAAACAAGCCGGGAATACAATCGACACGAGCGTCCACGCCCCGGGCTCACTAGTTATCGTGAGTGCCGCATCGCTTCCGAAATATAGCGCAAGCCGTTCCTTAATGTTCGGCATTCCGAATCCGTTACCTTTGCCAGTATAAGTGCCCGTCTCAATGCCTTGAAGAACGGTCGATGAAATGCCCTGCCCGTTATCGTATACGGACATTCGAATCCCCTCCGCTTCCCGGACAACTGTAATACGAATTAAAGCGCCGGGCTTTCGGGTAATAGCCCCGTGCAGATAGCAATTTTCTACGATTGGCTGCAGCACGGTCTTGATCGTATAGAAGTTAAGCGACTCTTCGTCGATCTCCCATTCGACCCTCACCTTGTTCGGATAACGAAACTGGCAAATTTCCAGATAGGCCCTCACATGCTCGAGCTCGTCCCGGATACGGATAGCGCTAATTCCGTTGTTCAAGGTAATCCGATAAAAGGTCGTCAGCGCATCAATGATCTGGATTTGCTCCTGATCGTCCGCGTCCAGTGCGCGCCAGCGAAGTAGACCGAGCGAGTTATATATAAAATGGGGATTTATTTGCGCCTGAAGTGCTTTAAACGCCTGCTCCTTCTCTGTCAAGCTTGCTCTTGTAATGTCTTCGACCAGCTTGCCGAGTCGCTCCGACATGAAGTTGAACCGGTTCTCCAGTTCACCCAGCTCATCTTTCTCGCTGTAACGGACCGCCGCTTCAAATTCACCACGTGAGAGGTCGCCCATTCGCATGCCGAGCTTACGAATCCGCCGAACGATGTTTCGGACAATGGTCGTCATTAGTGAAATCGACAGCAACAGAAAAAAGGTAATAATGCCAACAATCACAATCAATACCGTACGGTTCTGATTGTCCAAATAGTTCATGCCCATTATGGTGACTAGATGCCAGTGGGAAGACAATGGCTGGACAATTAACAGCTCCTTGGTCCCTGTAAGATCCAGAACGTGATTATCCCGTGTTCCCTGCATGTTATTTAAGTCCAGCGCATCCTGATCCTGACCACTAACTGGCCAATTTTTCAGCAAAATCCGTTTGCCAATATCAGCCCGCCCCGTCGCAGCCAGAATACGTCGCGAATCGTCGACGATGTACAAACTGCCCCGATTGAACGGGTGGTCCAGCAATTCCCCGAAAACAGCATCGTAGTTCAACAGAATGTACACCATGCCGAGCAGACCACCATTACTACCAAGGATTTTGCTTGTAATGATAATTTGCCCAGGATTACCCGGTACGCTGCTCCAGAACAGCGGAGTAGGAGAATTCATCGATTCGCGGTACCACGTGCTTTCAACCATTCCGGAGAGCATCCGCTCCTCGGGACGCCAAAGCAGCTGCCCGTCCTGGACGAGCGTTTCATTCGTATGATAAATGCGGAAATCCGCGATACCAGGCAAATATTTACTTGTTATCAGGAAGGTGCGGTCCACGTAATTGACCGTATCGACGATATCGGACATCTCCGTGTATTCACGTCCGAGTCGGGCAACCAGCTCGCCGTCGGTCGCCGTTCTGACAGCCAATAAATCGTAGCTTTTTTTACTAAAGTCCACGTTCTGCGACGTCTGCTTCACTGCTTCTTCCGCCGTATTCAAGTAGCTCTGGTGAAAGCTTTGGATGACGAGATACACGGCACCGCTGCTGAGTGCAAGCGTGGGCAGCAGCAGGATTAGGACGTAAAGAACCACGATTTTGCCGCGCAGGCTCATGCTTCGAGTAAATCCCATAATCCATTTATCCAGCCGTAATCTCAAGGTTGCCGAGCTCCTTTCGCTTTCAGATACAATCGAGCCGAAAGGGAAGCCGTCGTATAGACAGCTCCCCTTGATCTTTTAAGAGTACGGTTTAATCGTTATAGTTCGGAATTAAGACTTAGCCGTTTGCTCTTGAAAGCTAGCGTTCCACTCCTGCTTAAGCTCGCTCCAGTGGGCACGTTTCTCTAGCGCGGATTGGAAATCCTTCCAAGCTGCTTCGAACTGCTTATCTTCTTTGGCCATCAGCAGCTTAGCCTTGAACTCTTTACGGACATTCTCAAGCTCAGGTAAATATTTCTCCAATAGGCCGCCAGTCTTTGCACTTACCAAGTCATAAGGCTCTGCGATGCGGACACCGCCCATTTTACCGACTTTCTGAGTAAGGTCGATCGTCTTCAGCCTACCTGCTGGATTCGTTACATCGTAGTTCCACCAAGGATACCACTCATTGCTGTAAGAGGAAATGCTATACAGCGACGGAGTTGTGCTCGCTATCTTCGCCGCATCGCCTGAATCATGAAGCTTTTGATAATTGTCGTCAGTGTATTTCCATTTGCCGAGCGGCTTATCTGACCAATCCCAGAACACCCCCGCTGGACCTTCGTTTGCTACCTGTTGCTGCTCCGGCTTCGGCAGAAGCATGTAGTCCACGAATGCGAGAATGGCGCTCAGATTTTTCGTATCCTTACTAATATACACGTCATTATAAGGGTACGGATTAACAAGTTGATTGGCTCCGACATGATCAACTCCTGGAACTTGAGGATACGGAATCGAATCAATGTACCATGCTGGCTCAGTTGGGCCATCTAGCACTTCCCACATGTGGGCATCCATATTGAAAAATCCACCGACGTTCATTGCTATGCGCCCAGATTTCGTTTTCTCTTTATAACGCTCTTGCTTGTCCGTGATCGATTCAGGGTCGATGAGTCCCTCACGGTACATTTTATTCATCCATTGGTAAGCGACTTTGTACTGCGGATTGTCGTAGATGAACTCATAGCTATCGCCCTTCTTCTGCACAGGAATCATGCCTCCGGCAGTTGCGGTTGATACCCCGAACGTGCTGAGAATAACATTCTCGTCGTTCTCACTTGAAAGGAAGCTAAGCGGAATGAGCGCCTTGCCTGATGCGTCCTTCTGCTTGGCTGCCGCCCTTAAATAATCCTCGACGCCGGCAATCGTCTTCAGATCATCTACTTTCAAGCCAGTCTTATCCAGAACATCCTTCCGGATGAACCAACCCAATGATGCCCAGCCTGGCCAAGGATCGTTAGGATTCTGGTCAAACCAAGTCGGAATCGACCAAATATGGCCATCCTTGTCCTTCATCGCATCCAGATATTGCTTCGGTATAGACGCTAGTCCAGGGTATTTGTCCGGCATGTCGAAATATTGTTCGACCGGAAGCACACTACCGGACCGGATCATAGAGGAATTAACGATATCGGTTCTTTTGAAGATCGCCGCGTCATCAAAGCCGCCTGTGTTTAGCTTCAGGTTCAGAGCTGTCATAGCGTCGCCTTGAGTAGCCTCCAGCTTGACTTCGATACCTGGCTCTTTCTCTTTCCAGATTTTCTGTACCATGCTGTCATTGTTGATAGTTGCGGTCCATCCGAGCCACAGCTTGAATGACTTAGAGTCGCCCGCTCCTCCAGTGGCATTAGCATCCCCGCTAGGTGTCGATACTGGAGCCCCACTACTAGACGGAGCAGGCTCGGCATTATTGTTGCTGCCTGAGCAGGCCGTTGTCCCCAGTACAACCATCGCGAGGGTCATTGCTGCCAAACTCTTTCCTTTTACTTTACGAAAAGTCATTGATGTTTCCCCTTCCCTTTTGTCTCGATTGGTATTGGTATTGCCCTATACCCACTGTTAAATAACTCTAGCCTTTCACCGAACCGATCAGCACGCCCTTCACGAAGTACTTCTGCAAGAAAGGGTATACGCACAAAATCGGAAGCGCACTGACCATAACGACAGCCATTTTGATTGACATCAGTGTAACGTTTGCCATCATCGAGCCTCTGGCTAGCGCCTCAATGTTATTATTGGAGCCGAGCACAGTCGACATATCCTGCGCCGACAGCAGCTGCTGGAGGAACGTCTGCACCGGAATGAGATTCTGATCCGATATGAAGAACGCTCCCGCAAACCAATCATTCCAATGAAATACACCGGTGAACAAACCAAGCGCAGCCAACATCGGTTTAGACAGCGGCAGAATGATGGACCATAACACCCTGAACGGATGCGCACCATCTATTTCTGCCGATTCGACCAAGGCGTCGGGAATGCCCTGAATGAATTTCATCATGACGAACATGTTCCATGCAGAGAATGCACTCGGCACGATATAGACCCAGAACGAATTCAGAAGGGACAATTCGTGAAGCTGGATATAGAACGGAATAAGTCCTCCGTTGAACAGCATTGTAATGAGTACGTAACCAAGCAACGTCCTACGTAGCGGCAGCACCCGATAGGATAAGCCGAAAGCGGCAAGCAGAGTAATAAGTAGCCCGGACACCGTACCTATGATGGTACGAGCAATGGTAATCAAGTAAGAGTGCTGGATAACGGAGTTGCCAAGCACGACTTGGAAGTTGTACAGCGTGAATTTTCTCGGCCACAGGTATACCCCACCCTTAGCCGCATCACTTCCCACGTTAAGCGAAATAGCCAGCATGTATAAGAAGGGATACAGAACCGAGACACATAGAAGAATGAGAAGCAGGACGATCAGCAATTGGCCGACCTTTTCACTTGTGGATTGTTTCATGCTTACCACAGCCCCTCCCCGTTAATTCTCTTCGCTGTCTGATTCGTGATAAGCACAAGAATCAAGCTAATTGCTGAAGACAACAGCCCAATTGCCGTCGCCATTCCGAAGTACCCTTGCTGCAACCCGCTGCGAAGAATATACGTGTCTAGCACATCTGCAACTGGCTGATTGGCCGGATTCATCAATGGATAAATCTGATCCATACCTACGGCGATCAAGCTCGGCATGCTAAGAATAAGTACAATAGAGATAGTTGGCAGCATACCAGGGATAGTAATGTTGCGAATTTGCGCCAATCGTCCCGCGCCCTCCACTTTTGCTGCTTCGTACTGCTGCGGATCAATGGTTGTAATAGCAGCCAGGTACAAAATCGTGTTCCAGCCAACCTCCTTCCACAGACCGCTTCCCACAATCATCG
Source organism: Cohnella abietis (assembly GCF_004295585.1). Taxonomy (NCBI): domain Bacteria; kingdom Bacillati; phylum Bacillota; class Bacilli; order Caryophanales; family Paenibacillaceae; genus Cohnella; species Cohnella abietis. Next base: position 2,477,402 of record NZ_AP019400.1, on the reverse strand, counting down.
GTCGGAACCAATCGGTCGAGCCGAGGAAGAAAATCGGGTTCCCTCCCAGCTTAGTTATGAACTGATTGACCAGCCCGCCATCCAACGTAAGCATGGATTGTAGAATATAAGCAACAACAATCCAGGAAAAGAAATGGGGCAAATAGCTCACGGACTGAACAAAATGCTTGAACTTGCTGTGCCTGACCTCATTGATGAGCAAGGCCAGAATAATCGGAGCTGGAAATCCAAACACCAATTTGAGAACTGCGATCCAAAGCGTGTTTTTCACAACTACCCAGAACTGTTCATCCTGTAAGAAGGAGAAATTGTCCCACCCAACCCACGGACTGTTCCAGATCGTATAACCGAGGTGAAAATCTTTGAACGCAACTTGAATGCCGGCCATTGGAATGTAGCTGAATAAGAACAACAACACGACAGCCGGCGCAATCATGACATACTGCCAACGATATTTGGCTACTCTTGCTAGCATGGGATCACCTCTGTAGCCTTATTATACGGATAGCTTGTAAGCGTAACCATATCACAGCGATTGGTTTTTCATCGCTTAGATTGGAGAAAGCAGGGCAGCTCGTCCAAAGGCCACCCTGCTTTCCTTATCGTTATAAAACCTATCCGTTTTCGGCTCAGCGGACTCTACCAGGAGAAATACCGTAGCTTCTTTTGAACAAGTGGTAGAAGTGACTCAGGTTATCAAATCCTGCTTCATAAGCGACTTCGAGAATGCTCATGCGGGTCGTGAGGAGCAGGTTTTTGGCGTAGCCGAGCCGCAAGTGATTAATGTATGCCGTCGGCGTTGTATGAAGATACTGTTTGAACACGCGGTTCAAATGACCAATGCTTCGATCAGACAGCATACGCAACCGATTTAGTCCGCCGGTGAAATTCTCCTTCTTCTGCAGCTCCGAGAGCAACAGGTCGAACCATTGAGGCATCATTATAGTGCTCTCGTCCCGATAATCGCCAAAGTAATGCGTCAATGCATCGGTAACGAAGCTCCGCGCCAGAATACGAGCTTTCTGCTTGTCGATAGACGTATAAAGCTGAATTTGTTTGCCCTTCCGGAGCAGGACGTCCGTATCTGAGGGAAGAAGTGGAATGACGGGTGACAGTCGAGAGGTTTTTAGCTGCTGCGCAAAAAGAGGGCTCCCAAAATATTCGAAGGCATTTTCCACCACTTCTCTATAGAAGTTCACATTCATAAACTGACAGTCCGCATCCTCGTAGAAATCGTAGCAATGCGTATCATCAGGACGAATAAACACCATCGTGCCTTCCTCTAGATACTGCGTCTCTCCATTAATGAGATGCGCGCATTTGCCCGCCATAATAATAAAGATTTCATAATAATCATGGCTGTGTAGCGGGTACGCATGCTTGATCGAATATTCGATATGAAAATTGGACTGTACCTCCGGATCGATCAGCGTTGCCGCTTTCAGCATGGAAACCTGCATTTCCCTCTCCCCCAACCTTCATTATGTTAAACAAGTTAGATGTTAATATAGCACAAAGAAAGGCCGAAGGAACACAAGACTCGTTTCCGCCTGAATGCTATGATCAAGCTGTTTTTGACGTTGGCTTCTAGGTTTCGTAGCACCTCTGTTATGAATATAACACAATTCACTTGATGCAATCAGGAGGAATGAACATGCATATGCTAACGCTTAACGGCGCGTGGAAAATGAAAAAAACCGATGAATTGGAGTGGATCGATGCGACCGTTCCCGGTTCCGTGTTTAACGATCTACTGCGAGCGGGGAAGATGAAGGACCCGTTCTACCGGGATAATGAGCAAGAAATTTTGGAGCTGACTAAATCTGATTTCGAATACAAAAGAAGCTTTATTCTCGCAGAAGATGCGCTTGCACATGACATTGTCCTGCTGCGCTGCGAAGGCCTTGATACGTTGTGCGAGCTATTTATTAATGGGACTCTCGTGCTGAAATCCGACAATATGCATCGCACCTACGAGACCGACGTGAAAGACTTCCTCGTTACAGGTCGTAACGACATCCATGTCATTCTAAGATCGCCGACTCGCTACGTTCTGGACAAAGATAAGGAAATGTTTTTGACAAGCTGCGCCGATGCGGTGCCGGGAATATCCCATCTTCGAAAAGCCCACAGCATGTTCGGCTGGGATTGGGGCCCACAGCTGCCGGATTCGGGAATATGGAGAAACATCTCTCTGTGCGCTTATGATCAAGGGAGGATCGACGACGTCAATGTAACGCAAAAGCATAGCGACAATAGTGTCAGCCTTGACATCCATGTAGATATTAAGCAGTGGAAAAATTCCGATCTGAGTATCCGGGCAACGTTGATATCCCCGGAAGGGAAAGTGTGGGAGCAAGAAACGAACGCGAGCCCGAGCCTTACCGATACGTCCATTACATTGGATATTACGAACCCCCAAATATGGTGGCCGAACAATTATGGCAGCCAGCCGCTTTATTCGTTACGAGTATTTTTACTAGACGGAACCACTATCATCGATGAAAAAACACTAAATATCGGCTTACGAACAATGAAGATTAGACAGGCGAAGGACGAATGGGGCGAATCGTTCGAGTTTGAAGTAAATGGGAAGAGCATATTTGCCATGGGTGCCAACTATATACCTGAGGATAACGTCTTCGGGCGGTTAAGCTTCGAAAGAACGGAGAAATTGCTAAAGAGCTGTGTGGAGGCCAACTACAACTGCGTTCGAGTATGGGGCGGCGGCTATTATCCAGAGGATTATTTCTACGATTTGTGCGACCAATACGGGCTGATTGTCTGGCAGGACCATATGTACGCTTGTGGGGCTTACGATTTTAACGACGAATTCAAAGAAAACATCAAGCTGGAGACGATCGACAACGTAAAAAGACTTCGCCATCACGCTTGTCTTGGTATATGGAGTGGCAATAACGAGTTGGAGTACGCATGGGCGCTCTGGGAATGGACGGAAAGATACGGGGAAAAGCTTCGGGACGACTATCTCCGTCAGTTCGAGGAATTCCTTCCAGCGCTTAACGACTCGTTGGATCCGGGCACGTTCTATTGGCGTTCTTCTCCGTCTTCCTACGGAGGAATTGACGATCCGAATAATGAAAGCGTCGGGGACATGCACTATTGGGACGTCTGGCACGGCCGGAAACCGATTACGGAATACAGGACGTTATTTCCGAGATTCATGTCCGAATTCGGACTACAATCTTTTCCGTCTCTCAAGACGGTGGAAACATTCACGCTACCTGCCGACAGAAACATTTTCTCATCTGTCATGGAAGCCCATCAGAAAAACGGAACTGGCAACGAGAAGATTCTTTATTACATTAGCGAATACTTCAAATACCCTAAAAACTTCGACTCGCTCTTGTATGTGTCCCAGCTTATTCAGGCGGAAGGCATGCGTGTTGCCGTGGAACATTGGAGAAGAAATCGGGGAAGATGCATGGGCGCCATCTACTGGCAGCTTAACGATATTTGGCCAGGAGCTTCTTGGTCGAGTCTCGATTATTTCGGCAGATGGAAAGCTACGCACCACTCAGCCAAACGGTTTTTCGCCCCTGTGCTCGCTTCCGCTTGCGAGGAAGGAACTTCCGTTGCTCTTCATGTGACGAACGAAACGTTGAACCCCGTCGAAGGAAGGTTGAGCTGGCGACTACTAAACCATCTTTCCGAGGTCATTCAGTCTGGGGAAGTAGCGGTATCATTGGATGCCCTCTCTACTAAAGAGGCTATAGGACTGGATTTCAGCGATGTCCTAGACAACAAACAAAAGCTGAGACAAAGCTATCTAGCGTTCGAATTGACGGTGGACAACCATCCGGTAAGCGGCGGTTCTGTATTGTTCGTCAAATCCAAGCATTTCGACTATCTCGATCCTCGTATTAGCGCAAGCATTACTGAGTCGCAAGACAGCTTCATCATCGAGCTGAACAGCCAAGCTTTCGCCAACTACGTGTTGTTGGATTTGAAGACTGCCGATGCTCTCTGGAGCGATAACGTCTTTGACTTGTCGGCTGACCGCACCAAAACGGTTACAGTCAAGAAAGACAGCCTGTCCGAGGCTCTAACTCTGGAGGCATTCCAGGAACATCTCACGATTAGGAGCCTTTATGACACGTATGAGTAATTGAAAGAAAGTATCATTATCGAGCATGTATCTAACGAACCCAATACGAATAGTTGCTCAATAACGAAAGGTGTTGGCACAGGATGATCTCCTGCACCAACACCTTTTCGTTGGAATGTCACTCTTGATTAAAGTGAACTATTCCATATCGTTCCGTTAGACCAGATTCCAGAACAACGCCGTGTTGGCGACCGTGATCATGGTAAACAAGAGAGTATTCAAGAAAGCGGTCAGCCATACGTTGTTCGTCTTCTCGAACACCTTGCGGGAATAGACCGCAGCCATAGCTAGACAAGGCACTAGCGCCAGCAATAGGATGCCGTTTAAGGCTTGCCCCGGGTAAAGCGCAACACCCGAAATGAAGTCTTTACCGTACTGTGCCACCAGCCACAAAACAAGTCCGCCTATGTTCAAAATGATCGACAGCAAGTAGCCACCTTTTTTGCCTCGTGTATTTGCGTTCAACGCAACAGCGCTTACGAAATAATAGACTAAGAAGAACGGAATGTACCGCAAGGCCGTAATAAAATGCTCCATACTGAAGGTGCGCACTGCGAGCACCCAGATGCGGAAGTCGGTGCCGAATACGGCCTGGAGTGTGAACAAAATCAGATAGCCGATCACGACTGCCGCAATCGCCGTGCAGAGGCTGGCAACGATGGTAGCCGGGTTTAGGCTAATGCCGTAGCTGCTGAACGTCGTTCCCGCATCTTTCTTAGAGAAATAATGGAAAGCCAAAGTGATGAAAGCTGTGATCAATGCCGATACGATCGCCCAGTAAACGATCTGGTTCGTCGTCGGCTCGTTAAAGTAAGCCCCAAGCTTAACGAATGAATTGGCATTTTGGAAAACCAGCCACATCACAAGGGACACAACCGCAAGCAGCGTGCTACCTATGCCAATAGTCTTCTTTTTCGTAACGAACCCAATGATACCCCCTACCACACTCAACCCCAGCAAAATGAGAGAGATAACGCTCAGGGTATCTAATCCACCCGCTTTTTTGTCCATCAGTGTCGGGAACAGGATCGCCGGGATTAGCGTACAGAACGCAATGGCTACCCAGTAGACCAATTTTTGTTTGCCGGTTGAAGCTGCCGATACGGTCGCAATCTTTGCCGTCACGGCTTTACTCAGGAACGGTACTTTGAGCAGCAGGCTGATGAGCGGAACGAACATCAGGAAGAAGCCGATCAGGGCGATGAAGTTACCGGTTTCCTTCAGCCACCAAATCTGATTGCCCGAAGCAAGGTCTGCATGGGTTTGGTTAGGCGATGTGACTCCGTTGAAAGCATGGGTATAGAACTCGATCAAATTCCCCGTCACTGTCGGAGATGTGTGGTTCCATGGATGGGTTTGATTCGGCGTGAAAACGATGCGCTCGCCCGCCTCTGAGGGACGGATCGTTTTTTCTTCAAAGAGCAGGTCACCGGATTGCACGGAATAGAACTTGCCGGCCTCAGCTTGCTGTTCCGCTGGCACGCCAAGGAACGCTTTGCCCGAAGCGGTCGATGCGAAATCCTTGCGCGTAACCGTGCCTTTGACTTTCTTCTCCGAATCGCTTTTCTCCGATTCCGATTTGTTAAAGAAGAATTCGTCGTATTTGCCGCCGATTACCCCAACCGTCCGGTTGCCGAAAGCAGCCTGCAACTGATCTTGAGGAGCAATTGCTGAAGCGTAGGAGAAATCCGCGCCTACCGCAATACCTGAATAAATCATGCGATAGCCGGTCTTCAAAGCGTTCATCTCATCCATGTACATTGAGACCAGGGAGGAGAATCCGCCCATGGAGTGACCGCTTACGGCGACATAAGCGTTGCCCTTCTCGTCTTTTTTGGTGTAAGGCTGCTGATAAATATACTTCGCTGCGTCGAACTGCGAATAGACCCAGAAGGTGGAGAACATACTCTTCACCGGGATATCTGCGGTCCATCGTGAATCCCCGTGGTCGTATTGGTCTAGCGCCAAGACGATATAGCCGCGTCTGGACATTTCGATGGCGGGAGCGTCCTGCATTTCTTTCGTGTTCAGATACCCATGCGTTGTAATGATGACCGGCCTTGGATCCTCCGGCCCCGCTCCTTTGGGCGTGTACAGCAGTCCACTGAGATTGCCATGGTCGCCTTTAAACGATATTTCTTTCACATTGACTGAGTAAACAGACGTGTTAAACATGCCTGCGAAGAAGCTGCCCAGAATCATAAGTACCAGCGAGAGGGCCAGCAGCCCCTGCGGTTTTTTCAAAAACGAATATACCTTTTTCATGTAAGATCTCCTCTGATCAAATTTTAATCATGACAGCGCTATCATAACAATTGGCTAAAGCACCTAAGACGTCAACCTTAACCGCGCAATTCTCCTGCAAAGGCCGCTTTGATGCCCCCTTCCAAGCACTTTTCAAGCAGCCGGACACAATGAAGACACCACAATATCTTTAGCCGCGTCAATCGCGACCAAGCATTGTGGTGTCTCCCGTTCTCCGACCAGCTATTAACTTTCAGTTGATTATAGCACGATCGGTTTCTATTGAATAGTCCTTGTATGCATTTCCGATCATTTTTGTGGTAATAAGCACGATACGATTCGTTAGCCCGGACGCACAACAGTCAGTTAGGCGATAGACCTCAGACTAACTAGACACTAGAAAATCCGCGGTAGTTTGACCCTTGTCTCATTAGTATCTCAGCGCCTACTCAACTGTTAGTAAATGCTCTATAAAGCCTCCAATTTCGAGCTCACGGTCGATAAAATGGATTTCAAGAATCCAATCTCTTGGATGACCGTTTGTGTCCGGATCTCTCATCGGAATTTGATTATCGGGATGAATATAGTTCTCAACCTCATCACCTTGAATTTGTTCATGAGGAAACTCGCCAATAAGATGTCCCGCATGCGGACCCCCGAATTCCCATCCATACTTTAGAGCAAGCTCGCAAACAAATACGTAAAGCTCACTCCCTGTAATATTAGGCTGAGATTGAAAATAAGCTTTGCCTTCATCCCATGCCCGAGCAATATCATTCTTTAGCTTTTTCTTTCTCAAATCATCTCCGAGCACGAATGTCCGACCAAAATCAGCTTCCCAATCTTCGAAAATAGGGCCAAAATCAAGAAAGATAATATCATCCTCAGCGACCGTTAAATCAGGCGGATTTTCATTATAGGGATGTAAGGTGTTTTTGCCCGCTCGCACAATGCGTTTATGCCAATATTTTTTAATTCCAAACATCTCAAAAGCCAAGCTATAAATCTCTTTATTGATTTGCTTTTCAGTCGCCCCACTACGCAATATTCCCTTTTCTTCAATCGCTTTGAACAGCTCTTCGGCTTTCCTTTCAGCTTCTCGTAGCGCTAAATGTCGTTTCTCAATTAATGGATTCAATAGGACCCTCACCTTTACAATTGAATTCACAAAACTCTACTTAAAGCTTCTCCCTAAAATGAGCTTTTGCCCTTTGCAACAACAAAACGTGCCCCTCCAAGCTCTGATCGTTCATATCGAAGCTCGGCTTGTATACTTTCTGCTATTCGGCGACAAATGGAGAGCCCCAGACCTGTCTGACCAGCTTCCCCTTTAAAATAGCGATCGAAAATCCGGTCTTGCAGCTCAGGTGGCACTCCGTTCCCATCATCCTCAACGGCTAGAAACCATTCCCCTTTATTCGTTTCGAATGACACACGCACAACAGCTGAAGCGTAGCGAATCGCATTTTGCAGCAGATTAATTAAAAGCTCAAAAAGCTGCTCCGCAGGAACTATAATTTTGGCCTCCCGCTCCGTCCATATTATCTGAACTCCGTGCTCTGCTGCATTCGTTGATAATAAATCGCTTGCCTGACTAACCATCTCGTTCAAATCGATAACTTGATCCTTTTGAGGACAATCCGGATTTTCCAGTCTGGTCAGCTCGAGGAGCCGATCTACCATACGAATCAACCGATAGGACTCTTCCGTTATAATGGAAAGTCCTTTTTCCTGGGATACGACCTGGTCCTTAATCGCATTAGCGTATCCTTGAATCGACATCAATGGCGTACGAAGCTCATGAGATACTGTCTGTAAAAAATCAATCTGGTTTTCATGGTGATTACGGATGCGGCTAGACATCGATTGCAGCGTGTGCATCAATTCGTCAATTTCTGTCGCTCCGACTTGGGAAACCTTGAGATCGCCACGATAAGGATCATAACGATTAACGACTTCCTTCAGCTTCACGATAGGACGCGTAATTTTCCAAACAAGCAGAAAACCAATAACGTACAAAATGAGGCTACTAACGGCTATAGAAGCCAACACAAGGCGGATCGCCTCATGAAACATTCGCTTCAACAATTTTTCCGGCGTGTATAGAACAACCGTATACCCTTCCATCTCTTGCGATACATACATGATTTTATTGCCCTGTATCGTTCCCATTCCATGCTCTTTATTTACTCGAAGATCAGGAGCCTTGCCCAAGAAATCATCGTTGCTTGCCGCTACAATAAATCCTGAGGCATTAACAACATAGAAGTGCGCATTAAATTCATGGTTTTTGTACCGAAACGTAAGATCACTGGGCTCCAAATCATCAAGCGTGCCACCCTCCAAAATCCCTATTGCTTTATCCAGCTGAAGAAGCAATTGGTTTTTCGTTTGATCAATAAGCATTCGATAAGTAATGTGGGAGTAAAAGCCAACAGTCACAACAACCGTGAAAATCATGACGAGCATCATTGACCATAAAATACGAGCTCTAAGCGACCTCACGACAATTCAACTGTAGCCTTGTAGCCATAGCCCCACACCGTATCGATGCTGAATCCGGCTGCAGAATTTAGAATTTTTTTGCGTAGCCGCTTAACCAATTCATCGACTACTCTAACATCGCCTAGAAAATCGTAATCCCAAACCTGCCGAATGACTTGCTCGCGACTATAAGGACGATTAGGATTTCTAGCAAAATGAAGCAGAAGCTCAAACTCTCGAAAGGTAAGCACGAGCTCAGGTCCATTCTCGATTTGAACTTTACGATACTGCTCCGATATGAGTAAATTCCCGGCCCGGACAGGTGGAGTCGCTGCTTCCGTTCTAGGAGTTTGATAGAATTCCACCAAACGCATCATCGATCTAACCCGACCAACTAATTCACGGGGGTGGAACGGCTTGCCCAGAAAATCATTGCATCCAAGCTCAAGCCCCATAATACGATCAAGCTCTTCTCCCCTCGCCGAAACCATAATTATCGGCAGTTCACTGAAGCCTCGAATTGAAGTGAGCAATTGCAAACCATTAACGCCTGGCATGACGATATCCAAGATTAGACAATCGGGGGGCTCCTGCCTAACCCTGTCGATTAGCCCCTCCCCGCTGAACAATTCTTGTACTTCATGTCCGTCCTTTTTTAGATACTCAGATATCAATTGGCAAATATTTTGATCATCATCGACAACAAGGATGCGTGACATGACAGCCCCTCCTTCAACCATAGGTGGAAGACATTTCATTTTCATTAAGATACTCATTTGATCGTATAAAAAGAAAGACGGGAATGCAAGCATCCCGCCTTTGTCATTTGATTATTTATTGCGCTTAATTGCTGGGTTAGAAATGCCGATTACTTAGTTGCTTTCTTCGCAGGTACAGCTGGCTTTGCAGCTGGTTTAGTTGCTGCCTTTGCAGCTGGTTTTTTTACTGGTTTTTTTGCTGGTTTTGTTTTCTTATGCTTAACAGCTTTATGTTTTTTGGTCGTAGTCTTTGCTGCTGGTTTTGCAGCCGGCTTCACGACTGGTTTTGTAGCTGGCTTAACTTCTGGTTTCGCTGCTGGCTTAACTTCTGGTTTCGCTGCTGGCTTAACTACAGGTGCTACTACTTTTGGTGCTTTAACCGCAGCTGTCGTTCCTTTAGAATCAGTCGTTTTAGCGTCCGATTTCGTTGCGGCCTGGGTCGTGCTCGTAGCTGCTTTTGAAGTCGTAGTCCCTGTAGCGGCGAATGCACTACCAGCACCTGAGATAAGAATTGCCGAAGAAAGGAAGGCGACCATTGCTTTTTTCATTTTTAACATTTTCAACATCTCCTTTTTTTTGTTGGGCTTGAATCTAATATTACTAGTGAATTGTGTGAGTTCTATAAATCAAATATGAGAAAAGAAAGAGAAATAAAAATCACAAGTAATAGCCTGTGAAACCTAGACTTTATCTAGGTTTCTACAAGCTCTGATTCAAATACGTTTGCTTCTCGATAATTCAAAAACAAGCGCAGCTTGCTCGTCATAGAACGGTCAATGTCTCCCCGTTCATAAAGCACTTGAATGACGTTTCGCTCGGATTGGAATGCTTTCACCTGAAGCTCCTTCTTCTGGTCCTGTAGCTCCTCGTCCATCGTCGGATTGTAGCTCTCTGCTTGAATCATTTCTTTAAAGTCCTGATAATGAGCCATTACCATTAATGACGATCCCCGATTGGTGTCATCGATGTTCCGCTTAATGGTCTCAACTGCATCATTAATAGACTGAATCTTAAGCTCCTTGTATGGCTTCAGCTCGCTTTTAGTCCATTTGTTTATTTCTTTATGCTTCTTTTTGTGGAAGAAGTGTCGAATCGTCCACAGTATTGAGGCAGCTAGAAATTTAAAGCGGTGAGTTAATATAACCTCTGTTTGTTTAAGAGCAAATTGGGAAGCTTGTGCAACCTCTTCAGTAATTCGTCCTTCCTCCAGCCAGCGACGGACGGTCTGGCCTTCACTTTGCAAAGCCTGCAGCCTTATTTCCACTGTTTTCCTTTGCATATCAGCCAAGCAGCCCTGATCCTTGCGACTGATCCATTGAAGCTGTTGCTGGTAATCAGAAATAATGGATAAAGCAGCTCCTCTGTTCTCATCAGTCATATTGTCACGCACAGTCTTTAGACCCGCTTTTAATAACCGGATTTGCATAATATTTTCTGATATTTCTTCGCCAATGCCCGCTTCAACCTTCGGACTTTTATAAATTAAAGGAAGCAACGCACTTGCCAGTACAAGTGTAAGTAAAATAACCCCGGCTGACAGGAAAATAATAAGATCACGCTGAGGGAAAGGAGTTCCGTTCGAAATAACAAGTGGTATAGAAAACGCACCTGCCAAAGTAATAGCTCCACGAACGCCCGAGAGCGCGGTTAATATCGACTCATGCAGCTTCCCCGGCTTCCGTACTGAGGAGAGCAGGTAGACCCATATGAATCGCAAAGCTAACAGTGCTGCTGTAATAAGAAGGATATAGCCGAAAACCATACCATTCTTATAGGCCTGATCTTGAACAATAACGGATACGACATCGGGTACCTCTAAGCCTAAAATAATAAAAACGAGACCATTCAAAATGAATAAAATAACGGTCCAAGTATTCTCAGACACGATTCTTAACTCAGCAGATGCAGATTGAACGCGGTCTCGCTCGATAGCATGTACGATGCCTCCTGCCACTACGGCAAGGATACCAGAAACCCCAATCTCTTCAGAGATCATGTAGATAAGAAATGGCGTCATAATCAAGATCAGCATATGTATCGTAACGTCCTCCATTCCGAGACGCTGAAGAGATACACGCATTCTAATTAACAATAATGCCAGAATTGCTCCTGCCAATAAACCTCCTACTGCGATAAGAATGAAGCTTAATGTGGCTTCGCCCACAGAAAAAACTCCAGTAACGGCCGCAGCAATCGCAAATTTAAAAGCTACTAATCCTGATGCGTCATTCATCAGCGCCTCGCCTTCCAGCAGCCGCATAATATTATGAGGCAGCCTTATGCGACCGGCTATAGATCCAACAGCAACAGCGTCGGTGGGGGAAAGAATTGCCGCAAGGGCAAATGCTGCCGCGAGTGGGATATCCGGTATCAGCCAGTGGATGAACGGACCTACAACAATTATCGTTGCGAGCACAAGTCCAAGCGCCATTAGCAGGATCGGAGCACGCAGCTTCCACAGCTCATTGCGTGGCGTTCTTCGCCCGTCGTTAAACAGCAATGGAGCTATAAAAAGCACTAAAAAAAGCTCTGGATTCAGTTCCACATGCTCGACAGACGGAATAAGCGCTAGAGCTACCCCCAACGCGATTTGAATTAATGGAACAGGAATGAATGGCACAAAGCGATTAATAACATTGGATACTCCAATCAGCCCTAACATCAACAATACGAATAAAAACAGCTCCATTTCTCTGCCCCTTGTCTTAGATCTAGTCTTTAAATAATCCCTTCCATTATCACCTCATTAAGTTCTTCATATGCGCAATGGCCAAATAGCCCCCACCTAGTGTTATGGTGAGAGCTATTATAGGCTATGCTAACATGGATACATCATTTATAACCGGCGTTTCACCCTTTATTCAACAATTGCTGTAAGTCGAATATTGTATCTACTTGTTGCCACTCAGACTCAAAACAACGCCCGGTTTTTTCGTGCCATTCCTTTTCTACCTGCTCATCGATCACTCGGTCAGGAAGCGCTTGGGACGGATCGAGTTCCGTTAACATAATGAGCAGATCATCCAGCAGAAAAATTTGCAGCTCAGTATATCCAGCTTGAATGATGTGCTTGACGTTCTGCTCGGGTATATGGTCATGCAGGTGACGGTACTCACCGATACTATCCCATTTCAGCCTAGCGACTCGGATTTCCCTGTTCGTTCTCATGTTTACAGCCCCATTCTCATCCTTGCTCCCGACCGCGAAGCAATTTAACGTTATCTTTCGGATCGCCCCAAGGTGTTTCATAGGTCGGCCTGTTGACGTAACGTCTCATCTTCATACTCAAGCGAATTCCCGTACCAGGAAGAAGCTCGACGCGAAACCACTTGCCGTCTGCTTGCACGATTTCCTTCACCTGATCTTCCTGACTCAAAACCGTGACTTCTTCGAACTGATGCTCCCCGAACGTACCCGCCTGAATAATCACCTGCTTCTCTCCATGTAAATCAATATTGACCAGACTCAAGGTTAAGGAATCGGCCTCAAGCGCTTCGACAAGCGCGGCTACGCCTGTCGGTAAACCCGGCCGCTCAGCCTGTGCATCGAAGTAGCGCACGCGACCGTGCTGAAGACCGCCATGCGAAGTATGTATCGGTGCACCGAGCGTCAATTGTAGCAGCCCTTCGAAATAAACCGGACACATCTCCTGCCATTTGTGGATGCTTGACAACGCGCCTAGGCTGAATCCGTCCGACTTCCAGTTTTCCGGATCTCCTTCTGCTGAGCGCATTTTCTGCAATTGGCGGGACACCAGCTTGAAATTAGCTTCAAGAATTTGTTCCGGATACGCCGGGTTTTTCCCGCGCATATAATGGAACCATTGTACAGTGTTGCCGTTATAATGTTTGGTTAGCTTTCCTGTTATCGGATTAGTGCCAGAATATTCGGGCACATCAATTTCTTGGTCATAGGGCATGAGGTCAATCCGATCGACACGGGCTGCGTCCTCCTCCGCCATAGAGACCGTCCACAATTGAATCGGATACAAGGGACTTGGCAAGCGATAAGCCGTCCAACCGCTATCAAAATGTTTAGTCGGGGTCACCCAACGTCCGTTGTCCTCATGTCCGAGTGCCCAATTACGATCGAGCTGATCACGTGCTAACCGCAGTTGGTCTAAGTCACCGCTCAGCAGCACTGCGTTCATAGAAGCATTGACAATGGGCTCAATAATCGTCAAAAATCCGTGCGGCCAGCGCCAACCATAATAGCCGCCCCACCATTTGCCATCGTTATATTGTCCGATCTCACCCGAAAGACCGATGTTATCTGGGATGATCCCACCGTTCTTGGCTGCCTGATCCGCCCACGCTTGCACATAATTAAGTACCCACGTCTTTAGCTTTTCGTCACCAGAGTACATATAGGCATGGCTGATGAGACTCGTTGCGTTCAGATTGAGCGGCACATCCCCTTTCGCCATGCGTTCGTTCATTAAGCGAATGACATCCTGATACACCTTATCGTCCGACCATGCACAAGTGCCGCTCGCAAAATCAACGCCCGGGATATCTTCGAACGGCGCCAAATAATTGTCTAGAATGCCCCGGTGGGTGCACCAATCCTCTTCGGACATTTCGTGTCGAGGCCCCCGGCTGCCGGTAATCGGGGAACGGATCAGCTTGTTCTCCGAGTCAAAGTTTGGCGCTTCTGGATTGTCGCCTGTATATAGATTGGCAAAACGTTGCGCGCGCTGGACGCTTTTCAAATCGAAAGGATCTGCCAGTCCAAGGAAATAGAAGAACAAATATCCTTCTCCATGGTGCATCCAATCGTAATAGGCGTCAAAATCGCGATAGATTTGCCCGTATTCCGTCCATTGCCACGTAATGCCTTCCCATATGTGAAGCGCCTTCTCGCGCAGCTCTTCCGCTCCGCCGATCGCATACAACAAAGCCAAATACATAAATCCCTCGTAGGGGTCATCCGAGCCGTCCATCCCAGGCCAATCACTGCGCCAGTTCAGTGTACCGTCCGGACGGACGTACTTCTGCACAAATTCCTTCGCCGCCTGGTTCAACGTATCGATCAGCTGGCGTTCCATCAACGCCCACTGCGGCGGCGTCCAAGATTCCTGCGCTGTAACAGATGCGATACCCGCTAAGCTGCTCTTCCATGCCATCCCAATCATGCCTCCCCTTTGTCCATTAAAGCCAATCTCTCTTCGATTCTGTAAAAATGCTCAGCATTCCGCCATGTGATTCGATCGACATCGTCTTGGCTCAAGCCTTCAGGCAAGCTGTTCCAGAAGAGCCGAATCACTTCATCATACCCGCCCGCAAGCAAGGCAACAGGCCAGTCGCTGCCAAACATGGCACGATGAGTACCGAACGCATGAAGTACATGGTTGACATACGGTTTCAGCCTCGCGGGGTCATAGCCGTCAGCCAGCGTAATCATACCGGAGATTTTGCACATTGCTTTAGGATGACAAGAGATGGCAGATATGCATTCCGCCCAATCGGCAAAAGCCTCCGGTCGTTTCACATCTGGCGATCCTAAGTGATTCAGAACAATTCGCAGTTTTGGAACCTTTATTAACATAGATACAATACAAGGAAGCTGCTCCGACTCCACAACTACGTCAAGAGATATCCCTGCTTCAGCAAGTAATTGTAGATGGCGGATGACTCGGGAAGACAGAATTCCATCAGTCTCCAGCAGCTTTTGCAGCATTGGGCGAATACCAACGAGCTTAGAATGCCGGTTTAGACGCCGGATCGTTTCCATTATATCGTCCGAATCTAGATCAATCCAACCGACAACACCGAGTAGTTCTTTGTGCCGCTCCGACAGCGCCAACAAAAATTCTGTTTCTGCAACAGTGGACGCCGCCTGAACGGCAATCGTGCCCGTAACACCATGCTTGTGCAATAGTGATGCCAAGTCTCCAGGCATGTAATCACGGTAAAGCAGCTTTAGCTCAGGCGTGAGCCACCCATAATCTCCACGAGAGATTTGCCAATAATGCTGGTGTGCATCAATGATTTTGTTCTGCCGATACATAGGCTCCACGCTTTCTACTAAGTCCGTTTCTTACGGCTCATTTATTTTTATACGATCATATACCTCGATAAATAAATGTCCGAAACAAGGCTGAACCTTCCGGTTCCCCATACACGCCTTTTGCATATATTCCAAGTCTCGGGGCTGTAAAACATAAAAAACGCGTATAGTTTTCTGGATACAGAAATTGTGCCGGAAGCTCTACACCCATGTTCGTATACTCGATATCGTCCAGAGAGTAATAAAAAGTAAACGTTTGAGACTTTTCAACCAATCTAGTACGCAACCATATCGGGTCTCCCGGTTTGATAGGTAGCATGCTTCTAGCTAGTATTTTTTTACCAACATTCACATACTGATTAAGCTCTACATACAGCCCATCATGCTCCTGATTCTCATGAAGCTTGGTCACATCAAAAGCCTGTCCCGATGTTTGACCAATCCCTCTACGAATTAAAAAAAATAGAAAAGCATCCGAATCGCGATATAGCGTTATTCCCGCCTCCTCGCCTAAGCTCCTGGGATGAAACAGCAGCTTCGTTGTAGCCTCAAAACCAAAATGCCGCCAACGACGCGTTAAAATAAGCGTAGATTGAAGTCCGAAGGGAATGAAAGGCTTGCAATCGATGCTCAGACCTTCTTGCGTTAAGCCGAATCCGCCTTCAACGGGATGCCGTACCCACTCCCACTCTGCTGATAGCTCTGTTCCGGCAAAATGCTCATCGTCAACCACCTGCACAATGCCATCAATGTTTTCTACTAATGTCAGCTCTATCTCATTCATAGGAACACCCTGCTCACCGACCATAAACCAATCGTCATCCGTCCATTGAACTGGCTGAAGGAAGGTTTCCCGTCCAAGTGGACAGAAGCCTCCTGGTGTAAGCGGGCGCCCTCCTAAGTGGAACATCCACCACTCTCCATTCACGTCTTCAACCAGTTTACCGTGTCCAGCTTTCTGGATCTTCATCTCAGGATTCGTCTGCATTAGCACCGGGTTATGTGGACACGGCTCGTAAGGTCCCCAGATGGATAAACTTCTGGCTAGCGTTTCCTTGTGCTCGAAGAAGGTTCCCCCTTCAGCCAACATCAAGTAATACCATCCATTACGTTTGATTATATGGGGCGCTTCCGGGGCAGCCCCCCCGGTACCCGGCCATACCTGCTTGGCTTCGCCAATCAGCCTTGAAGCGTCCTCTGCAAGTTCATGGACCCATCCGCCTCCGAACACCAAATAACGCTTCCCATCATCATCGTTAAAGATAGACGGATCGATAAAATGATGATTAAGCACAGTCGCTTCGCTGTACGGCCCTTCAGGTCGGTCAGCAACAAACAGCAAATTGGTGCATCGCGGTTGTCCGTGATAATACGGGACGACCACCCAGAACTTTCCGTCATAGTAGGAAATGTCCGGCGCGAACACACCGAATGAATCGGGTAATCCGGTTAAATCGAGCTGGCTCTTGCGGGTGACAACGTGTCCAATCGGTTCCCAATGTGCCAAGTCCTTGGAATGCAGAATAAGAACCCCAGGAAAGAATTGAAAAGTCGATGTTACCATGTAATAATCCGTCCCAACACGAACAATCGAAGGGTCGGGATGATCGCCTGTAAGAATCGGGTTGCAAATCACTCCCATGCTCTAACCCCTCTCATATTATTGAGCTTCTCGATGCAGCTTCAGTTAAATAACGGTTGACCTTGAAACAAAGCCTGGACTTTAAGCAGATCATTGGGTTCTAGTCCTTTCCCGTCACAGAAAGATAGATTGTTGCGCAGAGAATTAAGCGAGGATGTTCCGGTAAGCGTCACATGAATATCGGGATTTCCCAAGCTAAACCTCATGCCCGGCTCGATCAATCCTTTCGATTCCTGCTTGCGTAGGAACTTCAACTGCTCCATCCTATATTCGGCCTGATCCAACGTTTCTTGATCCAAAAAGTGCGCCGGAGCGTCCGCTAAAATTCCCATACCGAGTACACTACCGTTAATAACGCCAATGCCCATGCTGCTTGCCAACGGAAGCACTTCGTCCTTGGCCGTATAATCAATCAGCATATAACGAGCATAAAATTGAATAGCATCGAAACAAGCTGTCCTCATATAGCGCATTAATAGTTGCAAATCCCGCGTAGTCACGCCTATATATCGAATTTTCCCGTCTTGCTGAAGTTTTTGCAAAGCAGGAACTGTCTCATTCATAATCACTTCATACTGCTGCTTCTCCACATCATGAATTTGTAGAAGATCAATCCAATCCGTTTGCAGTCGATTCAAGCTATCTTCTACCGAGCCAATTGTGCTGGCATAATCATAGGACAAGTCGGATCGAACTGCTTTTGACGCTAGTACGACACTTTCTCTACGGCCTTTTAGTGCTTTGCCAATACGCCGTTCCGATTCACCACGTCCATACAAAGGGGCGGTATCAATGATATTAATGCCCGAATCGATCGATTCGTGAATTAAACGCTGAACTTCTTCTTCATCGGTCTTGCCGAAATCACCCGCAAGCGGAGCACCGCCCAATCCAAGCTGAGAAACCTTTAATCCCGTTTTTCCGAGCATTGTATATTCCATCTGCGCTCCTACCTTCTCTTTCAATTCGCCGAATTGCTAAGTACACGAACCTCAGGTCCGCATATCCAATCAGGATAAGCAGACCTGCATGGTTTAAATGATATAAATCGTTATTATTTCGTAGCTTTCCAAGCGTCGATTTGCTTTTGCGCTTCCTGAATGACTTTGTCGCTACCAGCTTTTTTCAGCTTGTCTATAAATTCCGGAAGGAATTTTTCTGGGTCAACAGAGCCTGTTTCTAACAACGGAACATATTGTGCAGTCACAGTAGCGATTTGAGCGATCTCGGTTTTAATCGGTGTTGGATCGAAGCTGAAGCCAAGAAGGACAGATTGGGCTGCACTCTCATTGAGCTTGATTGTCTCTTCCCAAATGCCAGGCTGTTGCCCATTACGGTAGTAACCGTTAAACTGATTGCCGAACACCCAATCCGTACCCGGATCATAGCCGCCATCTTTGATCGTTTCAACAGTCTCGTCGTTGATTTTCTTATAATGCTTACCTTCAATACCGTGTGCAATTAAATTGAAAAGTGTTTTATCTTTATAGAGCAGGTTTAAGAACATCATCGCCCTTTCCGGATTTTTAGAGGATTTGCTTATCGCAGTAGTCGTAGCAATAATTCCCGATGTTGTAAGTACAGGTTGTGATACACCTACCATCAGTACATCTTTCTGTGTTAAGGATTTCATCTCAGTGTCACCGCCAGGCTTCACCGTACCGCCAACCATAACGGCCAATTTAGCCGCTTTTCGGTCAGCTGTGCTATCCGTCAATGTTGCCGCATCTTTTCTGAAAAATCCTTTTTGGTTCCAATCTCTCATAAGGGTTACGAAAGATTGATATTCTGGAGATTCGAATTGGTTAAGCACACGCAGATTGGAATCATCGAATTTAACTACGCCTGGAACATTACGGCCTACGAATTCATCAAAACCATAATGGACAACAGCATTTCCAAATTCGCCAACTTTACTGTTCTCAAAAGGAATGAGGTTAGGCTCGCCAGCCTTTACCTTCTCCAGGAAAGAGGTAAAATCTTCATAGCCCTTTACATTGGCAACGTCCAAGCTGTATTTGTCAGTAAGCTCTTTCATCGGCCATACAACATCCGTTCTTGCCCAGATTTGATAGTTGGGAACGGCATATATTTCCCCATTTACTCTGGTAGCTTCCCAACCGCCTTCAGGTAAAGTTTGCATAATGTCAGGCGCATATTGCTTCAATAGATCGTCTAAAGGAAGAAAAGCACCCTTATTTACATTTTGATAGTAATCATTTGCCCAGTTTGAAGTAAAAGCAAGGTCATAACCTCCGCCGGATGCATTCGCTAATTGCATTTTTTGACCAAGACTTCCCCAATCAACCGCTTTCAAATGAATATTGATATTCAGCTTGTCTTTCAAATATTCATTTATTGCCTTTTCCACTGAGCCTACATCCGCTTGCGAAGTACCGCCAAAATACCAGGTCAAGTCAACATTGTCTAACTTGGAGACATCGGTTGTTTGTGGTGAAGCCGCTTCTTGCGTCTGTGTAGCTGAAGCTGTTTCCGTAGCAGCCGGTTTGGACGGACCTGTTTCATTCTTGCCGCAGCCCGCCAATGTCATCGATAGCGACAGTATGCCTATCAAGGCGACAGATAAAGCTTTTGTGGTTCTTTTGTTCACGAATAAAACCTCCCATATTTTTGTGTTTAACTATATTGTATCGGCTATGCCGGTTACAACTATCCCCATGTAAGCCTTTTATCCCTTAACGGCACCTACTGTCAAACCTTTGACAAAATATTTCTGGAAGAAAGGGAATACAAACAATATAGGACCTGCGGCGAGAATAGCGATGGCCATACGCGCCGTTTCATTCGGCATCTGGCTAAGATCGATGGAGATATTGCCCGTTTGCAACGATGTAGATAAGAACTGAATATTATTCATAATTCGATACAACATAAATTGCAAAGGAACCAGGTTCTGATTATCGATATATAGTAAAGCCATGTACCAGTCGTTCCAGTAAATGAAAGCGATAAATAGCGTAAGTGTCGCAATCGCCGGCTTGGAAATAGGTAGCACAATGCGATAGAAGATTTTCCATTCGCCCGCCCCGTCAATTTTCGCCGATTCGATTAGAGCCAACGGAATATCCGATAAGAAACCTTTCATTAGCAAAACATGCCAAGGCATAATCACATAGGGAAAAATCAAGGAAAGCATCGTATCATCGATGTGCATATAATTTTTGATCAGAATATACGAGGGCACTAAACCTCCGCTAAACAACAGGGTGAAGAATACGAAGAAGGACATAGGCTTCGAGCCGTGAAAATCTTTTCGCGACAACACATAAGCTAGCTTCGCCGTGATGATCAGACTAAGAGCCGTGCCCAGCACCGTTACGGTAATTGATACCAGATAACTATTGATTAAGGCCTTAGGACTTTCTAGCAAGTACTCGTAAGCGAACGTAGTGATCGTTCTTGGGATGAGCTGGTATCCGTATATCGCGATATCCGATTCCTTCGAGAATGAAATGGAGATTACATATAAAAATGGGATAATACAAAACAGTGAGAATACAATAAACCACAAATGAATGAGCCATTTCGATAAAACAGGTTTTCTGCGTATATCCATGATTTCTCCTCCTATCTCATTTATTGAATCTATTTAGAAGATTGCATTTTCTTTGTTGATCTTGCGAACGATGAAATTAACTGTCAGAACAAGTAAAAACCCGACAACGGATTGATATAGACCTGCCGCAGTGGCCATTCCGGTATCACCTGTTACACGTAAGGCACGGAATACATACGTATCAATGACGTCCGTCGTACTATACAATGCCCCTGAATCTGCAGGCAAGAAATAGAACAATCCGAAATCGGAATAAAAAATGCGCCCGATCTGCAAGAGGACAATCAATGTAATTAAAGGTGTGAGCAAAGGAATAGATATGCTGCGAATTTGTTGCCATTTAGAAGCGCCATCAATAGCTGCGGCTTCATAGAAGGTTTTATCAATTGCCAACAGTCCCGTATAATATATAAGCATTGAGTAGCCAACATTTTTCCATAAAAAAGCTAAGCTTAATATAGAAGGCCAATACTTGGATTCAAAATACCAGCTGATCCCTTCCCAGCCAAATAGCTCGAGTAAGTGATTGATGACTCCCAGCTCGGGATTGAGCAACGCATAAGTGACATAGCTAACGGTTACCCAGGATAAGAAATAAGGAAAAAAGATGGCAGTCTGATACAATTTCACCGCTTTGCGGCTCAGTTCGAATAACAGCAGAGCAAAGGTGACGGCTACGATATTCGTGATCGTAATAAAGCAAAAATTCAACACGAGCGTGTTACGAGTTACCTGTAACGCGGCGTCCGAAGTGAAGAAAAACTTGAAGTTAGTAAAACCAACCCAATCGCTTCCCCAAATACCTTTTGTAAAATTCAGATCTTTAAAAGCGAGTACCAGTCCGAACATGGGCAAATAGTAGAATACGATAACGAACAGCAGCCCCGGTATAGCCAACGAAATGATGCCTTTGTTACGTATGATCCCTCGCCAGAAACCGCTGTTTTTCTTTTTATTGATTCGTATCGAATTTTCCATGTTAAGTACGGAATGATCAGCCATATTTCCCATAAAGCATGTCTCCCTTATTTCATTCTGTCAGATCTCTCTTGCTCACTACCAAACTTTACTGCCACAGGGCGATATTAATATAGTGTAAATGGAGTCGATTACAACATTTTCGACTGTACAAAAAGGCGTGCACTGTACTTTTACGCAAGTACAGTGCACGCCCAGCAATAATTCCTCTTATAATGGATCATTTCTTGTTTAGAATTTGCTTCACACTTTTGCTTAACATATATTCTTTAGGAGTCGTTCCGTGTTTTTTCTTGAATAGCTTGTAGAAATAACTTTCATTTTCAACACCAATTTTAGCTAGTATCTCCTTGATATTCAGTCCGGAGCTTTCCAACCATTCTACCGCTTTATTAAGCCTTACTTCATTAATATAATCAGCAACTGACATATTCAACTTAGAGTTAAACAGTTTGCTGGCTGACTTAGGCGAAACATTGAGCTTATCGGCAACAAATTGCAGGCATAGTCCCGGATTAGCATAATCCGCATCAATCAGTTCTTTCATTGTTTCTACTACAATGGACTGCTTCTCATTCTCTATGTTATCTGTTTTGGAAATCATATCCACTAACAACAGCATGATCTTTTCTTGAAGCTCTGTTAAGGTTTCCAATTCGAACAAGCGCTTCGTGATCAAATTAAAATTCACATGGATCGGCTCCACCTTTACTCGACTAATTTCCTCAACCGTCGTTTTCAGCACGTTTAGCAAGCTCATAATAGATAAGAGCGCATTGTTATAGTTCAAAGCAGCAATTTCTCGAAAAATTCTGGAAAGTGTATCCTCAGTAACAGGAATGCTGCCGCTTTTCAAAGCATCAATCAGCTTCTTCTCAAGCGATGCTGAATATCCGAGCTGCGGATTATCCACATTGTTCCTGATTCGATCACCAGTCAGAATACTGGAATGGCCGTAAATTAAGCGATATAGAGAATTATTTAGTGTTTCGTAATGCTGATCTGAAAGGTCCGTATAACGCTCAATAGGGTCACTGATACACACGGAAATGGAAATGTGGTAATACTTCATAATATACATCTGGGCTTTCTTCCAGCTATCCGTTAGTACATGCAGATTCTCTGAGTCTGAATTGGTGTTAATAATAAAGGCGATATACTCATCCTTCATCTTCACCACTTCGCATTGGAAAGTCTCTCCGATACATTCCAACGACATGTTTTCAATTCCATACAAATAGAGTGCCTGATCTCTTAAATTGTACTTTTCCTTAAATTGGTTATAACCATCTATCTTGACAATACAGATTAGGAACCCCATCTCCGCATCTAAACGTATACTGAAATCTGACTGGGCTTGAGCAAACTCACCCGCCGACACCGAATAACTATCTACAAGCAATTTTCTTAGGAAATAGGCCCTCATGACTTCTTGAGACGTATGGCTTCTTTGTTTATAATGATTCATCTTGTCGATGGCATCTTGAAAAACATCGTTTAAGTACGAGAATTCATCTTCTCCCTTCGGCAGCCCACGATCGCGATCGACAACAACGAATTGTCTAACCAATCGATCAATCGGTTTATAAAACCTGCGGGATAAAGACACCGAGATTATGAATGCAATTAACAAAAATCCGGCAGTGATTAGAAAGTATGTATATTTTAACGAATTGATTTTCTGGAACACATCGTGATAAAGCTGTGCTTTCACTATCGTCCAATTCATATTATCTAAATAAGTATAGGTAATCAGATATTTCTTTCCATTAATATCGCTTGTGAAATAGCCTGTCTGCTCTTCCGTTTCGGTTTTTACTTTTTCTCCAGCTTGTTGATGCACATAAGCTGCTTTCAGATTCGTTAGAAATGAATCTTCCTCCAGGCTATCACCGACTAAGGCGCCATTCCCATCCAATATCATAATTTGATCTTGCTTATCTAAATCTGCATTGTTAATCATTTTGATATTGTTTAATATCCAATTCGTACTCGCGTTAACGATTAATGCGCCATTAGGCAAGTTATTATCGTCTTTAAACTCGTACATAAAATAGGTAACGACGTTCTCATATCTTATCTTGTCCCCCACCATCGGATATTCAATTCTTCTGGGGATGGGCTTTAGTATCGGGAGCACCTTTCCGGAATCAAACATTGCATTTAAGCTTTTGTCCTGGAAGAGTAGCTCATCTCCCGTCGAGTAATACAATTTGGAATAGTCATTGTAAAAATAAATCGAATTAATAAATGGATTGGAATTGACGATTGAGGTTCTGACGGTATTAATCCCTTTTAATGTTTCTCCAAGATCCAAACTTTTGTTGTACAATATTGTCTGGACATCCGGGTTATAAAATAAAGATAAGACTGAATTGCGAATCATTTCATCCATGTAATCAATATTAAATTTGACTTGGGACAAAATTTTCTTGTTCGACGCATATTCATTATTTAATAATGCTCCCCCGGCGCTAAAATAAGTTATAGTAGCAAATAGGCTTAGCACCAGTAGCATTGTAAGCGTTATCCATGCGTACATGCTTCGCAAAAACTTTCGCTGTTTCTTTTGGTTAATGGTGCTCATGGAATTCACCTGCCAAGTAATAATAAGAAAAATTAATTATACTAGGTTGTACCTTCGGAAACCAGAAAATGCAAAAGGAATCGGTTTCCCGACCCTCATGCCTTAATGCGTTTCTTGTTCATCGATTAAGTAATAGTGAGTAAAGAAGGATAGTTCTGATTCTATTAATATCCACATTCATCTTACTTGCTCATTTCATTAAACTAAACTGTAAATAGCGATATTCATTGCATATTCCACTGTAAAATGGCAACTTTACTGTACTTATCGTTCAAGTACAATAAAGTTGCCTGATTAAATCACGGCTCAGCTTGTTGAATGCCTACCCCTCCTTGATGCGATCCTTAAACATATTTTGAAAATATTTTTGGTTATAAAGCATGCTAGGATGCGTTGGGTGATAGGCTAAGGCTTTCTCGTTATGCTCATTTGCTTTCTCCAATTGACCTAAACGATCATAGCAAAGGCACAGCTGCAAGTGAGGCAGCCAGGTGGAATGAGCCGGATTTACCATCGCCATGTTATTCTTGTCAATCCCGCAGTCGACCGCTGCCGTAAACCAAAATATCGCGATATCGTATTTATTATCTTCTAGAAAATGAATACCAATGGCGTAGCAAACCTCCGCTCGTGGTTTATCATAGGAAAGTGTCATACACATCGATTCGAAATACTTTTCCTTATCACCCAGTTTTCCGAAGCAGTCAGCCATTTTCGTGCAAGCCTGTATATTGTCTTCAATCCACCCCTGCTTTCCCTTCAGAAACATTTCGTAATAGAGAATGGCCTTTCTATACTGAGCATGATCACGGAGCTCATTAGCAAAATAATATAAATCCCTTGGCGTGAATTGTTCACCAGCCTGCTCTCGTTTTAAGTAAATTTGTAAATTGCGGTCTGTGTACGCTTTGTTTTTACCATGCGTAATGCTTACATCACTGTTCTGTATATTTCCCCATACAGCTAAATATTCATGAACAGGGCCAATCCATTGAAAGCTGCGATCTCTGCGGACTAAGCGGTTTCGCCGCAGACTGGAAGTCACATTCCCTGACTCGTCGAAAGCGAGATTATAACTCATTGTCACACTATCAACGTCCAAGGTAAGTTTTTTTTTCAGTTTAATAAATAGCAGTCGATCTTTCTCTTGAATCTGATCGTCCGCATCTAACCATAATATATATTTTTTGGTTGCCTTGCTGAAGGAATAATTTCGAGCCGCTGAGAAATCATTAATCCACTCGAAATCGAAAATTCGGTCCGTAAATTGTGCCGCAATTTCCTTCGTACGGTCGGTTGATCCGGTATCCACAATTACGATTTCATCGGCAATTCCTTTCACAGAAGACAAGCATTTCGCCAGTCCTTCCTCTTCATTCTTGACAATCATGCACAAGCTGATCGTTATCATAGCTCAGCTCCCTCTCTCCATTCGTCCGGCAGCCGAAGCCCAGCTGCTCTTCTGAATATTGCTAAACCCTTGTCTGACAGAGTCGCAATATCTTGGCTGCCATCCATTGAAAACTTAAGACCAGACAGCTTTCTAAGGCTTTCGGTATCCGCAGCCTCATCTTGCTTTAACCAAATCACATACTCTTTTGTTGCCATCTCGAATGCATGCCGGTACGGACGAATGTCGTGGCTGTTCCCGACAAGGCTATGCACAAACGGAGTGTAGTAATGAGCAATCTCAACCGTCTTATCAGAAGACCCCATATCAACAATAACAATTTCATCTACATCATCCATTATGGAATCTAGCGATTGCCTCAAAGTTTGCTCGGCATCCCTAGTGATCATGCATAAGCTGACCGTAATCTCTGGTTTATACAAGAGATGATGGATGTCATTCCCCCACTTCGCCGCTGCTTTCTCGCGATTTACCTTCAACAGTGTCGTTAAATCCGCATCCTGTAGATGAAGCATAGTCGCATGGCCAACATGGTGGATAAAGGAATCGTTAACTACTCTTAAAGAGTATCCCGCTCGCAAAGCTCGTAAACAGAGATCGTCGTCTTCAAAATTCCCCAGACCGTACAGCTCGTCAAAGCCACCTATCTCGTCGAGAACGCTTCTTTTAGCTAACAAGCAGAAGCCGATCAAACGACGTACTTCTGTATAACAGCCAGCATTTTCCTCACAATGGAGCTGTGCAAACGCATCTAGTCCGCTGAGATCGCTGTAGGTAACTGGAATAATTTGATGACCGCTTGAGTTGTTCGTAACAGGGCCTACCATCCCAACTCTTTCATTCTCGTACAAAACACGCAGCAAATTTTCCAACCAATACTCCGTTACAACTGTGTCATTATTTAAGAAGAGAACATTCTCTCCCTTTGACAGTTCAATTCCTTGATTACACCCTTTGGCAAAACCTAGATTTTTTTCATTTTCTATAAGAATCACATCCGGTTGCTGTCTTAAGTAGGCAAGTGTGTTATCTGTCGAGCCATTATCAACAACAATGAGCTCATAATCCTCAGTATGCTGCCGAATGCTTTGCAAGCACTTGTAAGTTAAAGGCAGTTGATTATGTGTCAAGATCACAATGCTAGTGGTCATTTGATCACCTCTTCATCTCCAAGCGGCTCTATGAGCATCTCGGCAGTTAGTTGTTCCCGTTCTAGGAATGGCGACATGTCTTCAATAGGCCGATTGACAACCAGCTTGGGATTCACTGTCGTCTGAGTTTCTAAATTGATTTCCACTAGGAAGCACCCTTTGGTTTGCAAAGCGATGTCTATTTTAGCTACGGCTTCTTCAATGGTTTCAATCCTTAAAGCAGGGATCCCATAAGCATTCGCTACCTTCACCAAGTCAGGACAGCCATAACCATGAACAGTAGATTGCTGACGACCGTCAAAATACATATCCTGAAACTGCCGTACCATGCCCAAATTATGATTATTCATGACAAAAACCTTAATCGGCAGCCCATGGTGGGCAATCGTATGAAGCTCCTGTATGTTCACCTGCATACCACCATCGCCAGCAATTACAATGATCTGACGATGCGGAGCCATCAACGCTGCTCCAATCGCGGCAGGAAGAGCAAACCCCATAGCTCCCATGCCACCTGCATTCAAGAGACGTTGTCCTTCAAGCAAATGAAAGGACTGGCTTGCCCACATTTGATGCTGGCCTACATCAAGCACAATAATGTCGCCTTCACTGCTGCGTGAGGATAACAGCTCCATAAACCGGTTCGGATTAATAGGTCCAGCTTGATCAAGCTGGGAAAGCATTCCCCCGCTCGGGTATTTCTCCTTATAGCGCAGAATAGCTTCATGCCATGGAGAGTAATCCGAAAGGACGATTCCGGACAAAGCCGTATTTATGTCTTTGAGGAATTGCTTAACATCTACATGTATGGTTAGATCCGCTCGAACCTTTCCATGCCGTTCAACATCCTCGACATCCACATGAACTTTCTTCGCTGCTCTAGCAAAGGTTTCCGGCCTAGTTCCCGTCTGACGAGTATCGAGTCGTGATCCCAAGATAAGCAAAAAATCGCAGTTCGCCAAAGCCAGATTACTGTAGCGATTTCCATAAGATCCGATAAGGCCCGTGCTCATTGGATGCGTCGCAGGCAAGGCATCGAGGCCCATTAATGAGCTGACAACTGGTATATGGCTAAAATCGATGAGCTCTCGTAGCTCTTTGACAGCATCCGCAGCCCGGACACCGCCACCGACGAGAATGATGGGGCGTTCAGCATTTTGGAGCAATTGAATGGTTTGCTCTATGTCTCCAGAAGGACAAGGCTGCTTAAAATTCGTATACCCATAGAATTCCTCGCTATCGAAGAAGCTTTCTAATGCATCCGGTTCAATCTGAGCACGCTGTATATTCATAGGGATATCGAGTAAAACTGGGCCCGGACGTCCATGCTGAGCAACAAATACTGCTTTTTCCATGGAATAGCGGATTTGTTGCGCATCTGTAATCATTTCGGCAAACTTCACAATCGGTTTCGCGATGCTAACGATATCGGTCTCCTGAAAACCAATTTGCCGAACGGGTTGATCAAATTTATATTCATACGTATTCACCTGCCCCGTAATGAACAGACAAGGAACCGAATCGAAATAGCAGCTGCCGATACCCGTCAGCATATTAAGTGCTCCCGGGCCACTGGTACCCATGGCAACTCCAAGCTTACCGTTAATCCGACTGTATCCTTCCGCAGCGAAAGCTGCAGATTGTTCGTGATGAACTGAGACGCAGTTCATATCCTTCCTGTCATAGGTGGAGTCCAGCAAGTGAACGATAGCTCCGCCAGTCAGCTCGAATATATGCGCAACGCCTTGTTTGCTTATGAAATCGATCACATAGTCGGATAACTTCACGCTAATCCCCTCCACTACTATTTGTCCTTATGAGCCCCTGCGAGTGTGTATGCTTCCAATTGTTCTAAGCATACAGCCTTCATATCGGATTGCTGTTGATAGGCTTGGAACCACTCCACTGTTTTCTCCAGCGCCCTCTCCACACTCCATATCGGCTGCCAGCCCAATGCTCGCCTTGCCTTCGAGCTATCAAGGCTGAGATTAGTAGCTTCGTGAGGATTGCTCCCTTCTGCCAATTCATAGAAATCATTTACTCCCCAGAGTGTGCCTATCTTCTTAACGAGCCACTCCACACTTTTCACACCATCGTCATTAGGTCCAAAATTCCACGCTTCCCCGAATTTAGTTCCGCGCTCCACCATCTGCTCAACCAACAACAAATACCCTTGCAACGGTTCAAGTACATGCTGCCAGGGACGTGTCGCAACTGGATTGCGTATGGGAAGCTTATTTCCCTCCATTAATGCTCTTATACAGTCGGGAATAATTCGATCCTCCGACCAGTCTCCCCCACCGATCACGTTACCCGCTCTTGCTGTCGCAATGCTGAGTCCGTGAGAAGCATAGTCCTTGGGGTTGAAATAACTATCTCGGAACATAGAAGTGGCAAGCTCCGCACAAGCTTTACTATTCGAATAAGGATCAAAACCGCCAAGTCTATCATTTTCACGGTAGCCCCATGTCCATTCCTGATTTTCGTAGCATTTGTCCGTTGTGATATTAAGCACCGCTTGTATGTGTACTCCTTCAGCTACGGCCGTTCGAACAGCATCGAGCAGATTAACGGTTCCAAGAACGTTCACTTCAAAGGTTTCAACCGGATTCAAATAAGAATATCTAACAAGCGGTTGAGCGGCCATATGGATAATGACGTCGGGCTGCGTATCTTGTATCGTTCGAAGTAAAGATTCCCGATCTCGAATATCAGCTATAACGGATCGAATAGAATGCTCAAGGCCGCTCAAGGCATATAGACTCGGAGCACTTGCAGGCTGTAGTGCGTAGCCAGTCACGTTAGCTCCCATCACTTGAAGCCATAAACTGAGCCAGCTTCCCTTAAAGCCTGTATGCCCTGTAAGCAGCACCTTTTTTTTCGACCAGAAACCATTGTTAGGCATCACTTCTCATCCATTCCTTTTCCAGGAGGCTTTGCCCGTTTTCCACAGCTCCTCCAAATAGTTTTTGTCACGAAGGGTATCCATCGGATGCCAAAAGCCTGTGTGATGGTAAGCCATCAATTGTGCAGCTTTCGCTAGAGACTCAAGCGGTTCTTTTTCCCATACCGTTGCATCACCATCAATATAGTCAAATACATCTGGCTGCAAGACAAAAAAACCACCATTTACCCATCCGCCGTCACCCTGAGGTTTTTCTACGAATCCTAGCACCTGTCCCTCGGTTGTAACCTGTAAGGCTCCGAACCGCCCAAGAGGCTGTGTCGCGGTCACCGTCGCCAACTTTCCATGCGATTTATGAAATTCCACCAGCTTTCGAATATCCAAATCAGAAAGGCCGTCCCCATAAGTAAGCATAAACGGCTCCTTACCCACATATTTCTGGACTCGCTTCAATCTTCCACCTGTCATCGTGTCTAGCCCTGTGTCCACTAATGTTACTTTCCAGGGATCGATATATCGGTTATGAACGGTGATCTCGTTTGTTTTACTGCCGAAATCGAAGGTCACATCTGAACCATATAAATAATAATGGGCGAAGTATTCTTTAATCACATTTGCTTTATATCCCAGACAAATAATAAACTCACGAAATCCGTATTTTGAATAAATATCCATGACATGCCATAGAATCGGTTTATCTCCAATTTCGATCATTGGCTTAGGTTTCAAATGTGTTTCTTCGCTGATCCTCGTTCCGAAGCCTCCGGCAAAGATGACTACCTTCATGATGAAGAACTCCCTTTCAGAAGCGTATGAAAAACATTCACGACGTGCTGCAGCATTTCCTGAGTAAGCCCCGGATACACACCAATCCAGAAGGTCATCTTCATAATCCGCTCTGTATTATGCAGCTCACCGACGATACGGCAGTTAATATCTTGATAAGCAGGCTGACGAAGGAGGTTTCCAGCGAATAACAGCCGAGTACCAATACGATGCTTTTCCAATGCTTGCACAAGCTCATTACGTGATAAAGGCGATTCTTCACGTAGAGTAATTGGAAATCCAAACCAGCTTGGATCGCTTCCCTCGGTCGCTTCGGGGAGAATGAGCACATCCTCCAGTGGCTTCAACGCCGCTTTAAGAAAGCTGAAATTTTGCTTTCTCTGGGCGATGAACCCATCTAGCTTCTTCAACTGAGCGACACCGATGGCCGCCTGCATGTCCGTAACCTTCAAGTTGTAACCAATATGGCTGTACGTATATTTATGATCATAGCCGCAAGGAAGCTCCCCGAGCTGCCACTGAAATCTTTTACCGCAGGTGTTATCTTTACCGGGATCACACCAGCAATCTCTTCCCCAATCCCGGAACGATTCTACAATTTTCTTCAGCTTTGGTGAAGAGGTCAGTACCGCCCCTCCCTCTCCCATCGTAAGGTGATGCGCTGGATAGAAGCTAACTGTCGCTAAATCCCCGAATGATCCTACCCTCTTTCCTTGAAACATCGTACCTACTGCATCACACGTATCTTCTATGAGCCACAAGCCATGCTGATCCGCAATCCGTTTGACCTCATCGACTCGAAATGAATTACCAAGTGTATGTGCGATGACAATTGCCTTGGTTTTGCTACTGATTGCTGCTTCCAACAACGTGGTATCCAAATTGTAAGTAGGAATATCCACATCCAAAAAAACGGGGACCAGCCCGTATTGAATAATGGGATTTACCGTTGTGGGAAACCCGGCAGCAACCGTTATAACTTCATCACCTGGACGGAGCCTGCGCTCCCCAAGCTGCGGAGAGGTAAGTGTAGCTAAGGCCAACAAGTTGGCACTGGAGCCTGAGTTTGTTAGGAGTGCAAACCTGCAATTCATGAACTTAGCAAATTCACGCTCGAACTGTCGGGCATAACGGTCTGTAGTCAAGCAAAAATCAAGGGAAGCATCAACCAAGGATGTTACCTCATCTTGATCGAACACCTTTCCGCTAACAGGAATATAATCTTCACCTGGTCGAAATGCCTTTTGCGGCCACTTCTTTGCGTGGTATGCGGCTGATAGCTCCAAAATTTGCTTCCTAAGACTTTGATCCGACAAATCCATCTTTGATGAATCCTCCTACACTTACAAAATTTATTGGATAAAATCTTATTTTTCGCAAATAGCAATAAACTCTTCTTCTGGTATATGCCTATCACTGCAAATATTTAACCTATTTATTGAGATCAAAAGCTGAATGAACATATTTATGATTGCACCCTATATGATTTATATAGGGAAATAAAGCCGTAAGAGGGGATTTACTAATCATCAATAGCATTCAAGGGAGGCGCCAAATGACAACGTACATCACGCCTGAACTAGCCGCTCGGTTTCAGCAATTCGGGAGCCATACCTATATTCAAAGCGGTGGTACCTTCGATCACCCTGAGCGGATAGCAATCGGTCATGGCATATTTATACGCGCTCCTTATTCGATAAATGTTATAGAGAGCGACAACAAGTCTACTGCAATCCTTCTAGGGGACGGCTGCCAGATTAATCCTGGGCTCACGATTACCGCCAATAACAGTGTTAAATTGGGCCGTAACGTGCTTATAGGTCCCCATGTCCACATTCATGACGAGGTTAACAAGCAGATCCATATTGGTGAAGGCGCTTGGATCGGCGCGAATGCCACCCTGTCAGGTGATGTACGCATTGGCACCGGCAGCGTCGTCAGACCGAATAGCGTTGTTGTAAGCAATGTTCCTGACTATTGCGTAGTAGCCGGAAATCCAGCTGCAATTGTTGAAATCTTCGATGTGTCTTCAAGCAAATGGATCGCTGTTTCTGGAAGTATGCACGCGAATACGCTTCTCGCCGTACGCCGTCAGCATCCCCTTCTATCTATATGCATTCCGACGTATAATCGCGCGCCCCATCTTGAGCAATGTCTGCAATCGATCTATTCGCAAATCGGGAACAACGAATTAATTGAGGTCATCGTGTCCGATAACGCTTCTAACGATGCAACTGCTGAAATAGCCAATCGATATGCTTCTCTTTATTCGAATATGAGAGTTGTGCGTAACGAAGAGAACATCGGTGCGGATCGCAATATATTCCAAGTTATGAATCTGGCACAAGGTAAATTTGTCAAATTGCAGGGTGATGATGATTTCTACGTAGACGGCACAATACTGCCACTGTTGCATGTTCTTCACAGCCATGGTGATTGCGGAATCGTTCAAATCTTCGTAAGAAACGGCGACGGGAGAATTTGGACCGGCGAGGGGATGAGTGCTTATCTTAATGCAACATCCATTTATGCCACCTTTATTACATCGATTGTTCTACGACGCGAGGATCTAGTGAAGCTTGAGGAGCCCGCACTATTCCTTCACTCCTCTTTTAATCAGCTCTATCTGCAATATGCGATTCTGGAAAATAATCCACGATTCTGCGTTATGAATTGCGGCATGTTTACTTACGCTGGTCTTTCTTCGGATGAATACAATTTTGCCGAGATCATCTTTCGGAGCTACCAGTCGATCCTGCAGCATTTCGTAGGCAGAGGATTGTCACAGGACGACATTAATCGAGAAAAGAAACAGACGCTCTTCGGCTACGCCATTCCATGGTTCAGAGAAATAATTACGACGAAAATGATTGCAGATACGGATCGATTCGAGGAAATCTATTCCGAGCTTTATCAAGATGAACCTTATTATGATGAAGCTCTAGCTATCATCGTTTCCATTCGACAGCTTCAAGCCTAGCTTAATTTGTCTGCCTTGCTGCAAGGCAAAGCTAGCAAAAAAGACACGAAGAAAGAGCATAGATTCTTGTCTATGCCTCTTCTTCGTGTCGATTTCTTAATAGTGTTCTCTACATCGGCAATGGCTATGTCTTCTTCGATGTGGGCAACACTTCTTGACAGCGCACTTTTTCCTTGGATGTACAGGAGTGCACCTCCTTGAATTCTCACACCGTATAATAATATGAATATGTTTGCACATGGAATTCCCTCCTCACAGACGTTTGGTACATACTATGCGTGAGGAGATTTTTGGTATAGGCCTTTACTTTATGCTGCTCTAACCAATTTGCATAATCGTCAGTGAAGCGCCGATTGTCCCGTTGCTAGCTGTCGTCGTATTCGTGGCTTGATCATTAAACATCTGCAGTATGTTAGCGCCGGGCCCAGTGTTCAGTATGAATGCGCCGGACAGCTGCGTATCGACACCTACGGAGCCTCCGTTGCCGACATGGCTTCCAAAAAGTGGAACACCGTTCAAGCGAAGCGCAAAAGCAATCCCTCCAGTCGGGAGCTGAAATCCTTCCAGATAGCTGGCTATCCAATATATACTGTTCGGACTCAAACTAATATCTGGAGATCCAGGTGTGAAGGATATTCCCGTTCCGTTTAAGTTTATTGTCGTATCGAACACATAAGACGATCCTGGTGTAATGGTTTGTTGAGTAAAGCTACCTACTTTGATGTTGTTGGAGGTAAATGTGCCACCTGTAACCCCGGTGGCCCCTGTTATTCCTGCTGTCCCAGTCGCTCCCGTCGCTCCTGTTGCTCCGGTGGTTCCTGTTCCCGTGCCTGCTGGCCCTGTTGCTCCTGTCGCTCCGGTCGTTCCTGTTATCCCCGCTGTACCTGTCGCTCCGGTTGCTCCGGTGGTCCCAGTTCCTGATCCTGCTGGCCCTGTTGCTCCAGTCGCTCCTGTAGCTCCGGTAGCTCCGGTGCCAGTAGACCCCGCTATAGAGCTAAACTCCAAGACCTTCTCCAGTTTAGATTGGAGAAGCATTTCCGTCTTTATCGTATCCTGCAGCGTAGCACGAACACTCTCGTTAACCGTTAGCAAATCACTGATTGTGACTGGTGTACTCAGCCCCGGCAACGTGCCGATTGCGAACTGAATTTTCTCGGCTTCAGCGTTGATGATATGACTGAGTCCCAGCTCCTCCAATGCGATGGATGCAAGCAGCAGGTTCAGAGTGTCATCTCTTGTTATAGTAATACTGGGCGTAATATTAGGAATACTCGCTTGTGACAATGTACTTTCACACTCCTTCGTTAGTTGATGTGGCATGAACTTCTAAACAACATCTCTGAATGACAAAATTCATTAATCTATTCTTATGCACAGGATGCATGAAAGAAATCATGTCCGCACTATCCCTCCATAAGAACTTCCTCGAACACACTTTAACCTCACATTTCCCCACCACCCTCTCGCCATCGTCGCAAATTGCTACTATAATTCCCCTTTCCCCTGCCAACCTCCCGCCATCGTCGCAAAATGCAACTATAACCTCCCTTTTCCCCACCAACCTCCCGCCATCGTTGCAAAATGCAACTATAATCCCTCATTTCCCCACCAACCCTTCGCCATCGTCGCAAAATGCAACTTTAACCTCCCATTTCCCCACCACCCTCTCGCCATCGTCGCAAATTGCTACTATAATTCCCCTTTCCCCAGTAACCTCCCGCCATCGTCGCAAAATGCAACTATAACCTCCCATTACCCCAGTAACCTCTCGCCATTAGTCGCGTTGATTGGAGCTAGCAGCCGTAAAGGCAATATTTATGCTTTAATTCCTCATAAACAAAAAACAAGATACCCATCCTCAAAAAATGAGGATAAGCACCTTGTTTTTAGATGACCTTTCCAGTACCCCCGGGCACCCGGCACGCTGTTTCTTCTGCATAGGTTCCCGGTCTTTGCTCCATTCAGGTTTATTCCACAAACCGCTCATAATTACAGCCTTTTCCGTATAAATATGGCAATGATAACCCGTTCCCAGCCCCTACATAAAAGGAGATGTTTCTATTGCCAACCCTTTCCCTCTGCATGATTGTCAAAAATGAGGAGGCGAACATTGAACGCTGTCTGACAAGCGTGAAACCGTTCGCGGATGAATTGATCGTCGTCGATACAGGATCGACTGATCGGACAATTGAACTGTGCCAAGCGGCAGGAGCCCAAGTATATACGTTCGAATGGAACAATAATTTTGCCGATGCGCGGAATTATAGTCTTGATCAGGCGACCGGAGACTGGATTCTATGGATGGACGCAGATGAAGTGCTGGATGGTTCAGCGGCAGCAGACTGGAAAGAACAATTGGCCGCAGAAACCGATTCCGTGTTAAACGTTCATCTGATCAATTACATCGGTGAAGAAACTAACCCGAACGAGACGTTTCATATCGCCCACACCCGGTTGTTCCGCAACCGGATCGGCTTACGTTTCCTATACCATATACATGAAACATTGAACGTTGAAGAGGTATTCATCAATGATCATGCTCTCAGTAGGATCAAGCTGCATGATGGACTAACCATCCATCACTATGGCTACCTCCAAGAGTACACCACAGCAAAGAAAAAAAATGAACGAAACCTAGTTATGCTGCTGCATGAGCTAACTGTGGAGAACAACAACCCGTGGACGGAATATCATCTAGCCAGTGAATATTATCGACTCGGCAAATTCGAACAAGCGTACGAATTCGTTAATTTGTCCATCGCCCGCTTCCTGAAGAACGACAAATTGCCACCCTCACTCCTGTACAAATTGAAATATTCTTGCCTCATTTCGGTCGGAAGTGTTGAAGGTATCCCCTCCGCCATCGATAAAGCGATAAAGTTATATCCCGATTATGTAGATTTGTATTTCTTCAAAGGAGTAGCCTTATACATTAGTAAGCTATATACACTGGCGCTCGATGTATTCGAGCAATGCCTTCTCATGGGAGAAGACAACATCAATCATTTGACCCTTAGAGGCTCGGGTAGCTTTCATGCCTGGTACTACAAAGGGGGCTGCTTAGAGAAGCTGGGAAAAACAGAGCTAGCGATAAATGCTTATAAAGAAGCTCTTAGTCTCTACCCTAACTACACCCATGCCCAAGAAGCTCTGGATAGCTTAACGATGCCTTTGAAGCAATTGGAGAAGAAAGGGTGAACGACTTGCTCAGGATCAGCTTGTGCATGATTGTCAAGGATGAGCAAGAAACGTTGGAGCGTTGCTTGTCTTCGGTTCAGGGAATCGTGGATGAGATCAACATCATTGATACGGGCTCTACAGACAAAACAAAGCAGATTGCTGAAAAATTCACACAGCGCATTTATGATTTCCCTTGGATCGACGACTTCGCTGCGGCACGTAATTTCGCCTTTGCACAAGCAACGGAAGACTATATTCTGTGGCTCGACGCTGACGATATATTGGAAGAAAAGGATCGTCTGAAATTCATAACCCTCAAGCAGCAATTGAATAAAGGTACGGATAGTGTCATGATGCCTTATCATCTTACTCTTGACAATAAGGGCAAGCCCGGATTCAGCCTACGCCGTAACAGGCTTGTCCGGCGGGATTGCCAATTCCGCTGGGAAGGAGCGGTACATGAAGTCCTTATCGTCAGTGGTACAATCCTCCAAAGTGATATCGCTATCACTCACCACAAGAAAGAGATGCATACTGACCGCAATTTGCGTATTTTCCGTCAACGAAAGCAAGCGAATCTGACATTCAGTCCACGAGACTTGTACTATTATGCCAATGAGCTAAGAGATCACGATTTCCCTGAGGAGGCCGCTGCGACCTACGAGCAGTTCCTTGCGACGAAGCAAGGATGGATAGAGGATTGTTTCCACGCCTGCATGGGCATGGCGGACTGCTATAGCAAGTTAAATCTAGAGGCGGAATCCGTAAGAGCCTTGCTCCTCTCCCTTAAGTACGGTACCCCGAGAGCAGAAATGTGCTGTCGTCTGGGATTGATATTTCTGGAATCTAACCGACTGGAACAAGCTATTTACTGGTATAACACCGCCACTCGGCTTGGCCGGCCCGATCAATATCTGGGCCCGATTGTTAGTGACTATTGGACATGGATCCCCCATGCACAATTAAGTATTTGCTACGATCAGATGGGACAATGGGCGAAAGCTCAGCTGCACAATGAAATGGCCTCTTTCCATAACCCCGAACATCCTGGCATTCAAAATAACCGAAAGTATTTTGGACAAAAGATAATAGAAATGACTTTATCCGCAAGCCTATCCTTGTGAGTCAAGCCTTACATGATATACGTCATAATTAATCATATCTCTCATAGTCTTTACATGTGCCTTGAAGTGTAAGAGCATGGTTTCGATAAACGATCACATCCTACCAAGGAGGTGACCGCAAGAGGTCAAGATTGCCTTTCTGTTCATAGGCTTTGTCAGACGTGGCACATGTTTTTCAAAAAAAAATAGAGGTGATCATCATTTCTCAAGCGAACATTCCGAATATTACACCGACTATTTCCATCACCGTCGGGCAAACAGTAGCCTTGTTACTTGCTTCCATTGCTCTTGAAGAACTCGCCCTAGCACATATCTTAAATTCCGAGGCAGAGAAAATTCAATTCGTTCTGGGAACGCTGCCTGGTGTTACTCCGCCTGGTGCCACCATTTCGAACGTTCTTGCCATTAATGAAAGTGTGAGATCAACAATGCAAGATGTCATTAAAACCGAAATACTACTGCAGTTCAAGCTGGAAAACATACTTAGCAACATACCCCTTACATTATAAACCTTCATACTCATCAGCTAACTTGACAGGGTTTGCCGCTCGCCCCCTCTTAGCAAACTAAAATTAATGATGAGGTGATTGTAATTTCTCAAGCGAACATTCCGAACATTACACCGACTATTTCCATCACTGTGGGGCAAACAGTAGCCTTGTTGCTTTCTTCCATTGCACTTGAAGAACTCGCTCTAGCACATATCTTAAATTCCGAAGCAGAGAAAATTCAATACGTCCTGGGAACGCTACCCGGTGTTACACCACCTGGTGCCACCATCTCAAACGTCCTTGCCATTAATCGCAGTGTAAGGTCAACGATGATGGATGTCATCAAAACCGAAATACTGCTGCAGTTCAAGTTGGAAAATATCGTTAACAATATTCCCATTACGCATTAAAGCTACGGTTAGTTAGAGTTAATCTCTATCAGCGGCAAACTGACAATGTTTGCCGCCCTCTAACTATCTACATAACCTTCTCCATTCCAGCATATTATTAAGAAGTTTTTGTTACCTAAGAAAGAGGTGAACGCTAATGTCCATGCCTAACGTTCCAGATATAAGACCCGAAATTACACTTAAACGGGATGAAGCTCTCAACCTACTTCTTACTTCAATCGCGTTAGAAGAAATTGGTTTGTCTCATATTATTAATGCGGAAGGCGAGAAAATTCAACGTTTTGTCAAAGACCACTGTGTAGATTTAAATGATGTCTTG
Organism: Cohnella abietis; assembly: GCF_004295585.1. Classification (NCBI taxonomy): domain Bacteria; kingdom Bacillati; phylum Bacillota; class Bacilli; order Caryophanales; family Paenibacillaceae; genus Cohnella; species Cohnella abietis. The sequence continues at coordinate 2,438,237 of NZ_AP019400.1, read as the reverse complement.
AAAATTAACCGTAGCGTTGAAATCATGCTGCGTAATGTCATAAAGAATCAAATGCTCCTGCAGTTTAAACTGGAGGATATTATCCGGTTGGAAGAGATGATGACTCACGAATTCGAAGTTTTTGAGGAATAAAGATACCACTAATTCCTGAATCTGATGCCAAGGAGGTATGCTGATGCATGATGAGGATCATCTGAACCGTCCCGGGTCCTTGAATGATGCACTTTCTCAATTAGTAAAATCCATTGCAATAGAGGAAGAAGCGCTAGCTACCCTGATGAAAGCAGAAGCAGATAAAACACTTGCCTTTGTAGGAAAAGAACGAGAACTGCCTACACAGCCTTCCAGCTTAGAATTTATTCAATTCAATCAAACAGTATCAAAAGTACTTGATTCAATATTGATGGCTGAATGGATGCTAATGAAAAAAATCGAATCTGTCATGCAGTTCCAGCACCTCACACCAACATCAGGGCTGAATATTACCTCTAAAAACAAAGCTGGCTACCCTTCCCCATTCGAAAATGAACAGCAAGTCCATATATATAATGAATCTGATGATATTGATTACTAACGGGGTGACGATAATGCTACATAGAGAGGTCACGAAAAGTAAGCAAGGATTGCTAATGCTTGTCGGGGCCGTTGTACAATTAATTCAAACCTCCACCGCGATCGATTTAGACCATATGTTCAAACGAGAAATCAGTCTCTTGGCTTACCACAGAACTAAGCAAACGGAATTGCTAAATCAACTCTATGAAGTTTTCCTCTCACGAATAAATGCTTTATCCACTTACGAGCAGCCCTCTCCCTCCGCTTCCGACAGCAAAGAACTGGAAATAATGGAGGCGTCCTTAAGAGAATTGCTTACAGGATTATTAAAAAAAGAGGAGGAGCCTCAGCTTCCGGCAGATCATATTGTCCTAAACGAACCAATCGAAGCGGAACCTGAGGATACTGCTCAATCAAAAGAGATGACTAAGAACCCCACTAGTCCCTTTCTATACTTGAGTAAACAGGATATTAAGAAAACAACCAAGCAAAGAAATAAAAGAGACGCTAATACCTTTGAAATTCAAATTGGCTCCCAGGCTTACAAGGGCTTTCTCTGATCTATGGATAAACACGATTACAGAGGAGAAATTCGCATGCCAAATGATACTCTGATACAAGTTTCAGGCAGTAGCTACGCATGGTCGGGAAAATATGCAGTAGGAATTTATTTTCATAAGGAAACTAAAACAGCCTATTTACTTGATAGCGGCCCGAATCAAAGAACAGCAGAAATGATCGATCACCAGATCACTAATAAAGGATATCAAGTCGCAGCAATTATCCATTCACATGGCCATTTTGTGAACACGGGGGGAAGCTCTTACTTTAGGAAGCATTACCCTGAGCTTCGTAGCTACGCCTCCCCCCTGTCAGCACCATTTATCAACTCCCCCTCCTTGCTTGCACCAATAAGCGCCAATTCCCATGCGCAGCATTCAAACACAGAATTATTAGAACGATCGGATTCAACTGCAATAACCGATATCATTCCTTACCAGGATGGCGTGCTTGAGATCAACGGCATCCCTTTTACCGTTCACACACTGCCGGGACACTTTCCCGGAATGATTGGTGTCCAGACACCGGATCAAGTTCTCTATTGTGCTGATGCTCTATTCGGTTCGTCAACATTATCCAAGCAAAAGCTACTTTTTTTCATGGAGACAAGCGAAGCAAAGCAATCTCTAGAAAAGCTGAAAACCCTTCATGCTAGGCAATACGTCATCTATCACGGAGGTATTTATAGAAGTATTTCTGAGTTAATTGAAGAAAATATAAACCTCGTGGATAATGCTTATTCTGAAGTGTTATCGTTAATCGAACAACAATGGCAGACCATAGAAAGCTTGACACAGCGCATGATGAGTAAATATGAATTTGAAAACATTGAACAACAATATGACTTGGCATATACCATCACGCAGTCGTATGTAAGACAATTATTAAATGAGGGCAAGGTTGCTCGGTTGGTCAGAAACGGCATACTGTTCTACAAAAATAATAATATTTAGAGGTTTCCTGCAGATTTTCTCCTTCCGCTTCGTGTTAGGTAACTACAGTCGGGACAAGCAAGAGCATGCCAATCTCTTTCATAAGCTTTATCAAGTAGTCTCTATCCTTGGTAGCACAGGGTGGGGACTATTAGCCTTTTAATTTTTAATGGCGTACCTTCGTCTCATTTATTACATATGATATGTGCAAGCTAAAACTAAGCGTGAAAGGATGATATTGTTGTCTCAGGCAAATATCCCTAATATAACACCAAGCATTACTGTGACGAGAGATGATGCACTGAATCTCTTGTTAGCGTCGATTGCCATTGAAGAATTAGGCTTAGGACATATCATTAATGCCGAAGCGGAGAAAATCCAATATACCGTTGGGACTCTACCAGGACTTACTACACCGGCTAGCATCTCAGATTTACTGGCTATTGATCTAAGTGTGAAAAGCACGATGCAGGAATTGATAAAAAAAGAAATGCTCCTCCAATTTAAACTTGAAAGCGTCTTGGCTGCACCATCCTTCTCAGGACCAACTGGCCCAACTGGGGCTACTGGACCTGCAGGAGGTCCAATTGGACCTACAGGCCTAACTGGGGCTACTGGAGCTACTGGAGATCCCGGAGCCACTGGGGCGACTGGTGCCATTGGCGCTACCGGAGCCACTGGGGCGACTGGTGCCATTGGCGCTACCGGAGCCACTGGGGCGACTGGAGATCCCGGAGCCATTGGAGCTACTGGAGCCACTGGCGTCACCGGAGTTACCGGAGTCACTGGTGTTACTGGCGTCACTGGGGTCACTGGTGTTACTGGCGTTACTGGCGTCACTGGTGTTACTGGTGTTACTGGTGTTACTGGCGTCACTGGCGTCACCGGAGTCACCGGAGTCACTGGGGTTACCGGCGTTACTGGCGTTACTGGCGTCACTGGGGTCACTGGGGTCACTGGGGTCACTGGGGTCACTGGGGTCACTGGGGTCACTGGGGTCACTGGGGTCACTGGGGTCACTGGGGTCACTGGTATAGCCGGATCTGGTGCAATCATCCCGTTCGCCTCGGGGATTCCAACAACCTTAACTACTATTCTTGGTGGATTAGTAGGCACAACGAGCCTAGTAGGCTTCGGTTCCTCTATTGCAGGTGTCAGCCTCTTAGGTGGTGGTGCCATCGACTTGACTGGTGCTGCGGGCACGCTGCTCAACTTTGCATTTTCAGTACCTCGGGCAGGAACGATTACGAGTATTGCCGCTTACTTCAGTGTAACGACTGGTCTTTCAATAATCGGCTCATCTCTTACAATTTCAGCGCAATTGTACAGTTCAACAACACCTAATAACACCTTAACACCAATTCCAGGAGCAGTTGTTACTTTGACACCATCACTTACTGGACTTATTTCGCTCGGCGATATCACTAATGGCCTGACTACCGGTTTGTCCATTCCTGTAACCCCACAAACTCGTCTACTCATGGTCTTCTCAGCAACAGCTACTGGTTTAAGCTTGGTTAACACTATTATAGGATATGCTAGCGCAGGCGTTGCTATCAGCTAATACTTGCATATACAAGTTCTTCGGAATAATAATGGAGGGCTGTCCCTACGATCTGAATAGATCCGGATACCCCTCCATTTTTGTAAGATATGTCCTTTCTATCCTTGGTGCCTTGTGTTGGTCCACATAATCTTCTCCATACAAACATATGATTGATGGAATAGGCTTGGGGGGGAAGACTTATGCATGATCAGAATCACCTGAACCATTCGAGGTCCTTGAATGATGCGCTTTCTCAATTAGTAAAATCTATCGCAATCGAGGAAGAAGCGCTAGCTACCCTGATGCGGGCAGAGGCAGATAAAACACTCGCTTTTGTAGGGAAAGAGAGAGACCTCCCTACCCAGCCTTCAACCTCCGAATTTATCCAATTTAATCAAACCGTAACACAAATACTTGATTCTATATTGATGGCTGAATGGATAATGATGAAAAAAATCGACACCGTGATGCAGTTCCAGCAACTCGCACAACCATCTAACCTAAAAAATACGTCTAATAAAAGTGTTGATTCACAAGGGCCCTACGATTCCTCTTTCGAAAATAAATACAATGCCAATCATTACAATGAACTCGATGATATTGATTACTAAAAACCCTAATAACTAAGCCTTTTTAAATACCGCTAGGCAATCTGCTCTTTGTGTAAAGCGTTTTTAATTGTGACAAGCTCAACTTGCTTTATTAGTAGCCCCTTCCTCGTACAAGATGGGGACTATTTTACTTTACTGGACTACTACCCTTATTGCGGTGAATTCCAGCTCCTTAATTTGGGGGAATCCTAGCACGTTCATTAACATAAGATGTACGTGTGCGTACCATAACCATATGTGAGAGGATGATATTATTTGTCACAAGCGAATATTCCGAATATAACTCCCAATATTACCCTTACAAGAGATAACGCACTAAATCTATTGTTAGCATCGATTGCCCTTGAAGAACTAGGCTTAGGACACATCATTAATGCCGAAGCCGAAAAAATTCAATACGCCGTTGGGACTCTCCCAGGACTTACTGTGCCGGCTTCAATCAATGACTTACTCACCATTGATGCAAGTGTAAGAAGCACTATGCAGGAAGTGATCAAGAAAGAAATGCTTCTCCAATTTAAACTGGAGAGCGTTCTAGCTGCTCCGTCTTCATCCTCAGGAGGAGCAACTGGAGCTACCGGTGCTACAGGTACCACTGGGGCAACTGGACCAACTGGTGTCACTGGAGCAATTGGAGCAACCGGGGCAACTGGAGTGACTGGACCAACTGGTGGAACGGGTCCTGTAGTAACAGCAAATAGCGCAGATATCGGTTTTCTAGGCACATTTACAACATTGAATACCCCAGTTCCGCTGAATGTGAATTATTCGATTAATGGTTCAGATATCACACATGTTTCCGGCACAACAGATATATTTTTAGCACAAGGCCATATTTACCATATTGTCTACACCTTTGAAGGCGTCCCTACAAGTGGCGGAGGTTTGCAAGGCTCCTTGCTGCTTAACACCGTCTTGGTCCCAGGCAGTGAAGCTAATAATCAAGCGGCTTCTAATCCCATCTCAGAAATCGCAGTAGGCGTATCAATTATTACTACAACCGGCATTGCACCAAGCTTACTTCAAATTAACAATGTCACTGGAGAATCCATTACAAGAATTCGAATCAATATTATAAAAATCGCCTAATAACTATAACAAAGATGCGACTCGTTAGTTGAACCTAACGAGTCGCATTTTCATGTCGTTTATATTGGTTTATTTGTAAATGTTAAGTCAGTTCATGGATGGACCAGACAACCCCAGCTGAGGTTGAGCTACCTAAATCTAATGAGACTGTCAGCCCATTAGCTACATAAAAGAGCCCAATTACATCTCCTGCATTGAGGGTAACTTCACCCGCCAAAGTTACTGCCGAATTTCCAAGTATAGCTCTTAGTGTTAATACTACTGCAACGTTGACATTTAAGATAGGAAACAGTCCGCTTATTAGATTGGTAACTGTAGGCGATGTTCTTTGGACAACAAATGAAGGATTAATTCCAGCTCCAAGTGTAACGGTTATTGCTGCGGTAGTAGAATAATTTATTGTTGCTAAAATAGTATATCTACCTGTTGTTGGCACGGTATAATTTCCATTAGTGGCGTTAAAGCTAGGACCGCTATAATAAGGGCTTGTTACGGTCCAGTTAGCTAGCTGTGTGCTAGCAGCAATGACAAGAGAGGGAATAAAGGCCGAGAAACCTTCTACAGCAAAATTGGGGCCTGTTACCCCTGTAACTCCTGTGACTCCTGTTACCCCTGTTACCCCTGTTACCCCTGTTACCCCTGTTACCCCTGTTACTCCTGTTACTCCTGTTACTCCTGTTACTCCTGTTACTCCTGTTACTCCTGTTACTCCTGTTACTCCTGTTACTCCTGTTACTCCTGTTACTCCTGTTACTCCTGTTACTCCTGTTACTCCTGTTACTCCTGTTACTCCTGTTACTCCTGTTACTCCTGTTACTCCTGTTACTCCTGTTACTCCTGTTACTCCTGTTGCTCCTGTAACTCCTGTGACTCCTGTGACTCCTGTGACTCCTGTGACTCCTGTGACTCCTGTGACTCCTGTGACTCCTGTGGCTCCTGTGGCTCCTGTGGCTCCTGTGGCTCCTGTGGCTCCTGTGGCTCCTGTGGCTCCGGTGCCTCCTGTGGCTCCTGTGGCTCCTGTTTCTCCTGTGGCTCCTGTCGTTCCTGTGGCTCCTGTGACTCCTGTGGCTCCTGTGGCTCCTGTGACTCCTGTGGCTCCTGTGGCTCCTGTTTCTCCAGTTATCCCTGTTGCTCCCGTTGCCCCCGTTGCCCCTGTTGCTCCGGTGGCTCCTGTGGCTCCTGTTGCTCCGGTGGCTCCTGTAACTCCTGTAACTCCTGTAACTCCTGTGACTCCTGTGACTCCTGTGGCTCCGGTGGCTCCGGTGCCTCCTGTTGCTCCTGTGGCTCCGGTGCCTCCTGTTGCTCCTGTGGCTCCTGTTGCTCCTGTGGTCCCTGTTGCTCCTGTGGTCCCTGTTGCTCCTGTTGCTCCTGTGGCTCCTGTTGCCCCAGTTTCTCCCGTGGTCCCTGTTGCTCCGGTTGCTCCCGTTGCTCCGGTTGTCCCTGTTGCCCCTGTTGCTCCGGTGGCTCCTGTTGCTCCAGTTTCTCCTGTTGCTCCAGTTTCTCCGGTTGTCCCTGTGGCTCCTGTTGCTCCTGTTGTCCCTGTAGCTCCCGTTGCCCCTGTTGCTCCGGTGCCTCCAGTTTCTCCTGTTGCTCCTGTTGCTCCCGTTGCTCCTGTTGCTCCCGTTGCTCCGGTTACTCCTGTTGCCCCAGTTTCTCCTGTTGCCCCTGTTGCTCCTGTTGTACCTGTTGCTCCCGTTGCTCCTGTTGCTCCTGTTGCTCCTGTTGCCCCTGTTGCTCCTGTTGTACCTGTTGCTCCCGTTGCTCCTGTTGCTCCTGTTGCTCCTGTTGCTCCTGTTGCTCCTGTTGCTCCGGTTGCTCCCGTTGCTCCTGTGTCTCCTGTTGCTCCGGTTACCCCAGTTACTCCAGTTACTCCTGTTGCTCCGGTTTCTCCTGTTGCTCCTGTGTCTCCTGTTGCTCCGGTTACCCCAGTTACTCCTGTTGCTCCGGTTGCTCCCGCTTCTCCCGTTACCCCAGTTGCTCCGGTTGCTCCTGTGTCTCCCGTTTCTCCTGTTGCTCCAGTTGCTCCAGTTACACCTGTTGCGCCTGTTGCTCCTGTGTCTCCGGTTGCACCCGTTGCCCCTGTATCACCTGTTGCTCCGGTTGCTCCGGTTTCTCCCGTTGCGCCTGTGTCTCCGGTTGCACCTGTGTCTCCCGTTGCTCCGGTTGTACCTGTTGTTCCCGTTACCCCAGTTGCTCCGGTGTCTCCCGTTGCTCCGATTGCTCCGGTTGCTCCGGTTGCTCCCGTTTCTCCTGTTGCTCCCGTTTCACCTGTTGCTCCCGTTTCTCCTGTGGCTCCTGTTGCTCCTGTCGCTCCTGTGGCTCCGGTGGCTCCCGTTTCACCTGTTACTCCGGTTGCTCCCGTTTCTCCTGTTGCTCCGGTGTCTCCTGTTACACCTGTTGCTCCGGTTGCTCCGATTGCTCCGGTTGCTCCCGTTTCTCCTGTTGCTCCTGTTGCTCCTGTTGCTCCGGTTGCTCCCGTTACCCCAGTTGCTCCGGTTGCTCCCGTTATTCCAGTTGCGCCTGTGTCACCTGTTGCTCCGGGTGCCCCTGTGTCTCCTGTTGCTCCCGTTTCTCCTGTTGCTCCTGTTGCTCCCGTTGCTCCAGTTACTCCAGTTGCTCCAGTTGCTCCAGTTACACCTGTTGCGCCTGTTGCGCCTGTTGCTCCTGTGTCTCCGGTTGCACCCGTTGCCCCTGTATCACCTGTTGCTCCGGTTGCTCCGGTTTCTCCCGTTGCGCCTGTGTCTCCGGTTGCACCTGTGTCTCCCGTTGCTCCGGTTACCCCAGTCGCTCCCGTTTCACCTGTTGCTCCAGTTGTACCTGTTGTTCCCGTTACCCCAGTTGCTCCGGTGTCTCCCGTTGCTCCGATTGCTCCGGTTGCTCCGGTTTCTCCTGTTGCTCCTGTTGCTCCTGTCGCTCCTGTGGCTCCGGTGGCTCCCGTTTCACCTGTTACTCCGGTTGCTCCCGTTTCTCCTGTTGCTCCGGTGTCTCCTGTTACACCTGTTGCTCCGGTTGCTCCGATTGCTCCGGTTGCTCCCGTTTCTCCTGTTGCTCCTGTTGCTCCTGTTGCTCCGGTTGCTCCCGTTACCCCAGTTGCTCCGGTTGCTCCCGTTATTCCAGTTGCGCCTGTGTCACCTGTTGCTCCGGGTGCCCCTGTGTCTCCTGTTGCTCCCGTTTCTCCTGTTGCTCCTGTTGCTCCTGTTGCTCCCGTTTCACCTGTTGCTCCTGTTGCTCCCGTTTCACCTGTTGCTCCCGTTTCTCCTGTTGCTCCTGTTGCTCCCGTTTCACCTGTTGCTCCTGTTGCTCCCGTTTCTCCTGTTGCTCCTGTTGCTCCCGTTTCTCCTGTTGCTCCTGTTGCTCCTGTTGCTCCTGTTGCCCCAGTTTCTCCTGTTGCTCCGGTGTCTCCCGTTGCGCCTGTTACTCCAGTTGCTCCGGTTGCACCTGTGTCTCCCGTTGCTCCGGTTACCCCAGTCGCTCCCGTTGCTCCGGTTACCCCAGTCGCTCCCGTTTCTCCTGTTGCTCCTGTCGCTCCTGTGGCTCCGGTGGCTCCGGTGGCTCCCGTTTCTCCTGTTACTCCGGTTGCTCCCGTTTCTCCTGTTGCTCCGGTGTCTCCTGTTACACCTGTTGCTCCGGTTGCTCCGACTGCTCCGGTTGCTCCCGTTTCTCCTGTTGCTCCTGTTGCTCCTGTTGCCCCAGTTTCTCCTGTTGCTCCCGTTGCTCCTGTTGCTCCTGTTGCTCCTGTTGCTCCTGTTGCTCCTGTTGCTCCTGTTGCCCCAGTTTCTCCTGTTGCTCCGGTGTCTCCCGTTGCGCCTGTTACTCCAGTTGCTCCGGTTGCACCTGTGTCTCCCGTTGCTCCGGTTACCCCAGTCGCTCCCGTTACTCCAGTTGCCCCTGTGTCACCTGTTGCTCCGATTTCTCCTGTTACCCCAGTTGCACCTGTGTCTCCTGTTGCTCCGGTTGCTCCTGTGTCTCCGGTTACCCCAGTTGCACCTGTTGCTCCGGTTGCTCCTGTCGCTCCTGTCGCTCCTGTGTCTCCAGTTACTCCCGTTTCTCCTGTTGCTCCTGTTGCTCCTGTTACTCCTGTTGCTCCGGTTGCTCCTGTCGCTCCTGTCTCTCCTGTTGCTCCTGTTGCTCCGGTTGCTCCTGTTACACCTGTTGCTCCTGTTGCTCCTGTGTTTCCTGTGACTCCGGTTGCTCCTGAAACACCCGTGGATCCAGTTAATCCTGTAACACCTGCTGCTCCCGTGTCCCCCGTTGCTCCTGTTGTTCCGGTTGTTCCTGTTGCTCCCGTTACCCCAGTTGCCCCTGTTACCCCAGTCGCTCCCGTTACTCCAGTTACCCCAGTCGCCCCTGTTACCCCAGTCGCTCCTGTTACACCAGTTGCCCCTGCTGTCGCTACTGCGGCCATAAAAATAACTTCATCCACAAGTATCCCTGCTGAACTTGCTAAAGGCGTCCTATTTATCGTTATTCGAGCAAATGCTGTATTTAAAGGAGCAACATCAGTTATACCCTCAAACACTTTCCAAGAAATTCCTTGTGCATCACTAAAAAATCCGACAGGAACATTTAGCAAAAGTCCAGTAGAAAGAAAACCTAATGCTGCATCTAGAAACTCAACCGTGAATGTAACTTGCGGACTTAAACCCGGTTGACTCTTTGCTAACGATATAGAAAGAAACATCCCTTCCCCTGGATTTCCAGGAACAACTTGCTGCAGAGCACTGATCGTGATTCCACCAAGCAACTCTGCACTTTGTATACCCACCTTAGATATAGGAGATAGAACCACATTAACTTCTGCCCAAGGAAGTATCCCCGTTTCAAAACTACCGTTAATAATCCGATTCTGAAGTTGTATCGTCAAAGCTTACACCTCACTCTAATTAAATAGAATCTACTAATTTCAGCGCATCTACTTCTAACGCATAAGCTGTTTATTGCAACTTGATTCATGATATGTATCTTTATTATTAGTGCTTGTATGATTGTCCACGATTAATTGGATAAACTAAAAAACTGAATTTCCGACCGACAAAACGAACCTACTTCCCTCTATTTACGTGGGATTACGGCCCCTCGCCATGTGTTTTTAGAAATCCAAGCAACAAATCATCCATAAGAAAAACCGTTAGGAAAGTTCATCCTGACGGTCTTTTGGAGTTTGTTTGATCAAAATCGCCGAAATCTGCAAACAGGTTGTCAATAGGGTCATTAGTTAGTAGAATAATGTGAATGTTAACAGGAGCTGGCTTAGTAAAATAATTATCGCCACATACGATCATTCTTCCGAGCAGTAAATCAGTAAAATCTTACACATAAGGATGGCTAAAATGAAAAGCATAGGATTACGATTACTATTAATTGTTCTTACACTCATTATTCTAAGCGGATGTACAATCACCGATTTCGAAAACAATACGCAACAAACAACACCAGTCACAACTGCGAGTGCAATTGTCCCCGATATACATATTGATGGAACTTACTCAACACCAGAGACTGTAGCCGAGTATATTCATCTGTATAAGAAATTGCCGGGAAACTTTATAACCAAGAAAGAAGCCACGGCCTTAGGATGGGAAAGCAATAAAGGTAACCTGTGGGAAATTACAGACAAGCAAAGCATTGGTGGGGACAACTTCGGAAATCGTGAAGGAAAGCTGCCGAGTATAAAAGGACGCAAGTGGTATGAATGTGATGTTAACTACAAAGGTGGATATCGGGGTTCGGAGAGAATATTGTATTCAAGTGACGACCTCATCTATTATACGAAAGACCATTACCAAACTTTTACCCAGCTTTATTAGGAGGACATGATAATGAAGCAAGTAACGTTGAATGGTGCGAAAATGGAATCCATTGAGGTCGCTCATAGCTATATAGCACGTAAACTTAGCTTCCCTAGCTACTACGGTCATAATTTAGATGCGCTGTGGGATGTACTGAGCTCAATTAATGAAAATTTGCATATTACGCTAGTTAACAATGATTTGCTTATCACGAGCTTAGGGGATTATGGGCGCAGCCTAGTTGACGTTTTTATCGAAGCTGCGCAAGAAAGTGACTGTGTACAGTTTGAGCTTGCGATTAAATAGTGACCTCTTTCTGTTGTGAATCTTAGCTTAAATTTTCGATTATCTGCAGAAGAAAAGAAGCCCCAACGTAGCAGGCTTCTCGAGAATGTAGGCTTACCTAAAATAACGTTATTAATCGTCTTTGTGATCCAGCATTCTTAGCAGCAGAACCGCTGCTTCCGCGCGTGTTGCCTCTCCCATTGGGATGAAGCGGTTGCCGCTGCGGCCACTGACAATACCTAGCTTGCGTGTCGCTTCGATTGCGCTTTTCGCCCATGCAGGGATGTTAGCGTCGTCGGCGAACGCGGTTGCCTTGTTCGTTTCAAGCGTAAGTCCGAGTGCATGCGCGATCATCGTCGCCATCTCGGCGCGGGTGATGCGTGCATTCGGTCGGAAGCTACCGTCTTTGTAGCCATTGACGATGCCTGCTTCTACCGCATACGCCACCGCTTCCTTCGCCCATACTCCAATTTTGTCTGCATCGATGAAGGTGAGGCTTGCATCCTTATGGTTCCGTGGGGACGTGTTAACGCTATGAATTGACTGCTTAGCATTGGCTAACATAACCACAAATTCAGCGCGGGTCACCGAATGATTCGGTCTGAACGTATCATCCGGATAACCGGAGGCAATTCCCTTTGTCGCCGCTTGCAAAATCATGACTTCCGCCCAATGTCCATCAATATCCGTAAAGGATATGGGCTGGTGCGGAGGCTCCTGTCCCTCTTTAATCCTTTTAACCGTCAGGGTATACGTCTTAGTCGCTCCATTCTCAGCCGTCACGAGGAATGTAAAAACGTTGTCACCCTCGTGCAGGTCAACTCGAATCCCGTCTTTAACCGTTTTACCCTGCAGGGTAACGTTCGCCGAAGAATGTACGGCTGTCCCTGTTAGATCCACCTGCAACGCTGCTGTTTCAACGCGATATTCAGTCGTATCCGCTGCAAATACAGGCGTTAACGGAATTGTCTTGCCGTCTGCACGTACAATGAGCTCACGTAAATGGGCGTCTCCCGACGGAATCCAGGCGCCACTGCTACTGCTTGTGCTAGTAACGTTAACTTCGACGGTAGTCGTTATGCCGCTATTAGATATCGTGATTGTCGTTGTGCCTACTTTCTTGGCTTCTATCAGCCCATCCGCTGTTACCGTTGCAATGGTTGGATCATTGCTCGTATAGGTGGTTCCTAAAGTTGGACTAGTTAAATCGTCCGTAGTCGTATCCGACAAAGTAGCCTTTACCGACAATTGTTGGGTCTTGTTTGCCTCTAGTCTCATATTGACTGGCGCAGGCAATGCCTTCAATTTGTCGAAGCTGAATACGTTAACTTGGACGGTAGTCGTTATGCCGCTGTTCGTTATCGTGATTGTCGTTGAGCCTACTTTCTTGGCTTCTATCAGCCCATCCGCTGTTACCATTGCAACTGTTGGATCATCGCTCGTATAGGTGGTTCCTAAAGTTGGGCTAGTTACATCGTCCGTAGTCGTATCCGACAAAGTAGCTTTTACCGACAATTGTTGGGTCTTGTTTGCCTCTAGTCTCATATTGACTGGCGCAGGCGATGCCTTCAATTTGTCGATCGCTGTTGCTAATCCTTGATATTCGTAGGCTCCCATATCGATCAGCGCCCCAACAATACGTGGGTTTCCACCAAAATCAGTATGGATGCCGGATAGATCCGGATTTTGTCCATTTTGTCCAGCAGCAAATACACTATTGTCCCCTTTGTTAATGGCAGGTGAATAGGACCTCAAACTGTAATCCCCTTGGAACATCGGATTTCTATCTATATTTCCGCGCCCATCAATTCCAAAAGCAGTGTTCCAATTACCACTGCCCCCAGATCCTTCGATGAGACTATGATTTAGGTTTGGCTTGGAAGGGGAATTAGGAACATCAGATTCATTAATGATGCCGTAACCACTTCCGCTGGTATTCCCCCAGATAATGCTGTTTCGTATGTTAGGATTACTCCCAACAAAGTTATATATCCCACCCCCAGCATCCGTAGCCTGATTGCCGCTGAGTGTAACATTCGTCAGGGTTGGGCTGCCACCGTTGTTGAACATCCCGCCCCCTTTAGTAGCTGTATTGCCGATTAAAATCACATTCGTCAAAGTTGGATTGCTACTAAAGTTAACCATCCCGCCGCCATTATCCGTAGCTGTATTGCCAGTTATCGTAACATTCGTTAAGGTTTGGCTGCTAGTACGCAGGTTAAACATCCCGCCGCCTGAACCAGAACTGTTGCCACTGATCGTCACATTCGTCAAGGAGGGGCTACTATCAAGGTTATAAACCCCTCCACCATTCTTATTAGCTACATTGCCGCTGAGCGTCACATTCGTCATAGCTGAACTGCAAGTGTAATTATACATCCCGCCGCCATAATCAGCTGTATTGCCGCTGATCGTAACATCCGTCATAGGTGGGCTGCTAGTGTTGTTATACATCCCGCCGCCATAATAAGCTGTATTCCCGCTAATCGTAACATCCGTCAAGGTTGGGCTGCTAGTGTAATTATACATCCCACCGCCAGCAAAAGCTGTATTGCCACTGAGCGTCACATCCGTCATAGATGGGCTTCTATTGTTATTATACATCCCGCCGCCATATTCAGCTGTATTGCCGCTAATCGTAACATTCGCCAAGGTTGGGCTGCTAGTGTTATTATACATCCCGCCGCCATATTCAGCTGTATTGCCGCTGATCATAACATCCGTCAAGGTTGGGCTGCTTTTTGAATAGTTATACAACCCGCCGCCGCCATAATCAGCTGTATTGCCGCTAATCGTAACATTCGCCAAGGTTGGGCTACTACTATCAATGTTCAACATCCCGCCGCCATTACTATCCATACCCCCACCATTTGCATTCCCACCAGTGATCGTCACGCCGTCCAGTAATGCAGTTTGATCTATACCATTGCTATAATTATGGAACACATGGTACGCTTTGTTCCCATCAATTCCGTCAAAATCCCCGCTTAATATCGTTTTATTGGTGGTATAATCGCGATCATCGAGTGAAAAATCTGAATCTTCATTCCCCTCGAATCCGCCGTATATGGCAACGCCGTTCTTCATTTCGAAATGGCGCTCACGCTCTATTCCTTTAGTAGGATAGTACGTTCCCGCAGCAATCCATATTTGTTCCCCGGCAATTGCCTTATCCAAGGCTAGCTGTAACGTCGCGACAGCCGTGGCCCAGCTTATCCCATCGTTCCCATCATTACCGCCATCTGTCGCCATTTTCACATAAATAATCGTTGGCCCAGCCGCCTTCGCCTTATGTATACCCAACCCCGGCCACAATCCGCCGAACAGCAAGACTACCGCCATGAATGCACTAAAACATTTACTCTTCCAATTCCCCACTTTTGATTCATCCTCTCGAGTAAATTCAATTTACCTGCAGTTTCGATAGCAAGTTCTAAGATGATCAACGTTATCTACTAGGCTTAAATATTTATTGTAATAGATAAAACAGTCCCCAATCTTAATGAAATCTTAATGGTTTTGGCGATAATGGATTTGACTATGGAAAATACAAAAAAGAAAAAAGCCCTGCTTAGCAAGGCTTCATATGAGATAAGCGTTTAATTCCAGGTGTTAATATTGTGCAGGTGTTATTTGTGATCCAGCATCCTTAGTAGTAGCACTGCCGCTTCCGCGCGTGTCGCCTCTCCCATTGGGATGAAGCGGTTGCCGCCGCGGCCACTGACAATACCCAGCTTTCGGGTCGCTTCGATTGCGCTTTTCGCCCATGCAGGGATGTTAGCATCGTCGGCGAACGCGGTTGCCTTGTTCGCTTCAAGCGTAAGTCCGAGCGCATGCGCGATCATCTTCGCCATCTCGGCGCGGGTGATGCGTGCATTCGGTCGGAAGCTACCGTCTTTGTAGCCATTGACGATGCCTGCTTCCACCGCATACGCCACCGCTTCCTTCGCCCATGCTCCAATCTTGTCTGCATCTGTAAAGGCGAGGCTGGCATCCAAATCCTTATTGTTCTGTGGGGATGTATTGCCACCATGAATCGACTGCATGGTATTGGCTAGCATAACCACAAATTCAGCACGGGTCACCGAATGATTCGGTCTGAACGTATCATCCGGATAACCGGAGGCAATTCCCTTTGTCGCCGCTTGCAAAATCATGACTTCCGCCCAATGTCCATTAATATCCGTAAAGGATACGGGCTGGTGCGGAGGCTCCTGTCCCTCTTTAATCCTTTTAACCGTCAGGGTATACGTCTTAGTCGCTCCATTCTCAGCCGTCACGAGGAATGTAAAAACGTTGTTACCCTCGTGCAGGTCAACTCGAATCCCGTCTTTAACCGTTTTACCCTGCATGGTAACGTTCGCCGAAGAATGTACGGCCGTCCCTGTTAGATCCACCTGCAACGCTGCTGTTTCAACGCGATATTCGGTCGTATCCGCGGCAAATACAGGCGTTAACGGAATTGTCTTGCCGTCTGCACGTAATATGAGCTCACGTAAATGGGCGTCTCCCGACGGAATCCAGACGCCACTGCTGCTGCTTGTGCTGGTAACGTTAACTTCGACGGTAGTCGTTACGCCGCTATTAGATATCGTGATTGTTGTAGTGCCTGCCTTCTTGGCTACTATCAGCCCATCCTTTGTTACCGTTGCAACTGTCGGATCTCCACTCGAATATGTGGTTCCTTTTGTCGAGTTTGTTAAATCATCTTCAGTACCTTCATCCTCAGTACCATCCGACAAGATGGCTTCCACGAACAGCTGTCGGGCGTTGTTCGCCTCTAGTTTCATGTTGACTGTCGCTGGCGATGCCTTCAAATCTTTGACCGTTTGATATTCGTAGGCTCCCATATCGACCTGTGCACCCACAATGCGTTTTTTCCTGTCAAGATCGGTGGAAATGCCCGATAGATCCGGATTTTGTCCAACAGCAAATACCCTTTTGTCCCCCGTGTTAATGGCAGGTGAATGGGTTCTTAATCTGTAATTCCCTGCGGTTGTTGGTTCAGTAATTTCTCGCTTAGAATCTTGGAACATAGGGTCCTTATCTATATTTCCACCCCCATCAACTCCAAAATCTTCGTTCCAACTGTTGTCACTGCCTACTGATCCTTCGATGAGACTATGATTTATGTTTGGAATGGAAGGCCCCACAATAATACCGGAATTATTATTAAACACGCTGTAACCATTTTCGCTGTTATTGTCCCAGATAATACTGTTGCGTATGTTGGGATTGCTAACATTACCGTTATAGATTCCACCGCCAAATTCAGCTGTATTGCCGCTGATCGTCACATTCGTCAAGATGGGGCTACTGTACAAAAAGTTATACATCCCGCCGCCAGATACAGCTGTATTACCGCTGATCGTCACATTAATCAAGATTGGGCTGCCACTACCAGGGTTATACACCCCGCCGCCTCTATTAGTAGCCGCATTGCCGCTGATCGTCACATTCGTCAAGGTGGGGCGACTAACATATTCATTTTGCATTCCACCGCCAGAATCAGCTGTATTGCCAATAATCGTCACATTCGTCAAGGTGGGGCTGCTACCAAAGTTATAAATCCCACCGCCATAATTAGCTTTATTGCCACTAATCGTCACATTCGTTATGGTGGGGCTACTATTATTGTTATACATCCCGCCGCCATTATAAGCCTTATTACCGCTGAGCGTCACATTCGTCAAGGTCGGGCTGCTGCTGTCGTTAAACATCCCGCCGCCAGAATATTGTTCATTCCCATTATCTGCATTCCCACCGGTAATCGTCACGCCGTCCAGTATTGCAGTTCGATCTAAACCCAATTTATTATGATAAAACACATGGTACGCTTTACTTGTGTCGTTCCCGTCAAAATCACCGCTTAGTATCGTTTTATTGGTGGTATAATCGCGATCGTCGAGCGAAAAATCTGAATCTTCATTCCCCTCGAATCCGCCGTATATGGCAACGCCGTTCTTCATTTCGAAATGGCGCTCACGCTCTACTCCTTTAGTAGGATAGTACGTTCCCGCAGCAATCCATATTTGTTCCCCGGCAATTGCCTTATCCAAGGCTAGCTGTAACGTCGCGACAGCCGTGGCCCAGCTTATCCCATCGTTTACATCATTACCGCCATCTGTCGCCATTTTCACATAAATAATCTTTGGCCCAGCGGCCTTCGCCTTATGTATACCCAGCCCCGGCCATACTACGCCAACCAGCAAGACTGCCGCCATTAATACGCTAAACCATTTACTCTTCCATTTTCCCACTTTTGATTCATCCTCTCGAGTAAATTCAATTCACCTTCAGTTTCGATAGCAAGTTCTAAGATGATCAACGTTATCTACTAGGCTTAAATATTTATTGTAATAGATAAAACAGTCCCCAATCTTAATGAAATCTTAATGGTTTTGGCTATATTCACACATCTTATATCCAGTAAAGTAGCGCATTTCCTCCTATATTTACCTCAATAACGCCACTGGAGTTCGTAAGAACAAATAAGTAGTCCATTTATCTGTAATAAGCACGATACGGTTTGTTAGCTAGGACACCCGCTGCCGCAGGCAAGATCGTAGTCGTTATGCGGATTGTAGCGGGAGTAGTGGAATGCGGTGGAATGCGGTAGGATGCGGTTAGTTACGGTTGGATGCGGTAGATTGCGGT
Source organism: Cohnella abietis (assembly GCF_004295585.1). Classification (NCBI taxonomy): domain Bacteria; kingdom Bacillati; phylum Bacillota; class Bacilli; order Caryophanales; family Paenibacillaceae; genus Cohnella; species Cohnella abietis. Next base: position 2,420,212 of record NZ_AP019400.1, on the reverse strand, counting down.
AGGATGTGGCAGGATGTGGCAGTATACGGTAGGTTACGGCGGGACGCGGTAGGTTATAAACTGTATGGTGTCTTAAATAGGGTACTGATTTTAAACTTTTTACAATGCACAAAAAACCGGTCAGCAGCCGAGCCTGACCGGCCTTACAGTTAAGGAACTTTCCGCTTTCGACCTAATCTTGTTTCCGTTTCAAACGAATAAGCTCGCTCGAATAATCTCCCTTAAGTAAGAGCGGAATGCCGACATTCATCAGATTGGAGCCGTGCCGAATAACCGCCTCCAATCCAACTCGGGACACCTCATAGGACGCCGCTGGATCCAACCCTTGCAAGAGCAAGCTTCTCTGCTCCGAACCGAAATGCTGCGATTGAAGGAACGTAAAGATAACCGCTTCCTGTTGATCCTCGCTTATATATTGATATGCCGCTATGTTGGAGCGCTGCAACGACTCGAGCCTATACAGACTTCCGTGCAGTACGATGTGCCTGATTTCCTTGTAGAGCTCTACGTATCTTTTGGCTTCTTCAAGCTCTTCATTCGACCATTTGCCAATATTCGCCCCAATGCCTAATCCGCCCATCATCGAGCTGTGAAAGCGATACGACATCGGTAGACTCCGGTCATTGAACCCATGCGGCGATTCCGTAACCCAGCACATCATGACTGCAGGGCTGTATGCGTAAGTGAACCCTTCCTGAATCGTCAAGCGATCTCTCGCATCCGTATTATCGCTGATCCAAGCTTGATCGGCATATCTTAATATTCCGAGATCGATTCTAGCCCCACCGCCAGCGCACGTCTCGAATTCCACATGCGGGAATCTTGCCCTTAATTCAGCCCAAATCTCATACAGATGATCGACGTGTTTAATCCATATAGACTCGCCCGCTTGCTGCTGCAGCAACGACACAGTTCCAGGCTCTGTTATCGTTCGGTTCATATCCCATTTAATAAACTTAATATCATAGTCAGATAGCAGCTTAGTCATAAAATCCAGAACGAATTCCTTTACCTCGGGCAAACCCAAATTCAGCAGCAATTGATTGCGAAGCTGCGTGCCTTCACGGGTTGGAAATTGGTAAACCCACTCCGGATGTTTTCTATAGAGCTCACTGTCCGGATTAACCGATTCGGGCTCTACCCATAAGCCGAATTCCATACCCAATCCCTTAACCCGATCTATAAGCTCATTCAAGCCATTCGGGAACTTCTCCGGATTAACCTGCCAATCCCCTAATCCTGCACGATCGCTATTGCGCTTGCCGAACCAGCCATCATCCACAACGAAGCGTTCAACGCCAAGCTTGGCCGCTTGCTTGGCCAACTCCATCTGACCTTGTACCGTAACGGCAAATTCAGTCGCTTCCCATGAGTTGTAGAGAACTTTCCTAAGCTGGCGTGTCGGAAGCACGTAATCTTGTTGGTACTTATGGAGCTTTCGGCTCATCTCACCGAAGCCGCCGGAGCTGATGCCTCCAACAAATACGGGCGATGTATAAGCTTCTCCCGACTTTAACTGGAAGGAGCTGTCGAAATCGTTGATGCCGCCAGCGATACGCACATGTCCGAAGGTCGTCTTCTCGGCTACTATTTTCCAATTGCCGCTCCATGCCAGAGCTCCGAACCACACCTTGCCCGATGTTTCGTCAGCTTTGCCGTTATCCAGAGCAAACCATGGATTAGCATGCGGACCCGTAAATCCTCTTCTGGATTCAAGAACCTTTTTCCCCTCGGACAACTGATTTGATCTTAATTGAAATTCCCCAGCCCAACGGCCTGTCACGTGCGTTAGCCGGTACTCCGGAAGTGCTTGCACGGACCACACGGCGGACATTACCTGATCAATCCGGATTGGGTGCTCTTCATCGTTCACGACCTTCACGTGACGTTCGATCAGATCATGCTCGGGAATGACACAATAATGAATTTCTACCCGCAGCCCATAATGTTCATCCGCCAGATGAATAACCAATACGTTCTGTTGAATGATTTCAAAGCCTTTGTATTGTAATCTCAGATCTCGGACGCCATCACTGTAAGCTAGCTTTAATCCAGGCTCCGCATAGCTGCAGCCGCTCCATCCCCCATACTCCTCCGTCTCCCGATCTATATCTGCATCGAAGGAGCTATGCTGCTTGCCTTTCAACAAGTAGGCGCACTCCTCAGCTTCTACATGCCCTCCCCAATAGAGATGCTGAACCGTACCCTTGGCGTTGATTCCGAATACATAAGAAGAGGATGTTGTACGTAATTCAAAAAGATTTAGCTGTTCCCAATATTGGATTGACATGCAAACGCTCCTTTACAATAGCTTATCTTAAGGTAAATGAATAAATGCGCCTAGATGATTGCCATCCAACCTAAGTGCATGGACCAACTCCTCCGCAGCCTCTTCCCGACGACCAAGACCTAGTAGACCTAATCCTCTCATATAACGGCAGTGAATTTCGTTCCGCTTGTTCAGATCGTCCTCGAACACGAGGAAGTCTGGAAGGGAAACCGCGAAGTAATCAATCTTGACCTCGTCAAATAGATGTTTCTCAGAGTAATCTATTAGCTTGTTGAATCGTCTCTTCGCTTCTTTGGCATTTTCTAGCTTTAACCACGCCAGCCCTTGGTAAAAAATCATATCCGGCGGCTGATCGTTATAATACATCGCACTCGTTGGTTCCTCAAGCCCTTGGGACGCTATCCTGAACGAATTGTCCGCTTGCTCCGCGAGATTCAATCCTTCATACGCGCATCCGAGATAATAGAAAATGTTATTCTCCTGTGCGCCAGACAGCTTGCCTTCTCCCAAATTATCCGGATAAACAAGTGCTCTCAATAGCAAATCCTTTGCTTCATCATATCGATGCACGGACAAGCTCAACTTAGCAAGCTCGACAAGCGCGAGAACATATTGTCCAGTCGTCTTGCCTTCTCCCCCTTCCCAGGGATGGAACTTGCGCGAAGTTAGTAGATTAATTGCCGTCTCATGACGTTTCAACCTGTTATGCAAGGTTACATACTCCAAGTAGAGATCGTCTCTTGCCCGAACAAGCTCGAGATGAGCTTCCAGCCTTGCCAATCGTTCCTCAGGCGACATTTCAATTTTCTTATATAGCTGGTCAAGCTCATAGAAAACGCGAGCGTCGGTTACATCACAAGCGAACGCTTGCTCCAACGCTTGGCGGGCTTTGCCCGCATCGCCTAGCTTGTTGTAATAGGCTAATGCCAAATTTCGGTTCACAATCGGGAACGACGGTTCAATTGAACTGGAAATTTCCCAATGCCGGATGGCTTCGCTCTCGTTTTTCTTATCGTAGAGCAGGTTACCCAAATAGTAATGGGCTTTCGGATCGTTCGCGTTCTCCGCGATCGCAAACTGCAAGACGGCAAGATCGAACAGCGTATTCGGAAAACAGTAATCCGGAGAGGCCTTGCGTCCGGCATGCAGACGTCTTGAAGAGGCTTCTTTATCGCCGGCTAAAGCGTACAAATATCCGAGCGCGTAATGTACCATTGGATAAGTAGCATCCGTTTCGCCGGGAGCGATCATTTTCAGTACACCGATTGCTTCCGCGAACAAGCCAGCACTTGTGTAATCGGCAGCTAACGCCAAATGGTTATGCGCATCTTTCCGTAACAAGCTGAGAAGCTTCTCGTAAGCCTCTTGTGCAAGTTTCACATCGCCAGATGCTTCATAGGTGAGTTTTAGCTCGTTGTATGCTCCGAAATCGGCAATGTCCAAGCGGATGGTCTCGATGCTGAAGGTAGCTGCCTCCTTCAATCTGCCGAGCTTGCGCAGCAAGGCTGACTTCAAATCTCGTGCCTTATAGTTGCGGGAGTTGCGAATGAGCGAACGTTCTACCAATTCCAAAGCTTCTTCTATCGAACCTTTTTCCGTCGCGATCTGTGCCAGAGAAAAGTATCCAACGTCCTGCCATGCCGCGGACCAGACCGATTTATATAACGCTGCAAAAGCTTCCTCTAAGCGCCCCTGCATTTTCAACGAAACTCCTAGCTGATAATAAGCTTCGCCGTCATAGGGATTTGGGTTGCGCCATGTCGCGCTTTTGACCGCTGTACGAAAATGTTTCTCGCTTTCCGAGAACTGGCCTCTTCGGAGAAGCAACGTTCCGTATGCCACATTGATCCGAATATCCCCCTCATCCCGCTTCAGCCCCTCTAGATAATACGCTTCGGGCTCGAATGTCGCATGTCGGTACTGCTCTAGGTGTAGGCCGGCCAGATAGAGCTGCTCGTTCGTGCGTAGCTCGGATGGCTCCGGGAGCGGCTTGGCCGCCTCGGGGACTTCCTCAATTTCCGGCTGTTTAGGCGTATAGGCAACAAGCACACGATTATCCGCATTTCTAATCGTTACTGACAATTCATGCGCTTGAACGTTTGTGTCCAGCTTGATCGAGGAATGGAACGTCTCTGTAGGAGATAACGTCACCGTCTCCTTCATGTATGTTCGGCCCGCGCCGGTAAGCTCGACCGTCGCTCCCGCGAAGAGGGAAGTCGCGTAGGCATAAACACTGGCCGTCCCGGAATGCTCGTCGATTTCAAGATTCACCGCGGCTTCTATCGTTGCGTTCTTGACGACTCCGATATCCTTGTATGGCATGAAGTATTGCTTAAAAGTTTTTTCCTCGTAGGGCTGAAGCCATGTGAAGTCAGGTTGGTTATCCGTATAAACACCCGTCATGAGCTCAATATAAGGTCCGTCTTCATCCGTCAGGTTGTTGTCCCACGTTTGTCCGAACTCCCCATTCCCCCAAGTCCATTGCTTTTTACCCGGCGAGATATGGTGGTTCGCGACGTGCAGCAATCCCGCCTTCACTGCATGATCATAACCACCGACGAAATTATAATCGGACTTGTATGCCATATAAGAGGTCGGAACGGGAATGTTCTTGTACCGGGAAATATCGACACCCTCGGAATAATCCATCTTGTAATAGGTCCCCGTGGCGATTGGAAATCTCGAAACGTCACGTTTGCCATGGTCGAATACCGCGGTCACGTCCGGTGGGAACACAGATTGCGTATGGTCGTTAACGGCGACCGCCGGGTTCGCCCACCATAGGAAGGTCTGCGGCTCCGGAGTACGATTGTAGAGCTGAGCGGATATCTCTAGATAAGCCTTGTCCGGATATAGCGTGAATCCTGCCGTCACCTTCGTTCCGTACATGCGATCGATTTCACTTACCCATACGGTTGCACTGCCGTCTTCTCTCTTCTCTAAGCGATATTCCACCGGGCCGTATGTGTTTGGACGATGATGCTGAGGCCAATTAAATTCAATTCCTCCTGAGATCCAGGGTCCCGCCAAGCCGACGAGAGCAGGCTTAATGACTTGGTTATAGTAGACAAAGTCGTATTGATTCGTTCGGTCGATTGCCCGGTAGATTCGTCCTCCAAGCTCTGGCATAATCTCGATACGCAAATAATCGTTCTCGAGTATGACCATCCGATAAGGCTGGGGCTTCTTCTCGTCGTCTATCTTATCGATTACCGGATGAGGGTACACCTTTCCGGTGCTCCCTTGGTATACACGCTTTTCGAGGAACATTGGATTTTTATCTGGCATGCCGACACCATAGGTGGGAATCTCGACGATTTCTTCCCATACACGAGAATTCGCTGGGGTAGTAGACAATTTACTCACTCCTGTTTTTTTAGCTATGACTCTATTACCAATTTATCCGAACACGGCCAATCGGACAATTCACGATCCACTGAATATGATGGACAATAATCTGTTTTTTGTTTACGATCAAGCTATTATCGAATCGGGGGTAATCGAAATGCTAAAGAAAGCAGAAGGCTTCGACTCAGAGAAAATCATCGTGCTCCCACCCTATCTCGTGAGCGAGATGTTAACCCATCCCTTAATTCGCCCACTCTATATTACCGATATCGGATACTTTCCCCATGCCAATCACCATTATCGGGAAAGGCCGGATGGCTGCGACTCTTCCATTGTCATCTATTGCATTGGCGGCGAGGGGTGGGTAACCATTGGCGATATTAAATACAGTTTGCTCGAGGGAGACTTGGTAATCATCCCCGCCAAAACACCTCACTCATATGGAGCAGACGAAGTGAACCCATGGAGTATATTCTGGTTTCATCTTAAAGGAGAGATGATGGTTTATTACTTAGAAGAGCTTGTGAATGATCACGGTCCTTTGAATCTGTCGCACGGCGACGCGGAGAAATTCATAAATTTGTTTCATCAGATCTACGATACTTTGACCGCCAAATCCTACTCCATCCCCCATCTTGTCCACGTTTCGCAGACGACAGCCTATATGCTCAGTCTGCTTGTGCTCATTCCCGCGCGCAAGGATGAAGAACGTAAACGCCGCCATATCGAGAATGCGATGCAATACTTGGTGGAGAAGCTCGAGCACACTCTCACATTGGAAGAGCTAGCTCATCATGCCCGAATTTCCAAGCAGCACTTAAACGTGTTGTTCAAGTCCGCCACCGGATTCGCTCCGATCGATTATTATCACCGCATGAAGATGCGTCGTGCCTGTCAGCTGCTCGATTTAACCGATCTTAGCGTCAAGGAAACTTGCCATTCGCTCGGGTTTAAGGACCCTTATTACTTCTCCCGACTATTCAAGAAAATCATCGGCCTCTCCCCCTCCGCCTATCGCAGCAAATTAAAGGGGTGAGCTAGTCCCGCAGCCTGCGGGACTATAGGCTTACGACCTAGAATCGAATTCAACTCGTTACATAGAAAATGTGTAGTATTTTACCCTTGTGTATAGTTAAGTCCATTTACCCTCAAGAGGATTGAACTATACAGTGATGTATGTAAGCGCACTCATTACTTCGTGTTATGTTTTTGCTCAACTAATCTATTTTAGAGAGGATGAATGTAATGAGAATCATGAGATTAAGTAAACTAGGTGTCGCTCTACTGTTATGCTTTTCTGTTATTTGCTATCTCCCAGCCAAGCGGACGGAAGCCGCCGTCGTCGGTGTGCAGTCGGTCATCTCTCAAGCAGGGTATGGAGCCGGAGATCAGAAAAATGGTTTTGTCGTTTCGGATCATAAGCTGACCGATTTATCTTTCCAGATTTTGAACGGAACGACTACAGCCTATTCAGGAACGTTGAAGTATGAAGGTTTTTTTTGGAACAACTTTGTCTATCAAGCAGACTTTAGCTCGTTAGCAGCAACAGGTACCGCATTTAAATTAAGCTCGAACGGATCGACTTCGTTCGCGTTTCCGATTCAGACCAATATGTGGTCAGACTATTTGGACGAAATGACCGCATTTTATCGGATTCAACGGGCAGGTGTTGCTACCGTGGACGTGTTGCCACCAGGTTATACCAATACAACACCTTCAGCAAAGCTGTTCCACTCTGCCGGACATCTTGACGATGCAGTAAGCTCTGACGGCACCCAGCATTACGATTTAAGCGGAGGCTGGTACGATGCTGGTGATTACGGCCAATACGGCGGCAACCAATGGGTAGGCGGGGAAATTGCTCTGGCATACTTACGAAACTCCTCTTCCCCGTTGGTACAGTACGATAGAGACAACAATGGAATTCCAGATTTGTTGGACGAAGCCAGGTGGGGCGCGGAATACGGCATTAAGTATGTAGATGCACTGGGCGGGGCGTTCTACAATATTAACAACAACGCCGGCTTTGTGCATCCTGAGAAATCCACAAATAACATACCGGGCGATAGTGACGATCGGGAACTCGGTAGGCTAAGCGTTGGAGGCTCTGCCAAAGCAGCCGGTATGATGGCTGCGACAGCGAGAGCATTCCAGCAGGCAGGATTGGATCCAGCTTTTGTGTCCAGCGCTGAATCACATGCGATTACGGCATACGATTATGCTTATAACAATCAGGATAAAGATCAAGGCTCCTATGAGACGATAGGCCAAATCTCTAATGCCCTGCTATGGGCGGAGGTGGAGCTTTACTTGCTGACAGGAGATAGCACCTACAACCAGCGTGCAACAGATCGAATTAATACCTTAGAGATTACCGATGTCACCTCAACGAACTATTGGGATATGCGGCCGATGGCGCTGGTAGAATTCTACCCCGTAGCTGATACAGCGACCAAAACCCATATTCATAAATTGTTGAAGTCCAGTGTTGATTATTTCCTGTCTTCTTCTGAGGACACACCCTACGGTGTGTTAAATGAATTCAGTGGATTTGGTGTTAACGAGCCTCATGTTTCCTATTTAGGGGATCTGATGCGATATTATGAATTGTTCGGTGATCCCTCCGTATTACGAGCAGTGAAGAAAGGGATGTACTGGGTTTTCGGTAATAATCCATGGAATACGAGCTGGGTATCTGGCATCGGCTCGAACACGGTGAAATTCGTGCATACCCGTCTAGACGAGGAATCCTATTCCAACACGAACCAGGGCATTGTCGTTCCAGGCGCTATGGTCAGTGGCCCCAACATAACTGATACAAAGGACAATCGAAGCGAAAGCCCTTGGTATGTCGATCGTCCTCTATGGCAGGATGATTTGGGACAATGGCGTTATAATGAGTACAGCATCAGTATTCAAGTCGGATTACTCTATACCATTACTGCGCTTACCAACTATAACGAGAATCCCTCGGGAGGAACAACTCCCACTAAACTTCAAATCACAAGCCCGAAAATTGGGGATTACGTAACAGGAGTGGTTAAGGTATTCGCTGAGCCAGAATCGGCTATTTCTGACGTAACCCTGAACGGATTGAATATGACATCCAATAATGGGACTTACACAGGAACGATCGACGTGAGTTATCAGAAACCTTTCACGAAAAAACTTGTAAGGGTAAAAGGAACCGACAGCTTAGGCTATGATACCTACGCTAATACGCATTTTACCGTAGCTCCGCCCCTTCCTTCCCCTTCTACGCCATTGTTGTACGATAATTTCAATACAGAGGGAACGTTCGGATCCAAAAAATTAGATTGGGTAAATTGGTACAATCAGAATGGCGGTGTAGCAACCTTCGAACGGAAAAAGATAGATGGCCGCGATGTTGGAATTTTCAAACATACAGCTTCATCAACTTCATCGCAGGCTAAAATTCAGTCCTGGCATGACATCGTGGATTGGTCCGGCTACCGCTACATGCAGGTAACGGTCAAAAATCCGGACTCTCCCAATTTGCGTGTCCGATTCGAAATCGAAGACGGGGTGCGTGCGTACGGGGTTAGCGAAGGCAATCTTACTTTATCCAATGAGTGGACGACGCTTTTATTCGATCTGAATAAATTCCCGCTACTGGACAAGAAAAACGTAAATCTTGTCTTATGGATGAGTGAAACGGATGGCGGAACCGGCTCGTTCTATATTGATGAAATCATTGCCGTTAATCAGGCAAGCGGATCAGCTCCGACCATTACGAATACAGCATTATCAGCGACTACAGGAACTCCAGCTACCCCTTTCGTCTTCACTAGCACTTACCAAGACGTGGACAACGAAAAACCTTTCGCCGTGCAAGTCGTTATCGACGGTGTCATCCATAACATGCAGGAAATGGATTCCTCCGACGTGACCTATACCGATGGCAAAGACTATTCCTATACGACCAAGCTACCTCTAGGTGAACACAGCTACTACTTCATGACAACCGATTCGACATCCGATGTTGTCCAAACAAGTACTCAGAACGGACCAATCGTTAGCCCTCCTACGATTACTAAGTCCCGATATGAAGCCGAATTAGCTACCCTTTCGGGAGGCGCTAACGTCAATTCGAACCATACCGGGTACTCGGGAACCGGCTTTGTCGATCATTACGCATCAGTTGGTGCGAATACCCTTTGGACCGTGAACGCCTCATCTGGAAAGCAGGACTTGTTGATCAAATATGCGAACGGTTCGGCGGGAGGCCCTAAAACGGCAAGCCTTTATGTGAATGGAACCAAAACTAGCACAATTAGCTTTCCGAATGTGGGGGGCTGGAGCACTTGGGGGAGTGTAAAGCTACCAGTAACCCTCAATGACGGTACAAATACGATCGGAATTAAATATGATACAGGCGATTCGGGCAATATCAACTTGGATTACATTGAGCTCAATTCCCCGTTCTTAGATACAGAAGCACCTACCGTGCCCACGAATTTAAGGCTAGTAGCTAAAACAGACACCACGGTAAGCCTAACGTGGGCGGCTTCTGTAGATAACGTAGACGTTATGGGTTACGATATTTACAGGGATGGCACCACTTTATGTGGTACTTCCACAGTAACAGCCTTTACGTGCACCGGATTAGCTCCGAGCACCGCTTACAGCTTTACCGTAAAAGCCAGAGATGCCGTTCCCAACATCTCTTCATCCAGTAGAGCGTTAAATGTAACGACGAACTCTGCGAGATATGAGGCCGAGCTTGCTACACTTTCAGGAGGAGCCAGGGTCAATACGGATCATACCGGATATTCAGGCACGGGCTTCGTTGATCACTTCGGCTCTGTCGGTGCTAGTGCGTTATGGACCGTGACTACCCCTTCCGGTACTCATAGTCTGCTTATTAGGTACGCTAACGGTACAGGAAGCTCCAAAACGGCTACCCTGTACGTTAACGGTGTCAAGATTAAAGTGTTAAGCTTTGCTAATTCGAGCAATTGGAACACTTGGGCAACGATTACCGAACCAGTTGTCCTCAATTCCGGTAGTAATACGATTGAAATAAAATACGATTCCGGCAATTCAGGAAATATCAACCTAGACTACATCGAGTTTGCTCCCTAAGCAGTAATCTGCGTACCCGTACAACGAAGAGAAGCTGTCCCTTAACTATGGGCAGCTTCTCTTCTTTAGTCACAGACTATAGCCGATGCTTCTGTGGATGAATTCCGCTATACTTTTTGAAGGCTTTGCTAAAATAATGAGGGTCGTCGTATCCGACCTTCTCCGCAATTTCAAGAATTTTCAAATCGGTCGTTTTGAGCAAATTTTTGGCATGCTCCATGCGAACCTTCGTGATATATTCGGAGATCGTTTCCCCTGTATCCTGTTTAAAGATCATGCTGAGATAGTTGGGAGTTAAATAGATTTCTTGAGAGATTTTGACGACGCTAATGTCCCCGCTATATTTCTGATCTATAATATCTTTAATCTTTCGGATGACTTTAGCACTCTTCTGATTATACTTTTTCGAGAAATATTCGGCGATGATTATAAAAAGATTCGACATGTAGCTTTTGAGGTCCGCAATAGTTTCCTTACTATAGATCGCATCAAGAACGACGGAACGCTCATCCGCGATACTATCCATACTTTCCCCGAGATCCTGAACGGTTCTAGACGCGATACATGCCATTTCGAAGCATACTCCCTGTACGTATTCCACGGTCATGGACCTACCATTACAGAGATGGTCGAATATGCCGTTAATCGTTTCCGTGACCCCTTCCACATCCCCGAGCTTGATATACCCCATTAATCTGTTCTCATTCTCGTATAGCTCGGAGGAAATGATGCTCTCGTTAGGAGTATCGTTCAAGATATCGATATCGCTAATATCCAAGATAGAGTTATGACCCGTATAGAATTTGTACTGCAAAGCGGACCGTGCGTCTTCCAAGGAGGTATGAACCAATGATATCTTGTCAATCGGCCTTCCAATTCCGATAGAAACGGATACTTTCAGGAAGTTTTTCAAGCACAAAGCGATTTCTGCACATATTTCGGTATATTTCCTGTTAGAAAGTGCGCTTTGATGATAGATCTGGACAAATTCATTCTCGCTCATACCGAAGCTTATTCCCGAGTTATAGTTGGTAACTATCTCTTCAATAATATTAGTAACTCCAAAGCTTAGAAGCTGCTTATCCTCCTCAGACAGGTTCTCGATCCTATTATCGTAGTCGTCAATTTGCAGAGAGGATACAAGAAGACTTTCGTCGGACTGAATAGGGATTTGGAAATAATCTAATTTATTTTGAATTGAGGTTGCGTTAACATATACGCCACTAGCCAAGTTTCTCAGAAAATTATTCCGGATAAGTGGAAAATGCTCATGAATCTGTCGCTTAAGATGTGTCATCTCAGACTGTTGCTTTCGTTCAAGCTTGATCCGGTTGACTACTTTTCTAATCACTTCGTTAAGCTCGTCCACAATAACGGGTTTTAGCACGTACCCTTCCGCCTTAATATCAAGCGCGGTTTTGGCATAGTTGAAATCCTGGGCACCGCTGATCAGAACAACTCGGATATCACTCCCCTGCTCCTCCAGCTTCATGGCCACCTCTAGCCCGTCCATTAAGGGCATACGGATATCAGTGAAGAGAATGTCAGGATGAAGCTGCTGGCATAGCTCATAGGCTTCCTGTCCATCCCTGGCTTCAGCGATGACTTCTATTCCGAGATCATTCCAACGCACTATGTTTTTTAGTCCCTGCCTAACAATGGATTCATCATCCGCTATGATCATTGTTAACATATAATCCCTCCATTGTTTTGACCGCGGGAAACCTCACGATGACCGTAATGCCTGCATCTTCATTGCTAGAGAAGCGAATTCCGTACTCGCTCCCGAAATAATGCTTTATTCTTTCATTGACGTTTTTCAAGGCAAATGAGGCCGAATGGCTGCGATTGTCCACGATAGAGTTAAGCTCATCGATATCGGCGCCTGCTCCGTTGTCGCTGACTCGTATTTCGATAATGGAGTCGCTTTTAGAACCCGTTATCACAATCATTCCTTTGCCTCGCACCTGATTGATACCATGCAAAATCGCATTTTCTACGATTGGCTGTAAAATCAGCTTTACAGTCAGATTATCGAGAATGTCGCTAGCAAAATCGATCGAGTAGTCCATTTTCTCCTGAAAACGAATTTTTTGGATAATTAAATAGCTTTCCACTTGTAGCTTTTCTTCCCGTAGAGAAATGATCGTTTCTCCCTTACTCAGGCTATATCTGAAAAAATTGGACAGTGAAGTAACCATGGTGCTTATCCGTGTCGCATTAAGCTCTAATGCCATCCAATTCACGGAATCTAGCGTATTGTAGAGGAAATGAGGGTTGATCTGAGCCTGTAGCGCTTTAAGCTCGGCTTCCTTCTTCATAACCTCACTCACATAGAGCTTATCAATGAGCTCTTTAATATCTCCGACCATCTTCGTGTAGGAATGAAATAAATATGCAAACTCGTCATTCCTTTTGTATTCCAAGGTGATATCAAAATTACCACGTTGTACAACTCTCATAGATTTAACCAGCTTGCGGATCGGATAAGAAATATTTTCCGATAGGAACAGGGCCATCAAAAAGGCAACAATCCCACAAATAATGATGACAGTATAGATGACCTTATTGAAGGAAATCAATTCACCATTTAACTCATTCATAGGGGTTAAAGAAACGAGAGTCCAGTTTAACGGTTCTATTCTTTCAGAGGCTGATAGGATATTATCACGTTTGTTCGGCTCGAACACGGTTCCTAGTAAGGTCTCGTCGGAGCTAATAATAATCGATTTGTTATCGTCTATGATGAAAGCTGAGCTACCAATCGTCGGTTTGGATTGGTCAAGGATGGTATTAAAATATTCGGCTCCGATATCTACGGTAAGCACACCACTGAATTTAATGCTCATATCATCAAGTCCGAATAACCGTTTCGCGATCTTTATCGTTTTGATCTTTACAGAGGAAACGACCACCTCATCCAATCCCACAATCGTATATTCAGCCCTGTTAGGCAGCAGCGTATACCACTTTTCCTTCTCGATCAGACTGAGGTCGGACACCTTATTCGTAAAGCTGTGCAATAGATATTCAGGTCGATTAAAGAGATAGATTCTAGGGAGCAATAAATCTTGCGCATTATTCGTCACAGTATAATTCGAAAGCAGCTTGTCCATATTCGACATCTCGCTAATAATTCCCGTCGTATCGCTTGGGCGTTGTGACGACAGAATATGAATGAGATCACTATTCATATAAATTTCGGAGGAGGTGTTATTAACAGCCTGAAACTTTTGTGTAATGTTGGAAGCAATAATATTTAACTTTTCTTCCAGAGAGGAATTGATTTTATGGGTAATAATATCCTTCGATTTATTATATATCGTCACCGAAATAATCGAGGTTGGCAGCATGATAAGAAAGATGAAATATAGTAGTAGCCTACTTCTTATACTCATTGTAAAAAGAAACTTATTAAAGAATTTTGTCCTCAGTCTTTCAGACGGCATAATGGCTCTCTCCTTTTCCGAGAATAGCGATGGTTTTAAAAGAGAACCCAACTAGAATTTAGCTGAAAAAGAATTATTTAAATCGTTTGCATTTAATATATAATACAATAATAACCAAAACGCAACATGAAATGAATAGGGTCACTAGAGGTGAGAGAATGAAAAATAAACGCAGATGGTTCGTTGTCTTAAGCCTATCGATAACGTTGCTAACCTGTTTAGGCGTTGGATGTAGCAATGACGAGTTGTATAAAGAGGAAGCTACAGTACAGAAAGATGTAGAGACTTCGATGAATTCGCAACCCGCTAAAATCCATATTCAATTCGCCCAATGGTCAGTTCCTTCAACGAAATTCGTAGAAGAAGCGATCAGCAAATTTAATGAGAATAACAAGGAAAATATTCAAATTGATTTACTTAATATCCCTCTTGATAGATACATTGAAACGCTGAACAGACTGAACGCATCCGGAAGTGGTCCTGATGTATATGAGCTCCCAAGAGAGTGGCTAAACAGCTATATCACTAAGGAATGGGTAACCGATCTTTCTCCAATGATAAGCCCTGCGTTTTTATCTTCCTTTCCCGACTGGGCCGTAAACTCCTCTAGGGAGCTCTTAGACAGCCTAGATCACATGTATTCTCTTCCCTCCAATCAACTGACTTACAGGCTAATTTACAATAAGGATTTATTTAGAGAAGCTGGTCTAGATTCCGACTTTCCACCAAGGACTTTCTCCAAGCTGGTGGAAGCAGCTCAAATCATTAGCAATAACGAAATCGGTAGAAGCAAATATGGTATTGCGATGCCCATGGGAGAAGTATGGATGGATTTCGTTCAGCCTATGGAAGCCATAAACGGGTACAGCGGAGTGCATTTTTACGACTATAAGGCAGGAAAGTACGATTTGACCGTATATAAGCCTTGGCTCAAAACCATGAAAGAGCTGAATGATAACGGCGGCGTCTTTCCGGGAATGGAGAACATGAAGAGCAGTCAAGCCATGGCACAATTCGCAGACGGTAACATCGGTATGATGATCGCCTCCAGCTGGCAAGCCTCTCTGCTCTTTGACCAATTCTCTCCGAAGAGCGATTGGGGCGTTGCCCTACCTCCGGCGATAGACAATGCAAGTATAGGCAAAGGCGCAATTAAAATCGATACAGCAGGTTGGAATGTCGTGGGCTCGGGGACAGCTTACCCGAAAGAAGCAGCCAAGGTGTGGGAATTTCTCTACTCTGATGAATACATTGGTCAATTGTTCGCCCATAGCAGCATGATTCCTGTTATTAAAAGACAAGCGAGCGACCTGACCGTTCAAATGGGCACTTCGCATTTTCGACAGTTTCTGCCTAGTCCCAATGATTCCGTCTATCCCGATACACCACTTAGCTTAGAAGAATGGTCGCGCAAAAAAATCTATCAGGAAGCTCTCGTAGGAAATCAAGACGATCCATCGTTGCTCGAGGAAAGCAGCCGTCTGAATACATTGCTTGATATAGCAGTGACTTCAAAGACGGTAAACATTAACCATTATTATTTTCCCAACTTTAATCCTCTAAACCCTATGGGTCTTAAATGAATCCTATCGCGCAGCTCCCGACAGTCTCTTCCGCAACGCGAAATGGCACGATCGTTTAAACGATCGTGCCATTTCGCGTATTGTTGCATAACCTTGTCTCTGTTCTCCCTGCATAAAAAGAGTATAGAATTTTACACTCCCCTATAGATGAGTCCATTTACCCTAACGGGGATAGAAACCATAATAGGAACAGTAAAGCAAAGACAGAGAGAGAAACGGAGTGGCAATCATGCTCAAGCTGAGCGGTCGGAAGAAATCAAATTCCTTATTTCATGAATTGAACAAAAACAAAGCCTTATTTATTATGCTGATCCCTGTACTGACCGTTTTGATAATCAATAATTACCTTCCGATGTTCGGTGTAATATTGGCATTCAAAGACTTTAAGATGAGTTCAGGAAACTTTATCACAAGCTTGTTTTCAAGCGAATGGGTTGGGTTTAAGAATTTCGAATTTTTCCTCAACACCTCCTATGGCTTTAGCGTTACCCGCAACACGATCTTATTCAACGGCCTTTTTATTATCCTAACATTGGTAACCGCTGTTCCGAGCGCCATCATGCTAAACGAGATAAGAAATAGCAAGCTCGCCAAATTTTATCAGACGGCCATGTTTTTACCTCAATTCATGTCGTGGGTCGTCGTTTCTTTCCTTGCTTTCGCATTCTTCAGTATTGACGCCGGTTTTATTAATAAATACATTGTCGAGCCACTAGGGTTTGAAGCGATTGCATGGTACTCGGAACCTAAATACTGGCTCTATATTCTCCCATTGGTCACCATATGGAAAACACTAGGATTTAACACCATTATCTATTTCGCTGGAATATCCAGCATTGATACGGAATTATACGAAGCAGCCGTTATCGATGGAGCCAATAAGTGGAAGCAAGCTATTAATATCACGGTTCCTTTATTAACACCCTTAATGATTATCTTAACTCTATTATCTATTGGAAGAATATTTTTCGCGGACTTCGGCCTATTCTTTCAAGTCACTCAGAATTCAGGCGCACTTTATCCGGTGACCCTTGTCATCGACACCTACGTGTTCAATGCCTTAAGAGTCATGGGCGATCCTAGCATGTCAACCGCAGTAGGACTGTATCAGGCTTTCGTAGGCTTAGTGCTGGTGCTTGGAGCCAATCTCATTGTCAAAAAAATAAACAAAGATCATGTGTTGTTCTAATAATTTGTAAGAGGTGAACTCCTATGGCTTCGATAGCTAAAAAGAAATCGAATATTGAAAATCAAATCTCCACACCGACAAACATTCTCTTTCATATGATCTTTGTTCTTTTCGTAGCCTTGTGTATTGGACCTCTCATTCTAATATTCATGGTATCCATTACGAGCGAGAGCACACTAACTGCGAACGGATACAGCTTTTTTCCGAAAGAATTCAGCTTTCAAGCTTATGAATATATTTTTAGCGACACTGAGCAAATTATTAGATCCTATGGCGTTTCCTTATTCATAACAATTGCTGGAACTCTTCTCAGCGTGTTTATCATCGCTCTGTATGCTTACGTGATTTCAAGAAAGGAATTCAAATATAGAAACTTTTTCTCCTTCTTGGTATTTTTCACAATGCTATTTAATGGCGGACTCGTTCCGACGTTCATGATCTATTCCAATGTCTTAGGCTGGAGCGATACGCTATTTATTCTGATCTTTCCTTTGCTGGTATCGCCAATGTATGTCATTATTATGAAAACATTTTTCACCTCCAGCATCCCCGACTCTCTCGTGGAAGCCGCGAAGATCGACGGCGCAGGAGAATGGCGAATTTTCTTCTCTATTATTCTAAGACTATCGACGCCCGCGCTGGCAACGATTGGCTTATTTAATACTCTTCATTACTGGAATGACTGGTTTACAGCGCTTTTGTACATTACCGACGAAAAATTAATTCCTTTGCAGTTCCTTCTGTATCGGGTTCAATCTACGTTGGAATATTTAATTCAGATATCTTCGCTATCAGGACAGGGAGCAATGACGATGGCTGATCTTCCAGGCCAAAGTGCTAGAATGGCATTATGTATCGTTACAATTGGCCCCATCATTCTAGCTTTCCCTTTCTTTCAGAAGTATTTTGTCAAAGGCTTGACGATAGGCGCAATTAAGGGCTAATCCCATTTAGACGCTGTGTACAGGCTTCTAAACGGTTAGTAAATAAATATTTCAAATTTTGAGGGGGATTACGATGCGCTTTACGAAAAAGGCATTAGTTTGGGCCATGATATCCGTATTTGCATTCAGCATGGTTCTTACGGGATGCGGCTCCAATAACAACAAGACAAGTGCTACTGAAACGAAAGAAACAGCTAGTCAACCAGCAAGTACAACTGAAGCAGCAACTGAAACAGCATCTGAACCTGAGCAAGAGAAGCTTGCGCCTGTTGAATTAAACTGGTATTTGCCAGCAGCTCCACAAAAGGATACTAAGCTAGTTGAAAAAGCACTAAACGATTATTTGAAAGACAAGATCAACGCAACTGTACATCTTAACTTTGTTGATTGGGGAAGCTGGAAGGATAAGTTCCCTGTTCTGCTCGCGTCCGGTTCTAATGTAGATATTATGTTCACCGCAGGCTGGAGCCAATTCCCGCAAAGCGTAGCCAAAGGATATTTCGCGGATATTACCGATTTGCTGCCTAAATATGCTCCTAAAACAGTAGAAAACTTACCTAAGGTTCTTTTTGAAGGCGCCAGAGTTGCAGGAAAAATCTATGCTATCCCGACAAGTAAAGAAATCGCTCATACGAACGGCTTTGCTTATAGCACGGAGCTTGCCAAGCAGTATGGCTTGGAAGACCAATTGAAAGCATTCCAGACTAAAATACCGACACTGGAAGATCTCGAACCTATTTTAGCTACAGTAAAAGCAAAAGACCCTAATGTTTCTCCATTAGGTGGGGTTTATAACATGAACTTTGCTATGACATTCCTTGACTTTGATCCTGTAGGCGATCAAAATATTCCCGGAATGCTGTACAAGAACAAAGATACAGTTGTAGTTAATGAGTACGAAACACCCGAATATAAAGAGATATTCAAAACAATGCACAAGTACTACAAAGCTGGATATGTTCGTAAAGATGCTGCAATCGTAAAAGATGGCGCGCCAGATAGAAAAGGAAAGAAAGTTTTCTTACTAGGCGGAACGACAAAGCCACTTGCTAATGAAGAAGTAGGCGCATCCTACGGCTTCCCGCTTGAACAGTTCTCTATTACAACACCTTTTATCACATCCAATGACACTCAAGGTTCAATGAATGCAGTAGTATCGTCATCCAAAAATCCTGAACGCGCTTTGATGTTCCTTGAGCTAGTAAATACAGATCCTATCGTCAACAATATCCTTAACTACGGCGTAGAAGGTACACATTTTGTGAGAACAGACGTCGATAACGTTATTGATTTCGCACCTGGCTTAACTGGACAAAATTCCGGCTATTTCCCTAATGCTTTCTGGGAGTTCGGAAACCAATTCCTGAATCATTTCACAAAAGGACAAAACACCAAGAAATGGGATTTGTTCAAAGAGTATAACGATTCTGGCGTACCGAGCAAAATCCTTGGCTTTAATTTCGACGCTGAGCCAGTCAAGACAGAAATCGCAGCTGTTGCGAACGTGAGAGACGAGTTGCTGCCTAGCATTGCAACTGGAACAGTGGATCCTGAAGTATTCCTTCCTAAGTTCAACGCACGTATGAAGCAAGCTGGCCTCGACAAGATCATTGCCGAGAAGCAAAAGCAAATCGACGCTTGGTTGTTAACGAAATAAGATGAATTGGAAAGACCTCCATCCACGCTTTATAAGCGGGTTGGAGGTCTTTTTCTTGGAATGGGACTATTTCGTGGAGGGTGTAAGAAATAAGCTCAGACAAGAAGGATTTTCCATTTGCCCCCTCGAATATTATGTATAAAAATGTCGTAGGGTGGCGAATTGATTGAATGACAAAGAAAAGCTTCATTATAGGTACATGATAGCTTTCCTAGTTTGGACAGGATTGCTTTTGTTTTCTTTTTTTTACGGTAAAAACGGTAATGAGGTAGTATCGTACATAGGATTTGCAGGTACTTTAAGTAGTATCATACTGGCTGTTGCTGCATTAATTTATGCATTTTATCAGAATTCTATTTACGGTAGTTCAAATGAAAAACTAGACACTTCTGCAAAAAGAATAGAGAGTGTAACATCCAGTCTTGATAGAACGAATGAACAAGTATCTCTCCGATTAAATGAAACAGTGGCAGAATTGCGAGATAGCTTAGAACAAACAATTAATCATATGAATACGGGATTCAAGCAAATTTCCTCTTCATTGCAAGAGCAACTTGATCAAAATGCAATTATGAACACATCTTTGGAGCAAGTACGTGAAACCGTAATGGAGACTAAATATAACTTATACTTTGCTCTAGGAAATTTCAACAGCGTTAAAACTGAAGAGCTTAGCACTAATGAACTTAATAATTTCATATTGAATTATGTACAATTCCAATCAATACATCAAATAATATTTTTGTATTACTTTATTGAGCTTAAAAAAATAGACAAAGAAGGAAACGTATATAATTTTATTATTTGGGCATTAAACAAAAAAATTGCTATGGATTCTGATGTCTTTCATGAAGAAGATGATTCAGTAAAGACAATGGTCTTGAATAAAAACATAGGATTGTTTTGGGGGTTATATTATCAGACAACATATAGTGGGATATTAGAAATAGAAGGCGATTTATCTAAAACTATAATCAAAAGTATTAATAGCGACCTTGAGCGTGCTGTAATTAATAGGATTGACTTATCCGGAATAATAGATCAAGATTTGCACAGTTCATTAATGGATATGATGCAAAATGAAATTTAATTTTGGGAGAAATTGTAATAATAAGTGGTTACATAGTGATTAAGAAATACACTTCAACTAGACTCGAATAAAACCCTACTGACCATATGTTATTGGGGTTATTTATATTGGGTTTTCTTCCACATATCACCACGACCAGACATTTCATGTAGACTATAGGTAATTATGTGATAGCAAATCCTCCAGCCGATGGAGACAACCTCGAGGTAAATATGAAGAAGAAAATTTTTATCATCTCTACAGTAATGTTGTTGATTCTTGCCTCATTCACTTTAGGTTCTTATGCAGCGACAAAGTACACATTAAAACTCGATGGAAAAGTAGTCAAGACAGATGTTCGTGAGATTAACGGAACTCTTTATGCCCCCATTAAAACAATTACCGATTTTATAGGCGGGCTAGATTACAATTACGACAAAAAAACTGAAACGATAGCCATCACACCTAAAACTGCTCCTAAGTCGAATATCGGCCTAGCCCGCAGCAATCCTGCTCCACTCAAAACAAAGGCAAGCATCTCGATTGATAATATTATCGAAAAATACAGCGCAACTATTTCGGTTGACGAAGCAATTAGAGGTGAAGAAGCTTGGAAGCTAATCCAAGAAGCTAATCAATTTAATTCTGAGGCGGTGAGCGGATTTGAATATCTTCTCGCAAAGATTAGTGTTACCGTCACAAAGACCGCTAAAACGGACGCTCAAATAAGTATCAGCGGTGGATCCTTCACTCTTGTGTCTACTACAGGTAAAGATTACGGTTATGCGGCGTTTGCCGTTTCTCCCGATCCTAAACTTGACTCTAATTTATATACAGGAGCTTCCAACACTGGCTGGGCAGTATTCCAAGTCCAGAAAGATGATTCTGCTCCACTGTTAGCGTTCGGTCGTAAATATGATGGCACGGGCGGCATTTGGTTTAAGGTTAAATAGTATGGAGCCCTTCTGGGCTCTTTTTTATAAAAAAAGCCCGTCAGACGAAGCCAACGGGCCACACATTGTTATGGATTTACT
Organism: Cohnella abietis; assembly: GCF_004295585.1. NCBI lineage: Bacteria > Bacillati > Bacillota > Bacilli > Caryophanales > Paenibacillaceae > Cohnella > Cohnella abietis. The sequence goes on along the minus strand of NZ_AP019400.1, from coordinate 2,398,543 downwards.
ACTACTTCTAGATCAACGGGAAGCACCTTGTCAAAGATTCCTAATTACATAGATACTCTTTGATAATCCCAAACTCTTGGTAATTTGATGCGGCTGTCATTGCATTTTTATTGCATATTGGTAATCAATCAACATAATCCGATCTGTGTACCCGTTATCGTCAAAATATGCTTGTAATACAAAAGTGTTCACTCCAATATCAGAATTAGGGTCTGTCCATGTCGGTGGCACCTCGTCAATAAACTTTTTGTCTTTTGAATCATAAAAATACCCTAAATAAATCCCGTCTTCACCTGAATACTTATTGCCGTATAGCTTTTTAACGTCGCTATTTAGCATTCCAATCTTGGCTCCGCGTGCAGTTCTATAAACCCCTTTTGCATCTTCATCGAAAGAGAGGAAAACAATTTTGTCATCCCGAAACGCTAATTTCACCCCGAAATCATACTCATAACCGAATGGAGACTTTGTCCCTGAGCCCAAAACTTTCTCAGCTTGAGACCGGGAATCCCCGTAACACACCTTTGATTTGTTATTGATCTTAACAATACACATATCTGATGACGAAAAGGTATTTGGCTTGAAACTACTCCCCCCACTACACCCAACTGCAACCGTTATTAGTAGTACAAGTACAGTAAGTCTTAAAAAAGATTTCACCAAGTCCACTCCTTGAAGTTATATTCCAGTAGTTAACATTTTCGCGTTTCGTGTCGATTCTCCTGCTTTATCTACAGTTTAAAATAAAAAGCCCAAGAGCCGAAGCCCCTGGACCATACAATGTTATGGATTCAATGCATCATACTCATCTACATCAAACGTTAAGATCTTATCAAAGATTACATATTCAGTACGAGCCTTAAACGGTCCTTTGTTCCATGTCTTAATAAACTTGTACTTAGCAGGACCCGTACCGGTATCTTTGGCATCGTACCAGGAGATAAAGGCATTAAGCTCAGCTGCGGAAAGGTCATACTCTTTAATCTGACCGCCGGAGATGTAGATCGTCAGTAAGGCTCTGCTGCCGGAAGCAGCTTCTATTTTAGCAGAAGCTTCATTAGATGGACCACTTTGACCATTAGAATTAACAGCGAGTACAACATAATAATAGGTCGTACCGGCCACCGCAGAGGTATCGGAATAAGTTGTGCCTGATACATTACTAGCAATGGCTGTATATGGACCGCCAACCGTAGTACTCCTTTGAACTATATAGCTTGTTGCTCCTGTTACAGTTGACCAATTAAGAACGATGCTTGAATTCTGAGCTATTGCTGTGAGATTTGTAATTTTTCTGGTAATGCAGTTGTGGTATCTATTCCTAAAAGCTCCAACTCTCCAATTGATAATATTAAGAATGGGTCTCCATTCATCGGTCACAGATCAGGAAAGTGGCAAAATTATTAAGGTGAATGTATTCGTACGATTTGAACACGCTGAATCCAGGGCGATCACAAGAATCCTTAGACTATATCGGTTTATGTCCTCTCATCCGCAATATATAACAGCTAAGTTCATGCCTAGGTTTTATCATCGCGACGGTCCTGTTATACCGGTGAATTTCAATGGATACAATAATGAGAGTGAATTGAACACACTCTTCAACTCTCCGTTGTGGATGTGTATTAAAGATGATGTGCCCTACTGGGCCGACTGCAAAGGAAATCATCATAAAGTCAGTAACCCGCTTCGTTGACGATCAGTCTCAACTTGCTCCCAAGTCGTTTTATATGCCACCTTGATTTGAGCTAAAGAAATATCTCTTTAATCTCTAGTCTCTATGGAAGAATAATAGAAAGCGCGGTGTTTCTAATCAATCAGAAGGAATCATTACCAAAAAAGGTAATCGCCCTCCGTGAGCCTTATGAAAATAAAGCCTAACTCAAACAGTCCCAAAAACTAGTTCTGATGATAAGAGCAGCGAGGTCTTCCCTCCTGCTCTTTCTTGTAAAATAGCCCTTTACATAGATACTCATTGAAAACCAGTACTCGTCAAAATCCGCCACTTATTGTAACATTAGGAATAGATTTTATTCCTATAATTGGGGGATTTGGAATGAAGAAAGTTTTAATCACTAGCGCGATGGCCGCTCTACTTCTTTCTGGTTGCTCTCCGGAAAATGAAGTTCTCAAGCCTGCAAGTGGATCAGTACCGACGAGTTCGGCTACTGTGACCGAGGCAACGAATGCACCGGTAGTGGATAAAGAGACGCCAACACCGGCAGCTACTGAGAAGAGTGTGCCTAGAGAATATAGGGCGGCATTAAAAATGGCGGAATCCTACGCAGAGACTATGAATATGTCAAAGGCGGGTATTTACGATCAACTGACCTCTGAATATGGAGAAAATTTTCCTAAAGAAGCCGCTCAATATGCCATAGATAATATCACTATTGATTGGAAAAAAAATGCACAAAGAATGGCTAAATCATATGCGGAAATGAATATGTCAGATGCGGACATTTACGATCAATTGATTTCAGAATATGGAGAAAAATTCACCAAAGAGGAAGCGCAATACGCGATAGATCATTTAGAATAGTATGAACAAAGAAAAGCCCGTCAACCTTAATTGGTCGACGGGCTTTTTCTGAGAACATATGAATGTAAAGTTGCTATACGGAACTGGTGCGAATATGTAAAGTTAAATGACAAAAATCCCGAAAGCCGAAGCCCTCGGGCAAATATTTGATTGTAAAGTTTCGAGGATTTAGGGAATTTGGTTGTAATGATGATTTTAGAGGTAAGGAAACTTTTCCTGAGCTATCGCAAAAGAAAAAGCACCCGAAGGTGCTACAACCATAACCAATCTCTTATTTCTTTTAAACCTCTGTAAGTTTTGGAAAATGTGCTATTTTCTTCGAGATACTTCTCACCTTTTTCGGTAAGTTCCGGTCCAATCTTGTGCAATTGAGGCCTGTCATCATAATGTTCTACGCCAATTAAATACTTTTCTCTCACCAAGAAATTTACAGCATCGTCGAATTCTTTTCCATCGACGCTTAACTCCTCTTCAGAGAGTGGAGTATTGCCATTGGAAATTTCCTTCAAAATAGCATACCTAAGTTTGTCTTTACTAATAGTAACACCTCCCTATATCACCTTTCTACAAAAGGAGGGCATTTCCTTTAATTGGTCTAATAAATGAGAAAGTAATCAAATATTGTAATTTTAGGAGAAAATCTGATAAAAAAAGAACACTAATCATTATCTCCGCCGTATTAGCTGCTTCCTTAGTAACAGCTACCGTTACTGCAGCGGCAAAGATCGAAAACATCAAAGCAACAATTAATTATGCAATCACAACAAAAATCCTCGGTAAGTCTTTTACGCCCAAAGATAATAAAGGAAAAGAAATCAGGCCCATTACGTATAATGGCAAGGTCTATGTCCCGGTAAATGAATTATCCGAGAGCTTGGGATATGTGGCCAGCTTTGACCCTAAAACGAACAAACTTACTATTGGAGCAAAAGATAATAAGGTTGATTTGATAAAAGGAAAGTTGTTCGAAAAAGCTGATGGAGGTAGTCCAACAACCGATCCTGACCTTTTAACTGTAGGTAATGAAACATTCAAATCTGGTTTCTACGTAAAAGTTAACAATAGTTTATTACTTAAATCTATCCTTCTTAATACAAACAAAAACTATCAAAAAATTTCATTCAAAGCTGCCGTAAAAGTTGGAGCCGAACCAATAAAAGTAGTTTTTCAATGATGAATCTGGCTTAGTGTTTAAGGAGTTTCAAATTGATGAGAAAAGTGGAGTGGTGAGCGGAGAAGTAGATATTGGGGCGGTTAAACGTGTTAAACTTTATGTCGGTGCAACTCAATTGTCGACTAATTCTATTTATAATCTTGGTTCTCCTGGCGAAGTAATCATAGCTGATTTATTTGCATACTAAAAAAACTAAAAAGTCGACAAAAACAGAGCAGTGAGGTTACCCCTCCTGCTCATTTTGAACGGAATGATTTAAGGTATGCTATCGTCCATTGCGACACCAATTTGCTAAGTGTTCACAGTTGTTGGAAACCAGATCATACTCACGTTCACCGATCCGACTAAATGCTCTTCGAACAATCTCAGAAGGTTCATGAGTACAAACACTATGTTTCACTTGAATAACAGCTTCTTGAGCGAAAGTATCTATGCTATCTATACGAATGCCTTCTTCACGCAAGTAATGGATTACTTTATTTGAACCCATATAAATGGCATGATGCGAGTAGCCGAGGCGAAAAACATAGATATGGTCCCCAATATTTAGATCCGCTTCTTTCTTGATTATACTGTAACTGAACGGATTGATCGCTTCTTTAACATTTTTGATGTTTGAAGAGAATTTTACTGCAGTATCATTGAAGTTTTCAACTTTTGTTCCAAAATTTGAATTTATGTTGTTTGCAATAACTTCTGATTTCTGTCTGACTTTATGTACAACTTTCTCACCAGTTCTTTTTAGTATTCGTGAGGGTTGATAGACGTCTCTCACGCTTAGGTCACTTTTTCGGACTTTCTCTCCAATCTCCTCGAACAACCCCTTTATGCCTCCGCTTTTTCCAAGTCCGCCATTTTTCAAACTGTTCCAAAAACCCACGATGTCCACTCCTCCTCTTTCACAACAATACATAATATTCCCTTTGATGACAACATACGAAATAACCCCACCAACCATACAGGTTAGTGGGGTTTTATCTTAGGTAAACAAAGTCACTCAAACGCTAATGAGCTTTTTTCTTTCATTTACCTCAAAGGAAAAGCGTTTCTTAATAGTTTCATTAATTGTCTTTGTTGTGTCTGTAAATGATAAATGAGATTTTATAAAATCAAAACTGAACTCATCCAACAGCTCAATTAAAGCTGAGTTTATAAATGAAGATGATGCTCCGTCTATACCAGCAAAAGAAAGTGAAGTTTTAAGTCCGCTCCTCAATCTTTCCCTCAAGAGTATCTGTATAATTTCCCCATCTGCATTTGAGTAACATTGGCTGACGTGATCAATGATTTTGATTAGTCGTCCCACGCGAATTCCTCCTCAATATACTCGATGGTATCAGTTCTAAATTCAATCTCCAATAATGTGCCGGGATAAAACCCACTTGTTTTTTTGGTTGTGATCACTGCACCATCATTTTGATGAATTGCCCTCAGTATACCATGATTAGAATGGATGTAAACACATCCTTTGTTATTTTTAACCACATTGTGCAAAAGAAAATCAAGTCCTGCCCCTCTATTACGAGGTGTAGATTTCGTTGTAAAACCCTCTTTTACAGCCATTTGAAGTGCCATTGCATCATCTACCCCTGCATGGCTATTTTGGACTGCACGCGGAATCCCTACACCGAAATCCGAGATGGCGACCATTACAGTATTTTCACTTGGGTACTGTTGGATAAAAATATTGCCAATATTCTCTGAAGAGTGGTCCTTGATGTTGTTAAAAACTTCTTTCAAACAAGTCTTGATATCACCTAAAGACTCCTTAGTTAAACTTAGTTTACCCGCCAACCAAGACATCGATTCCTCTAAATAAGCATAGCTTCTATCATAGGTAACATTAGCTAAAGGTCTTGTTGTTGGCCTGAGAGAAGCGGTATCATCTAGCGTTGAGCCTAAGTAGTGCTTGAAGAACATTGAATCATCTAGAAATGCAATGGGACAGAATTTTTTTCTTCTATCCGGGACACGATAAGTAATCGTAACTTTTGAACCGTGTTTTTGAAGTCTTCCAATTAAATTACTAAGGACTGTCACTCCAACCGGACGAATAAAATTTAGTCTTGTAAAGTCAAAGTCAAACTCTGTTGATTTTGGTAATGCGTCTTCATTTAAAACTTCATCAATGAAGGAATACATGGTATCTCTATTAAATTGATCAGGTAGAAAGACTTTCAATTTTTTACACCTTCCAATAATCAGTTGTTGTATACAAAATATATTCCTATCTTCCCTGATTATGGAATGCTTGGCAATTGGAACTCACGTTCTTCGGAACGGATGTTCTTTTTATTTGTTTGTCCCATTAAGCTCGTATTTATTCGATATCCCTGCTTATCTCCCTTCATGTTATTTTCCTTTAAATTAATTTATATTACCCTTCCATGCTCAATGTAAGTCTCACCGCAAACTTAGCTTCACCTTCTCAGCATCATATTTTTCATCTAACGGAATGTGTGTTTGCTCATTATATACGAACACATGTTCTATTACAAGATAAATAAAAAAAACCGCCAGCCGAAGCCAACGGGCCATGCAATGTTATGGATTTACTGCATCATATTCATCCACATCGAAAGTTAAGATTTTATCAAAAATCACATATTCAGTACGAGCCTTAAATGGTCCTTTGTTCCATGTCTTAATGAACTTGTACTTAGCTGGACCCGTACCGGCATCTTTGGTATCGTACCAAGTAATGAAGGCATTAAGCTCAGCTGCAGACAGGTCATATTCCTTGATCTGGCCACCGGAGATGTAGATCGTTAGGAGGGCCCTACCGTCGTAGATTGGTGTAGAGGGGTCTTCTATAGTAAGTATTTCTACTGATTTACTAATCGCATTAAACTGGGTACCTCCACCGAATACAGATAGTTTCCCTCCAATAACAGTTGAAGCATGCCCCCATCTTGAATCATTCATACTCGGAGCAGACTTCCATGTATCACTAGAGATATCATACATTTCTACTACATTAGTGCCGCTCGAAGAAGTAGCTCCTCCTATGGCATATATAACTCCATCCCAGTAAACAGCAGCGACAGCACATCTTGCAGTAGCCATACCCGCTTTTTTAATCCAGGTATCGTTTTCAGGAGTATATTCCCACAATGTATTTTGTACGCGTGACGCCCCAGTACTCCCCCCTACAATATATATCTTATTATTTACTACAACACTGGAAGGAGCATATTGAATTACTGGCATATTCGCTTTGTTTGCCCATGTATCAGTGGTTGGATCATAAACAAAAACCGTATTCGAGGCTTCTTCAGACTTACTTACCAGCCCTCCGAACACATAAATTTTCCCATTATATACGGCTGCAGTTGCCCAACCACGAGCAGATGGCATTGTTGCCTTACTAGCCCATGTATCAGTTGCAAGATCATACACTTCTACAGTGTTTAACGGCCCACCATCATATGTAGCTGCATTTCCCGAAAATCCACCAAACGTATATATTTTATTATTTAGAGTGACAGTTGAAAACCCGGCTCTTGCAGTCGGCATGTTGGATTTTGCTATCCGTGTATTTGAAGTTGGATTATAGACTTCTACTTTATTCGTTACAGTTGTGGTAGTCTGACCCCCAAAAAAATATATATCCCCATTCACATTCACCATACCAAATCCGACCAGCGGGCTTGGCATCTCATCTGAATACTCCCAGACCCGATTACCAGCGAAAGCCGGATTAAGGGAAATCATTGAAAGGAAAAACATTGTTACTAAGGACAGGGTTAACATTTTTTTCATTAGCTTTTTTCCTCCTCGTATGTAATGTTCCAATCATACGAGGAAAAATAAGGAATTATAAGACTGATATTTTACATTTTTAGACATTATACTTAAAGATTAAAAAGGAAAATACCGGAAGCTAAAGCTCCCGGAGAGAATGATCATACGGCAGATAGCGAAGACGAAGGCTGCACGATCTACGTCACAGCAGCGCCACACTCTTCATAGAAGCCGGCGCTTCAATGAAAGCAAAACAGGAACGCTTAGGACATAAGCAGAAACAAACCACCGATGATATCTATGTACACGTTACAAAGAAAGTAAGCCGGGAGCTCGCGAGCAAATTTAATTAATTTGATCCCTCTAAGAAATCGAAGAAAAAAATTCCGTCAACAATCCGTCAACAACGCTGATTTCATGCCTCCCATTACAGTATCCCACCATACAGACAAAAAGAAAAGAAGCCATACCGGAGTAGGCTTCCTGAGTTTAATTTATGGTGCGGCCAAGAGGACTCGAACCTCCACGTCATTGCTGACACTAGAACCTGAATCTAGCGCGTCTGCCAATTCCGCCATGGCCGCATATCGTGTATCGCATCAAGAAAATCAACGCAACAACGAAGTACATCATAACACCTTGGCACTTGTGAAGTCAATGTAAATATTGGCTAATTGTTATTGTGCTGTGATAATGTCACCCTAATGGCGTAGTATTCTTAGTACCCGCAGCTTATTGCCGATGCTTCTTTCGTCCTTGCGCGTCGTGTTCCTGACTTGAATCCGCAACGTCACCTCCTGCTCTCGCGAAGCGAGCAAAGCCATTACAGGACGATTGAAGAGCAGGCACCACTCGTCGAACGGGTTATATTCTCGATATTCCTCCCCATTGACGGAGAATTCGAATATTCCCGTATCCAGTCCGCACAACAGAAGCAGTCCCGCACCTCGCCCATAAACCTCGAAACTGAACTCCGCTCCGGCTTCCTCGGAAGCAAGGTGCTTGGCGTCGTATCGCCAATTCACGAGAGGTTCGGGCCTATCGCTCCAACTCATACTTTGTACGTCGTACAAACTAGTCGCTTTCAACATGTCGGCTAATTCGTAATTGTCCTCCCTTAGCGGAGCAGGAAGAACAAGCTCTCGGCTGCCCACCCGTCGCCCGGTTTCCTCGGAACCACCTAACGCATGCTCTAGAAACCCACGCAACGCCTCCGCATACAAAGCATAGCCCGCATCGCTGGGATGTACGCCGTCCGGAGCGAACTCCTCCCACTTTCCTTTGCCCGCGTCGAGCCAATCCCGAGCATGCCTCATGAACGATACGGAAGGAATTCCGTAATGCTCAGCAACTTCTTCGTGGACCGCAATGAAAAACGGTTCGGCTTCCGCAAGATTGTCCTCGTTCGCCGAATAGAGGAATGCGATATCCGCAGATGGAGATAATGTCCGGCATTGCCTTAAAATCCCCTCCATACCGCGGATCGTCTCTGCTCTCCCTTCCTCCGAGCGAGCGCGATGCTGACTGTCGTTGACCGCGAATTCGACGAGCAGCAAGTCGATCCCCTCTTCCAATGGAGTATGCGACCGCAGCCGATGAGCGCCTAAGGAGGAATTCGTCCCACCGACCCCCGCGTTGACGAATGTCCACCGAACTTCCGGATACTCCGACGTGAAATACGTTTCCGTCAATGCCCGCCAGCTCGTCTTATCTGGCTCGGAGGCACCGTAGCCTTCCGTGATCGACCCTCCCAGAAAAGCGACGATAGCAGGTTCCTTGCTTTGCAGCTTCTCCCTTAATCGGGGCAGTCCTTCACGATTATGAAACACGTTATGTCCTCCTCTCACGCTTGCTTCACCAGCCTAATCTTTTCTCCTACCGTCGTATCGCGTTCCAGCATTCGACCTTCATTCCACGGATCGTGCAATCGAAGCTTAGAACCAGCCTCGCTAACGATTTCGATCCAGCTTACTTCGCCTTCGTCCACTGCAGCGCTAACAAGGAAGCCACCAACGGCACGCAAAGTGAAGAACTCAGCTGGTTTATCTTCTGGCCAGTTCGGAAACAACCGGATCACACCCGTATAGCTCTGCATCAAGCATTCGTTAATGACGGCCGGAAGCGCGAAATTCTCGAACCAGATGCCCATCGGAGCCATGTAGTCGAACGGGGTCGTATCTGAGTATCGCCCGCCAGACTGCAGCAGTTTATCGGTGCAGGTGCCATTCGGAAGCATGCAATAAGCGATTTGTCTTTTGAACCGCTCCAAATCAAGCTGACCAAGCCGGGCTCCGGCCATAGGATAGAACACGAGGTCGTTGCCACCTTCGTTCCGGTGATTGCGGTAGGACTGAACAGCGATCGCGTATTCTTCTGCCGGGGAATGCAAGCCGTGGTCTTCGCCCGGGAACACCGTCGAGATGCCATTCGGCACGTTGTAGACAACTTCTGGATCCTCTCCCGCGACGGAAACAAACACCGTCCCCCGCCCGGATTGCGCTGTCGGATAAGCCGGAAACCGGCTCAGCACTTCCGAAGTCTCCGCGAGCAGTGCAGCTTCCTCCGTTTCCTTGCCCAGTGTTTCACAAGCTTGTGCGAAAGCGCGAAACAGAAACTTCGTCAACGTCAAATCAACGATACAATCTCTATTTTTGCGGAAGCCGGGCGTCAACTCATACAGCTCAGGCACGACGGTGGGGAAAATATGGTATAGACCGTCTCCCCACTGTTCGCCAATTGCGTCCGGACGTTTCATATAATCGACCATAAACAATACCGCGTCCTTCATCGGGCCGAACGCGCGATCCGCCAGAAAAGTCTTATCCATCGTATAGAGATAGTGCCACCACAAGCTCTGCACCGTCCATGGTGTCTCGCAAATTTCCCACCCCCAATGCGGGACCGGATAAGGCATCATCGTCATCCGCACAGGAAAAGCGGAATGTGGGAAATACGCGCCCCGCATACCGTAGTACTCGCGCGCCCACTTGCGACTGACCGGAAGAACGTGATCGACCATGTTCGCGTACGCCAGATGCTTGTCAGCATGGTTGCTGGAGAAAGCGACCCAGAACGGCTGCTGCGTATTGTAATTCATATGGTAATCCCCGTGCCATTCCGCGCCGATCTTCCCATAGCTCCAATTCGCGAATATGCCGGGGCAAGAAGCGTCCGGCTTCACCGAACAGTTAAAGAAATAGAGATTACGATACCAGACGGCTTCGAGCGTTTCGTCGGCTAGTGCAACCCCCGAGCGGGACCAATACTCTTGCCACACCGATCCCGATTCCGTAAGCGCATCTTTGAACGGGAATGACTTCCCATCCGATCGTTTCTCGAGCGGTTCCAGGTCTTCTTCGACCGACGGAACGTTCGAAGAAAGTCCATGCTCGAGCACCGCGCAGATGACCCACCCTGCATTCAACGACAGCGACGCTTCCGTATCCCCCGTTCCGCGTTGCAATGAATCCGCCCCTGACACCTTCGCCAACAACCGGAACGTACGGTCCTCGGCATCTCCCTCGATTCCGTTAACGGCATAGGGGAGCGGCTGACGAAAAGCCAATTTTCTGTTCGCCTCGTCCACGATGGCAGAATAAGTCGGCAGATCCTTCGGTGTCTCCGGGTCGGGAATCAGCTTGATCCGTTCAATCGGAGTCGAAGCGAGCCCCTTAACGCCAGGCTCGTCCTTCATCGCGACCCACAACCGATCCGATTTCTGATCTACGAAAACCTGGAGTATCGAACGTACGCCCTCCGTCAGCAAGTGAACCTCACACAGTCCATTTTCAAGATGAAGCTCGTGACCGAGCACCTCTGTCGTCCGTTGATCAAAACCGAGAAGCAACGTGCCGCAAGGCATCGGTCTCGGATAAGGAAAAGCGTAGTTTTCCGAAGCCATCTTCACGTACTCGCGGTACCAGTCGTCTTCATCAAGAGAGGCGTAATGGGACGGAATCGCTTTTAACCTCTCGAATACTTCTTCGAACGTACCGATATCGTCCTTATGATTTTCGGCGATCCGGATGTCCCAGACGTCGTTATGTCCGAAATGAATGACGATCGCGTCCGGTCTTGTCGTGACGACGGCGCCTAAGCCGCCGTTCCCGAGCAATGCCCCTTCGAAAAAGGTAGCAGCCGGACGGTCGTAGCGCAAATTATGCTTTCTTAGCCGATCTATGATGTTCATGCATAGCCTCCAAAATGGCAGGCCCTCCAATGGTGTGGAGAGCCTGCGTCTTCAATTATGGTGTTACTCTAAGCGAATCCAGAAGCATATAAGTTCCCGTTTTCTTCACGGCTTTGAGCGTATGGCTGCCCGGAGTCAAACCCGTTATTTGATAGACGACTTGGTTCATCAGACGAGTCGCGTTGTACGTGCTAACCGTCGTTTTGAATACGTTGTCCACGTAGATATCCACGTCCCCCTGCCCAGCTTCTTTTTCCGTCAGGAGCTCGATGCCCGTGCCATTGAACGTATATTGGAAATAGTCGTTATTCGTCTGCGTGAAGTGCACATCGTTGTTGTAATCCCCAAATCCGCGATTGCTGTTAAGCGACCACGCGCCGGAATGGATGATTCCGGGATCGGTATCGTTAATCTGGATTTTATTGCTGAGTACTTTGAATTGATCGATCAGCATGTACGTTCCCGATTTCTTGACGGCTTTGATCGTATGACTGCCACTCGATAGTCCGGAGATCCGATATACTGTCTGTTGAGCTTGCCGGGTTGCGTTGTACGTATTGACCGTTTGCTTAAAGACGTTGTCTACGTAAATATCGATATTTCCTTGCGAAGAATCCTTTTCCGTTACTAGTTCGATGCCCGTTCCGTTAAAAGAATACTCCGCGTAATCATTGTTTGTCTGCGTATAGTGCACGTCGTCCTGGTAATCCCCAAAACCGCAGCTGCCATTGTAAATCCACGTCCCCGAATAAGTAATTGCCCCGTCCGTATCGTTGACCAGAATCGCCGATGGCACGCTAAAACGCAATTTGTCCAGCAGCATGTATGTTCCCGATTTCTTCACCGCTTTCAGCTTATGAGAGCCGTTCGATAGTCCGCTGATCGCGTATACGGTCTGTTGGGACTGGCGGGTCGCGTTATAGGTATTCACCGTTTGCTTAAAGACGTTATCAACGTAGATGTCGACGTTGCCTTGCGAAGAGTCCTTCTCCGTAATGAGCTCGATGCCTGTTCCGTTAAAATTATATTCAAAGTAGTCATTATTCGTCTGAGTAAAATGAACGTCGTCCAAATAGTCGCCTAAGCCGCGGTTGTAGCTGCGTTGCCAACTGCCCGTATATTTAATACCTGTATCATCGTCGTTCGCAGTCACCGAACCGCCCGATGCCCTGACTTTGAGCAGACGAGAAGCATGCGAAGGCAGACTGGTCGAGGTATATCCGGTATTGAATGTGCCCAGATCCGTATGCGTCCATAAATCGCGGACAGTCGCGGCGCCGTTCAAGCCGATATCACTCCAGTTCACGGTAACGTTCGCGGCAGAGCTACCAAGGTTAACAAGCGCCACCGTGTATGTGCCATCCCCGTTATTGGCGTACCATGCCTGCTGATTGGAAGCGGTCGATACCGGATGCGCAGGTCGTCCCGCCTGGTTAACGGCGATAACCTCCTCGTTCGTGAGTAGACCGATGCCGAAGCTGTCCAAGTTAGTCAAGTCATTACCCGTGTACAGTTGAGCAGAAGACATTGCCCACAACGTCATCGCCGTACGCCGCTCGTCCTGCGTCAGCCCGTCCATCGCGCCGTTGCCAATGTTAAGTGAGTCGAAGTCGTTCCAGCCTCCCGGTCCCGCATCCCGCCACCAGGTCGCGGCGTCCGGAAAAAGGCGCGCGATGTTGTTCCACTCGGTCAGCTTTACACCGGGCTGATAAGCTTCGACGTCCCAATTGACGCGCCAACCGTTCGCATATTGCTTCCATGTATCGACGTAGCTGTGGTCAAGAGCCCAACTGAGCTCAAACCAGATACCGTGCGGGGCAAGTGCCTGCGACCAGGCGGCCACGTCGCCGCGTGAGTCGATCGTCGTGTCGTTATGTCCAGAGCCGGCGTAACACTGTCAAACTTCAAAAAGTCGATACCCCACGCGCCGAATAAATCGGCGATGGAATTGATATATTTCTGCGCGCAAGGGTTGGAAAAATCGATCTTATATCCGAGATTCCAATAGTCCGCCGTCCTCAGCGGAAGCACGGCAATGTTTTTCATGGTGCAACCGGGGGCGTTGTAAATCGGGAGGTCCGCATTGTACGCTTGAGGTGAGATGCCCGGAATCATGTACAAGCCGATCTTCTGACCGTTAGCGTGCACGTAATTGATTACTTCCTGAAAACCATTCGGGTAGAGCGTCGTACTCGGCACCGGTCTGCCGTAAGCGTCGATGCCACCGTTCCAACCAGCGTCGATGTTGATGTATTCATAGCCATACGCTTGTAAAGTAGCGTGCATCGCGTCGGACTGCGCCTTAATCTGCGCTGCCGAAATCCATGTAGAACTGTTCGAATACACTTGCATGCTGTAGCTGCTCCAGCCCATATACGGCTTCGCGCCCAGTCCGTTATTCGCCGCATGGGCGACATTACCCTGAGCTTGCGGTATTGCGAACTGCGTCAGCACTACTGCGATAACGATGAGCCATAGCCGTACCTTACCGAACGCACGAAACCTGATCACATCATTCAGCTCCCTTATCGAATAAGATAAAAACCAGGCGCTTTATGCTCCGATAAAGCGCCTGGTTCTAGTGCCGATCCTTATTTTTTGAAGGTAGATCCGTCATACGCCTTTTGCAGAATTTCCAGGTAACGGCCAAGCTTCAAATCGCTTAAGCCTTTGATGTAACCGTCCCAATCCTTGTCGAGTTTTTTGTGGCCGGTAATGAATTGTAGAGCATTCTCATCGATAAACGTGCGGATGTTAGTCTGCAGTATACTTGCTTCGTCGACGTCAGCCGGATCGAGCCAGATCGCCCACAGCGGGAACAATTCTTTCGGCTCGTGCCCTTGGTAGAGCAATGTCGCTTGGTATAGACGACGCTCGTAGTTGGCAGATTCGTAGATGTCCGTGCCTTGCACGAAGCTATCGCGGTATTCCTTAGGCATGTAGAAATGTCCCATGCCGCTCCAACCAGCGTTACGCGGAGCCTCTCCTTCGACTGCAGGTATCGTTGCCACTTGCGGCGTTACGCCTTCTCCGAGTGCAACTTCCCCGTCCTTCGGCTTCCTCCAGTCGATGCCTTCCAAGCCGGAAGCCGCGTTCGTCTGACCCTCCGTAGTGAACATATAATCAACCAACCTGATCATGGAAATCTGAGCTTCCTTGCTTGCTTTGTTCGTAAGCGCAAATTTCGCACCAGGAGATACCCCACCGCCATCGTGAGTAGCGAGCGACTGTCCGCTCGGGCCAATCAAAGGCGTTACCGGGTTATAGTCCTTCGAGTTTTTGTTGCCAACGTCGATGTTGACGAAGATCGCCGGATGCATGCCCGCTCCAGCGCCGAGAATTTGCGCGTCGCCGTTTTCCCCGATTTTCTTGAACGCTTCAGCATTTTGCGTGAACGCGCCCGGATCGATCAAACCTTCGTCGTAAAGGGATTTGATATACGTCAAGCCTTGTTTCCATGCCTCAGTCGTTGCCGCGGAACCGACTTTGCCGTCCTGCAAAAGCAGATGATTGCGATCGTCGTCGTAGACGAAAGCGTTCATTAGGAACGGCACAACTCGAACGCCGAAATCTTCCGTGGAGCCGCTCAAAGGCACTTCGTCTTTCGCGCCGTTTTGGTTCGGATCGCCGTTCTTAAACGCTTCCAAAACCTTCTTGAAATCTTCAGTCGTTTTCGGCATTTCCAGCTTCAGGTTATCGAGCCACTTCGTGTTGATCCACATTTTGTTCGGATAAGAGCAATGGAAGCATTGCGTGTAAGCAGGCAATCCGTAAATATTGCCATCCGGAGCTACGCTGAACGCTTTCAGATCCGCGTTGCTATCCAGCGCCGCCTGGATGTTCGGGGCGTACTCTTTAATCAGGTCATTCAACGGGATAAGTACACCTTGTTTACCATATTTCAACAGATCAGCCTGAGAAAATTGGTCGACGTAAGCTGTTAACATATAAGCATCCGGATAATCTCCGCTCGCGAGCGAGATTTGGCGTTTCTCCTTCGCCCCGTCCGAAGGAACTGCTTCGAAAGTAAATTTAATATTGAACTTCTCTTCTGCGAACTTGGTGAATTTGTTCGTCGCCAGATCGATATTCGGCTCTTGAACGGCGAACATCTTTATCTTGACCGGGCCGGAAGGCTGCTCGGATACGGCGGATGAACCGGAATCCGACGGCGCGGATGAGGAAGACTTACCACCATCGTTGTTGTTTTTGGAGCAGGCTGCCAGGACCATGCTCGCAATTAAGACAAGCGCTAACAGACTTACGATTCTCTTTTTCATTGCTTTTTTTCGCTCCCTTTTCTTATAATCGGATAGGTTAATGCGTTAAAGCGTTCCGCGTAAACAGGAGTTGCCGACGGCGCGCTACATGACGATCACCCCTTCCAATGAGAATAATTGCGATTGTTGAGCTTGCTGCTGCAATTGTTCCTCTTGATGCTGACTAACCCTTCACCGAACCGACGAGCATGCCTTGCACGAAATGGCGCTGCACGAACGGATAAATGATCAACACCGGTAGCGTAGCCACGACGATTAGTGAATACTTCAGCAATTCCGACAGCTGCTGCCTCTCGACCTGCTTCATCGCGTCCATCACCGAATTGCCGCTGTTATTCTGGATAATGATGCTGCGCAGAATGAGCTGCAAAGGATACTTATCCGCGGTCTTCAGATAGATCAACGCGTCGAAATAGGCGTTCCATTGCCCGACGGCATACATGAGGACGAGTACGGCGATGATTGGTTTGGACAACGGAATGACGACGCTTCCCATAAAACGCAAATCGCTGCATCCGTCGATCTCGCTCGCTTCCACGAGCTCGTCAGGAATGGAGGATTGGAAGAATGATCTTGCAATAATGACTTGCCATACCCAGACCGCGTTCGGAATGATCAGCGCCCAACGCGTATCAATCATGCCAAGCTCCCTGACGACCATATACGTCGGAATGAGTCCACCGCTGAACAGCATCGTGAACGTAACGATCATCATGATCGCATTACGACCGAAAAACGATCTACGCGACAGCGGATAAGCCATCATCACGGTAAGTGTGACGCTAATGATCGTGCCTGACGCCGTATAGAACAAGGAGTTTCCGTACCCCGTCAGCACTTGCGGATTTTTGAACAACGTTTCATAGCCCCTCAACGAGAAATCAACGGGCCATAACCATACCCGACCCGCCGATACGGCGGACGGACTGCTAAATGAGCTACTGAGAATATAGATCAGCGGGTAGAGCACGACGATCAGCACGACGGCCAAGATCGCGTACACGACGATCATGAACGTTCTATCGCCCGATGATTCTTTGATTTTGTGAGTTACAGTTGTCATGCGATCACCTCTTCGTCACCAGATGCTGGATTTGGAGAACCGTCGTGCCAAAGCATTAATCGAGAATAATAGAACGAGATTGATGACGGAATTGAACAGTCCAACCGCCGTCGCAAAGCTATAGTTGGCATTCAACAATCCGACCCGATACACATATGTGGCGATGATCTCCGAATTCGCGATGTTGAGGTTGTTCTGTAGCAAATAGATTTTCTCGAATCCGATCGCCATGACGCTGCCCACGTTCAGAATCAAAATAATCGTAATCGTTGGCAAAATCCCCGGCAGATCGACGTTCCATATTTTCTGGAAACGGGACGCCCCATCGACTTTAGCTGCTTCGTACAGCGTCGGATCAACCGCCGATAACGCCGCTAGATAGATGACCGCGGAGTAGCCAGCCGTTTGCCAAATATCGGACCACACGTAAATAGAAGAGAACATGCCCGGCTTGCCGAGAAAGTTGATCGAATCCATGCCCAAATGGTTCATGAATACATTAACGAAACCAAGTCGCGGAGCTAAGAACAGCATAATGATCGATACCATGACGACTGTGGATATAAAATACGGCGCGAAGGTCACAAGCTGCATGAATCTCTTGAACTTGCGATTGCGTACCTCGTTCAGCATGAGGGCCAACAATATCGGTATCGGGAATCCTGCGAGCAGCAAGTAAAAGCTAATTAGAAGCGTATTTTTCACGAGCGACCAGAACATCGGATTTTCGAAGAACAATTCAAAGTTCTTGAATCCGACCCACGGACTACCCCAAATCCCCTTCGTAACGTAATAATCTTTGAAGGCTAGCACTGCGTTGAGCATCGGGTAATATTTGAAAATTAAGAAGAACAACAGCGGCGGTGCGATGACGAGATACAATTGCCAATGCCTTGCGATACTCTTTCTTGTACTAAGACGTTTGCCTGTAGCTTCCATATCGATCCCCCCCTTTTGAAACGTGCCTTGATGAATGACAGCGCTTTCTATATGACCGATCATAGGTGATTTTCCGGTCTCTGAGGTAGGTACAATTGCGTCTTTTAGCGTACAGAATCCCCGATTTACGGGGGACATTTCTACTTCCGGAGGACATTTTTCCGCGATATGAGGGTACGTTGACATGACTATACTCAGATGGGCTTTCGATTGGTGAAAACGCTCTTATTTGGGGGCGGAAAAATAGAAAAAAACCGACCGCGGAAAGCTCGCGATCGGTTCGGGTCATTTTATTGGTTTGTTCTCGCGCGACCAGGTATCGTAGGCCTGCTGCATAATTTTGACGTAACGGTCGGTTCCGAGCGTTTGCAATCGTTGGACGTAATCTCCCCAATCTTTATTCAAGTCCTTCTCTCCCGTAATAAACTGCAATGCGCTCTGGTCAATTTCATTTTTGACGTTCGCCTGCAGTATACTCACCTCGTCCGCAACCCCGGGCTCTATCCAGACTTGCCATGTCGGATATAGCTCGGTCGGTTCATGCCCTTCGTATAACTTAGTTGCCTCGTACAATCTCCGTTCGTAACCGTCCGGCGAGTAAATATTCATGTCCTGAACCCAGCTATCTCGATAAGCTTTAGGCATATAGAAGTGCCCCATCCCTCCCCAACCCGAGTTACGTGCAGGCTCGCCTTCCTTGACCGGAATTCTCGTGAATTCCGCCACGCTTCCCGGGCCAAGCGCCTTTTCTCCTTTGACGGGCTTTCGCCAATCAATGCCTTCTTTGCCGACTTCGGCGTTGGCTTGCCCAATCGGCGTATAAAGATAATCCACCATGCGGATTAGAGCGATGCGCGCTTCGGGACTTGCTTTGTCCGTAATAACAAACTTCGCTCCGGGCTTCGTACCGGCTTCATAAAATACCGAGTAGGAGGCATACGGGCCTTGCAAAGGAGGCACCGGATCGTAATCGCTACCTCTTCGGTTGTCCGGTCCTGTATCCACGAATATATCGGGATGCATCGCCGTGCCCGCCCCGAGAATTTGCGCGCCTTCATTCTCGCCAAGCTGCTTAAAAGCATCCGCGCTTTGCGTAAACGCCCCCGGATCAATCAAACCTTCTGCGTATAAGGACTTGACGTAAGCAAGCCCTTCTTTCCACTCTTGACTATCGGCGACTAGACCTACTTTGCCATCCTTCACCGATAAATAGGTCCGATCGTCGTCGTAGACAAAACCATTCATGAGATAAGGCAAAATACGGACGCCGAAATCTTCAGTCGAGCCGCTTAGCGGGATCTCATCGGAGAGACCGTTCCCGTTCGGATCGCCGTTCTTGAAGGCGCGAAGAACGGTTCGCAGCTGTTCCGTCGTTTGCGGCATGCTCAATTTCAGCTTCTTTAGCCACTTGGAATTCAGCCATAGCTTGTTCGGATAAGAGCAATGAAAACAATCGCTAAACGCGGCGAGGCCGTAAATATTACCGTCTGGCGCCGTGTTGAGCGCCTTAAGTCCGGGATCGTTGGCGAACGCTTCCTTAATATGCGGAGCATAGCGGTCGATCAAATCGTTGAGCGGATAGAAGATCCCTTGCTTCCCGTACCGGATGACGTCCGCTTGCGAGAATTGGTCGATATAGCTCGTAAGCAGATAGGCATCGAGATAGTTGCCGCTCGCTAACGAAATTTGTCTTTTCTCCTTGGCTCCCTCGTAAGGAACCGTCTTCCAGTCGAACGCGATGCCGAACTTCTTTTCGACCAAACGGGAAAATTCATTCGTCTTTAGATCGTAAGTCGCTTCCTGCTGTGCGAAAATGCTAATTGGAATCGGCTTCGTAACCTCCTCCGCCGGTTGGGAACGATCACATGCGAATAAGGTCGTGGACAACGCGATGAACATAATAACGACGAACCCTGACCTGAGGAGCTTCTTCAAAGTGTTTCCTCCTTTCACCCTTCCGCGGACTGCCGATATGAGCTCGGTGATATGCCCGTTACCCTCTTGAATGCGCGACGGAACGAATGCGAGCTGTTATAGCCGACGCGGGACGAGATTTCGTCCACCGTATACCGGTTTTCGAGCAGCAGCTTGACCGCACAGTCCATCCGAACGGTTTCCAAATAATCGGACAGATTCGATCCCGTCACGTCCTTGAACAGCTGAGAAATGTATTTCTCCGGCCGTTCCACCTGCTCCGCAATCCGGTAAAGCGTCAGTTCTGAATCCGAATAATGGTCACCGACGTAAGCTTTGATCTGTTCCACAGTTCTCGTATGACTATCGTTCTTCCGACTGACCACGACGTCGCACATCGCGTTGGCGATTTCTTCAATCTCCGATTGGATCGCGCGTCTGTCTGCGGCCTGTATCGAAATGATCCGATCCTTAAGTGATTCGAACACGCCAGATTCGATAAACATCTTCTGGTCGAGCAGCTTAAGCAACGTTCCCTTGAGCTCGCCGACTAACTGGTGCCACATCTCGACGGACAATTCTCTTTGCTCTGTGTTCAATGATACGACCGACTGGACAATTCGCCTCGCTTCCTCGGCTTCTCCTGCCCTGATCGTCCCAATCAAGCGCAGCTCCATGTCGAGCGGATAATAATAAGTGGCGCTTTCCATTCGGGTTTCGTCGTACCAGACGATACCTTTCCGGTTCGAATGTAGCGCGTGCTCGATCGCTTGTTTCGCCTGCTCATAGGAAACATTGACCTCGGTCTCCGCAGCGAACTGATCGCCGAGCGCGACAGTGAACGTGATTTTATAATCGTCGAACGCTTTACGAGATAATTGGTCCAACAAGGCGGCGATCTCGGTTCTGCCGAACTCGGTTCCCGTCTCTGCCTCACGCGAGGCGAAAACGATAACGACGCGATCAGAGCCCCAGTCGGTCGCCAGCGTAAATCCAGCAAGATCGAGCAGCGTTTGCTTCAGAATCAGTCGGGCCGCATTCAGTTCGTTTAGGATCTCGACGCTGTCCATGCCTGTATAACCTTGAATCTGAACGATACATACGTAGCCGGAATGACCGTAGATTCCAGTGTTCGCTTGCGCCGCGGCGGCGAATATTTCTTCCCGCGACTGCAGCTCACCGGAAATGAGCCTTTTCAGGAAAGCATCCCGAACAAGCGGAACCTGACGGAGAAGCTCGGACTCCAACCGGTTGCTGTTACGGATCATCTCCGCGATATTCCCGTGTAGAAAATCATAATCGTTTCGGCTCGCCGTTTCCGATTCTTCCTTCCCGAACTGCTCTTTCACGACGGACACGAGTCGATTGATAGGCGCACTATTGCGATAAGCGAGCACGAGTCCGACGAGAAGTCCGACCGCGAGCGCGATTCCAGTTACCGTCCAAGTCATGAACTTGATCTGGTTCGCGTTCTCTAGAAGCACTTGCCGGGGAATTCCCGCCTGATAAACCCAGCCGTTCGTGTCGGAACGGATCGTAATGACGAGGTCGTCGTCGTAAAATTGGCTTGTCTTGTCCTTGTCGAAGTGCTTGTCTTCCGCTAGCTTCGCCATGTCCGGCATGTCTGTTCCCTGGGAAGCGATCGTCCGGCCCTCAGCGTCGCTGATCAACGACCAACCGCCGTAACGGTCGGTAATGCCGGTCATCAGGTTGGCAATCGTCTTCTCGTCGATAATGACGACAGCAACCGCGGGTGAAGAACCGCTGAAGCTATCTAGCGGAAACGATTGCAGATAAGTCACGACCGAAGTCGCCGTCCCTTTATTGACGAACGGGCGAAGAGGCATGATCTCGCTGCGGTGAGTTTTTCCGAGAACAGCCTGTTTCCACTCCGAAAGCGTGGCGTCCTCATAACGGAAGTTGTCATAAAAATGCTCGGGACGGAAATAAGCCGAGCCCGGAGTCAAGATGACGTTATAGTTCCCCAGATAAATGTAAAACTGCTGGAGAAAATCGTTGGTCTGGCCGAACGTCAATACGCTGCGAAGCATTTTCCATATACCGTACACGTTAGCCTGATCTCCCGAGCTTTTCTCGTTCATCAATACGTTCAAATCTGGATTGATAGCGAGCTGCCTCGTAAATCCTTCGACCTCCGCCATCCGCCGCTCCAATATCTCTTTGCTTTTCTGGAGCTGCGTGACACCGTTCTCGATCGATACCTTCTGGGTGACTGATATGGAAGTGCGGTAGGACATAAATCCGGCAATGCTTGGAATGATCAAGATAACGATATAAGAAATTAGAAAGCTTCTAAACACGCTGGAAAACTTCTTCATTCGAGACCCCCTCCCGAAATTTAGTGTTAGCGCTTCCAATGATGTTATTCCTATTATCTTACAAAAACCGCTTTCCCGCACGTCTATCTGATAAAGGAAAAGCAACCACGAGAATTTCCTCGCAGTCGCTTAAAGTTACATTCGTATGTTTATAGGCTTCGCTGCGCGATTTCACTCAAGCTTCCGTCGAAGGAAACCGATTGTCCCGGCTCCAGCTGCAAGAGAACATACTGTTCTTCGTAACGGAGATTCGTATTAACCGGGGCAGACGCCTTAATCGTGACTTTAGCCAATCGTCCGTTTTCCCAAACTGCCTCGACTTCGGCACCGCCTCTTGCGCGCAAACCAGAAAATCTGCCTTCCGACCAGCTAGCCGGGAGAGCAGGAAGCACATGAATTTCGCCGGCATGGCTCTGTAGCAGCATTTCCGCGAACGCCGCCGCTCCTCCAAAGTTACCATCCGCAACGAAGATGTACGCTTCCGCCCCAGCGATGCCGGGTTTGGAGAACGTTAGCAGATTATCGAAGCAGAGCTCGCCGATCAAGTAACCCAAGTGCTCGCGTGCCTTGTCTCCGTCGCGTAGTCTCGCCATTCCCGCGGCGAATAGAGCGAGCGTGAATTCCACGTCTTCCAGATTCGAGCCGCGTTGCCGGTTATCGAGAGTTACCCTCGCAGCATCCGCGAGCTCCGGAGTGCGATCAAGTGTAATTTCGTTACCGGGATACAGTCCGTACAGGTGGGACAGATGCCGATGATCGGGTTGCGCTTCGCCGTAATCTTCCAGCCACTCCTGCAGCTGACCGGCGCGTCCAACCGAGAGTGATGGCAGCAGCGCCAAAGCTTCCTCCAGCTTCTCGCGGAAAACATCGTCGATTCCGAGCTTCTGCGACGATCGGGCGACGAAAGAGAATAGCTCGCGGACGAGCATCGTGTCCATAACGGGTCCCATAGATAACGCATGGGAATTTTGTCCTGCCTCGTTCGGAAAAAAGCTGTTCTCCGGCGAGTTGGCGGGACCGGTAACGAGCTTGCCATTGGACGGATGGATCGTCATGTAATCGAGGTAAAATTCCGCCGCGCTTCTCAGGACAGGATACGCTGTTTCTTTTAGGAAAGCTTCCGCTTCGCCGTTCCCGCCGAATTCGTAATGCTCTTGCAGCTGCGCAGCCAGCCATAATCCACCGGTCACGTTAAGTCCCCAAGAGAAGTGCCAGCCCGGCGCCGAAAAGCCCCAAGCGTTCGTGAATACGTGGGCAACCCAGCCTTCGCATCCGTAGAAATCTTGCGCTGCTTCTCTACCCGCGACTGACAGCTTCTCGATGAAACGCATCAGTGGAAGATGGCATTCAGCCAGGTTACCCGTCTCAGCGGGATAATAGTTCATCTGGGTGTTGACGTCCAGATGGTAATCGCAGCTCCATGCCATGCGGCATGCTTCGCCGTCGTTCCAGATGCCCTGCAGATGCATCGGCAATCTCGAATCTTCGCGTGAGCCGGCAATCGTCAAGTATCTACCGTATTGGTAGAATAGCGCATAAAGCGCCGGGTCATCCTCTTGGCTTTGGCGCAAGCGTGCAATCCGTTTGTCCGTCGGAAGGAATGTGAGTTCAGCATTGCTAGCGTCGGATGTGCCTAGTTCGACCTCCACGCGGGCGAACAGCGCGCGGTAGTCTGCTACGTGCGCTTCTTTCAGACGCTCGAAGCCCTTGGCAATCGCCTGCTCCGCTCTTGACTCAGGCTCCTCCATCCATCTGTCGTCGCTTCGATCGTAGTCCGTCGAAGCTGCGAAGATGATGAGCGCCTCGTCCGCTTGCGAGACAGATAGCGTTCCGTTCGCAACGCTGATCGTTCCGCCGCGGTTAACGGCAACCTTCACGACTCCGAGTCCTTTCGCTCCGCATTGACCATCACTATGCACGCTTTCCGTTGCGACACCGCTGAATACGAGAGAATCGCCGTTCTTGCCTTCCGAGACGGAAAACGTATCCGATCTGCCCTCGAGCTCTAGCGTAAACGAAAGCTCACCCGCCCGATCGCTAAGTATGTTAGATGCTACGATGCCGTCCGCATGCGATGCGAATGTCTCTCTGGTGTAATTAACGCCTTCTGACTCATAAGAAACGGATACGATAGCCTCTTCCAGATTCAGTTCCCTGATAAATCGGCGTTCTTGGTGTCCGAATAGGAGCTTAACATCGCATAATGCCACGTTAGTGCCGAAATTCCCCTTTTCCGGCTGCAACAGTTCCCCAACCAAACGCTCCCCGTTCTCGTAATCACCGTCGAAAAATAGCTGCCTCATCCGTTCCAGGTCCGCTTTTCCCTGTGACTTGCTAGGTGTACGCTCAGCTTTGCCGGACCAATAAGTCGACTCGGTCATGTGCCACGTTTCCTGTGCGCCGCCTCCGCTAATTACCGCGCCGAGACTTCCGTTACCGATCGGCAATCCTTGCGTCCAAGCCTCAGCGGGTCGGTCGTACCATAAGCTCAGCTTGGTCGTTTTGCTTATCTGGCTTATCTGGCTTGTATTGCTCATTTTGCTTGTCTCGTTGTTCGCGTTCATTACTATTAGGTGCCCCTTTCTGGCTTTGACTAGCTCTAATTGCCTCTAACTATCTCTAACTACCTTTAACTAGCAAATCCGGTACTCCTCAAAATAGCGCGGCAAAAATTTCTATGGATGCGCCCGTATTTCAGGCAATGCGGACTTATTTAACACTAACCTCTTTACAGATTGCAGATTTCATCCGTAATTTTTCGATTTACGATTTCGGATTTCTTTCTTTTATCGTATCATTCATAAGAGATGGCGTATTTGATAACGCATCCATTTATTTGTCGAATCATCCGGTAATCTAACTCTAGATTTGTATTCATACATGGGAGGGAATATCGCAGATGAAGCTAACTGACATAACGCCTTTTGTCGGAGAGTATATGCCTTACGTATACGACGGTAGTTCGAACGAAGGACTTCGTACTTGCAACGTGTATGCGATTCATCTTTTTCCGGAAGGACCAGGGGAAATGGAAGTCGATGGCAAGAAATATCCGATCGTCAAGCGGACACTCGTCTTCTTACGTCCCGGTCAGCCCCATGCGTTCCATATGTCTCCGAGCCAGCCGCTTTCTTCCTACAATCTTTATTTCGATCTCTGGGAAAAAGATCATCCGCGTTCGCTTAATCGTTTTTTCTACCGTTATCCCGAACCATACGAGCCGAGCACCGGAACGGCTACGCCTCCTTGCGAAGAATTGGACGGGCTCCCCGGTATCTTCTCTTTGCAGGCGTACCCTCATCTATTCGATATGTTCCAGACGATGGCCAAGCTATTCGAGGAACTTACCTATTACAGGCAAGAGACGGTCAACAGCCTGTTCACCTCGTGGTTGCTGGCATGGTATAACGCTGTTCATACGAAGCAACCGAGCGATTATCGGATCGTTCGCCTCCTTGCGAAATTGGATGCTCGGCCGGAGCTAAGGGAACCCGTATCCGACTGGTGGAAGTCGTGCGGACTCAAGCGAACGTACTTCCATGAGCTGTTCCTTCGGGAAACTGGCCTGACCCCCAAATCATACCAGCTGAAACAACTAATGCGTCGCGCAACCCAACTGCTCCAAGAGAGCGATCTCAGCGTTACCGCAATCGCCGACAAACTCGGCTATCCTTCCATTCACCCGTTCTCTCGCCATTTCGGCGCTTATTACGGTGTAAGCCCCCGCCAATTCCGAACGGGGCCACACTTGAGAAAATAAACGAGCCGGGTTGGCAGTGGGGCGGGGTTGGCGCGGTTCGACCCGCCATCGTCGCATTTTGCGACTTTGAGAGCCGAGTTGTCGCAGTTCGCCCCACCATCGTTGCATTTTGCGACTTTAAGAGCGAGGTTACTCGGATTCGGACCACCATCGTTGCATTTTGCTACTTTGAGAGCGGGGTTACTGGAATTCGGTCCACCATCGTTGCATTTTGCTACTTTGAGAGCGGGGTTACTGGGATTCGGCCCTCCATCGTTGCATTTTGCGACTTTGAGAGCGGGGTTGGCGCGGTTCTGCCCACCATCGTTGCATTTTGCTACTTTGAGAGTGAGGTTACTGGAATTCGGCCCATCATCGTTGCATTTTGCTACTTTGAGAGCCGAGTTAGCACGCTTCGACCCGCCATCGTTGCATTTTGCTACTTTAAGAGCGAGGTTACTGGAATTCGGTCCACCATCGTTGCATTTTGCGACTTTGAGAGCGGAATTGCCGGGGTTCGCCCCGTCATCGTTGCATTTTGCGACTTTGAGAGCGAGGTTGCCGGCGGTTCGGCCCACCATAGCTGCATTTTGCGACGATAGAACTTGGCTAGTCAAATTCGAATCTCGCAGCCTAACTCTCTCCGGCCGCAGCAAAACAAAAAACTGCCATACACGTTTGAGAGTGTACAGCAGTTGAAGCTACGAGATGCATCGCAAAATACCAGGGAGAACAGTCAGCATATTAGTCGTAGTATAAGCCTTCTTCCACCTCTTGAATGCACGCTTCGATCTGTTCCAGCGCCAATTTCATTTCGTCCCATTGAATCAGTAGGGAAGGTCGCAACGTAATGAAATTGCCTTCAATGATCTTAAAAGCGATTCCCCTCTCCATCGCCTTGTACATGACCATTTCGGCATCGGCGATCGCTTTATGTTTATCTTTCTTATCGATAACAAGCTCAATGCCGATGTGTAAACCCTTTCCGTAAATATGTCCAACAGAAGGTCGGCGTTCTTTCATTGCTTCCAGCCATTGCAGGGCGAGCGTTCCTACCTCGTCAGCTTGCCGCACTAACTCGTGCTCCTGCAAGTAGGTAATCATCGCAAGCCCGACGGCGCTGCATAAACCATTTTTCTCATGCGTAAAATGTCCGATGGAACGATGCTGAAGCACGTTAAACCGCTCATTCGCCACGATTCCCGCAAACGGAAGCAGTCCTCCGCCCAGTGATTTGCCCAACACGAGAATATCCGGGGTTACAAAATGCTCACAAGCGAACATACGCCCCGTCCGCCCGAAGCCTTCGATAATTTCGTCGAAAATGAGCAACGCGCCGTGCTTCTCACATAAGGCCTTGACCCGCACCCAAAATGTTGGACTTGGAACAATCGGCGTCGCGGACACCGGCTCCCCAATAACGCAAGCGATATCACCTTCTTTTTCGAACAAAATGCTCATCTGTCTGATGATCTCATCGTCCACCGCTTCCTGGGTCGTAAAACCCCACGGATTGCGATAATAATTCGGGAATTCGACATGTAGCGCACCCGGCATCATCGGACCGTTACCGCCCTTAAACAGCTCCTCGCCTCCAATGCTCGAAGCCTGAAACCCGTTGCCGTGGTAGGAATCCCAGAAGGAGATCGTCTTCCATTTCCCCGTCACTTGCTTGGCCAGCATGACCGCCATCTCAATCGCTTCCGAACCGCCCGGAGCGAACAATACGCGGTCGAGACCTGCCGGCGTAATTTCCACGAGTTTCTTGGCCAATGCTACAGCATGCCTGTTCGTATAACGTCGTGGAGTAAAAGTGTTCTTATCGCGAAGCGCCGCAATCGCGGCTTCGATGATCGTATCGTTGTTAAACCCCGCTGCGTGAACACCGTTGCCGTGCATATCAATATAAGCCTTGTCGTCCAGATCATAGATGTAGATGCCTTCCGCTCTAGAGAGTACATTTAATACAGGCGTCGACAAGCTTTGGTGAATAAAATAAGCGGCATCCTCATCCGCCAACGCTTTGGCAGCGGCCGATAGATTCCTGTCCGTATACTTCCTGCGCAATTCCGTCGCGTTGACGTCGCCTTGTTCCTTACTGTACGTATTCATTTTAACTGTAGCCTCCAGTCACCATTATCTACAACTCTAAGTACAAGTTTAGTATAGAATGTTAATGTGAAAAGAAGGTTAAATACACGTAAAATATTTGTTTTATCGTTGTTTTAATTGTTATTGCGAGGTTTATGCCGACATTTGAGAGGATTGGCTCTCAACTTATCGAAGAAGCTTGAATCATCGGCTACGTGAAATCGGTTGCTATCTGTGGGCGATCAACTCAACGCCGGGAGGCATACTACAGCCAAAAAGCTGCCAGGTTAATAACCCAACAGCTTTTTTACTATAGTTTTTTACCAAAGAGTAATTCTGTCCTCTGGAGCAATGTACATCGCATCACCAAATTTTATTGTATTGGTCAACAACAGAGGCTACTTAGATAATGACTGCCGTACCGCTGACAGCGACCATCAGCATGCCACTACGGACAACCTCGTAATTAAAATCAACACCGATAACGGCATTGGCGCCCATCTGCGAAGCATCCTCTGTCATTTCTTTAAGGGCTGCCTCTCTTGCTTCCCTTAGCTTGGTTTCATAGGCTTTCGAACGTCCACCAACAAGATCTCTAAATGAAGCAAGAAGGTCTCTTCCTACATTAGTAGCCATGATGACTTCACCAGTTGCAACG
Organism: Cohnella abietis; assembly: GCF_004295585.1. Taxonomy (NCBI): domain Bacteria; kingdom Bacillati; phylum Bacillota; class Bacilli; order Caryophanales; family Paenibacillaceae; genus Cohnella; species Cohnella abietis. Next base: position 2,369,871 of record NZ_AP019400.1, on the reverse strand, counting down.
CCGATATACTGCCTGACTGGAGAACCTTCAACGATTGCGGTTGTTGTAATAATCATCTGTCTTCCTCCTTAAAAATAATTGGTTGTTTAATGTTCTGAACCCTCGCATCGAACCCTTATTACTATCCTACCAGCGTCACTGAAACGGAGCCTGAACGAATTGATGAACAACAGTTTAAGTTTGTTCCCACCGTTTAGGTTCTGTTAATGTGAGCATTGTTGATGTGAGGGTGCTTCGGTGGAAGTGCAAAAAAGCTACGAGGTTATTAACCTAGCAGCTTTTTTGTTGTAGTCATTTAATTAGAGCATTCCATTTCAAACTGTGGTCACTTACGGGCCGCCGCACGCTGGCGACGGGACTTGCGGAAGAACAGAAGCTCGTAAATACAAGGTACGATAACGAGCGTGAGCAGCGTGGCGACGATGAGTCCGCCGATGACGACGATAGCAAGGCTCTCCGAGACAATACTGCCGCTTTCGGATGATCCGAACACTAGTGGCAGCATGGCGCCAACAGTAGCGATCGCCGTCATTAGAATCGGACGCATACGCGTCCCCGCCGCCTCGAGTATCGCTTCGCGAATCGTCATTGTCTCTTCGTTTTGCTTCACGCGGGCGATTAGCACGATCGCGTTCGTGACGACGATTCCGATGAGCATGACGACTCCAAAGATGGCGGTGAAACCCGGAGTCACTCCAGTTACGATCAGTCCGAGCACCGCTCCGATCGGTACGAACAAGATCGAAGAGAGAATGGCGATCGGCGCCCGTAACGTCTTGAACGTGACGACCAGAATCAGGTACACGATGCCGATGGAGACGAGCATCATGAAGAACATGCTGGAGAAGTCGGCGGACTGATCGGCGGAAGCGCCGCCCATGTAAATTTTGACGTCTTTCGGCGGCTCAACGTCTTTCATCGCTAGCGATATTTCACCGCCGACAACGGACAGCTGGCTCGGATCGACCGTCGCCGTTACACGAATGTAGCTTTTCCCGCCTTTATGGTAGAACTTCGTCGGTTTTTCTTCCTTGATCCACTTAGCTACACTGGATACTGGTTTAGGACCGTCGTCTGTCAGAACGGTCAGGTCGTTCAGATCTCGCTCGGACTTCGGAGCGAGCACCGGCTGAACGAAGACGTTTAGCATGCTGCCTTCGGACAACACCGTGCCTATCGGCACCGGATTGAGCACACCCTGAAGCTGGGATGCGATGTCTCCGGCTTTGGCTTCGGTCGGGTTCACTTGCAATGTGTACACTGTCTTCTTCTCTTCCTGGTTCGTTTCGACCTTGAGCACGTCCTTGATCGGCTTGATCTTGGCGATGATCTCGTCGGCCGTTTTCATTAGCAGGGCTGGATCGTCTCCGGATACGTCGACGAACACATTCGTGCCTCCCCCGGCACCGAACAGCGAACCGGCGCTGGCGTTCAGCTGCGCTCCTGGATAGTTCGAGCGCTCCGCCTTAATGTCTTCGATGATCTTATCGGCGTTCGCGTCTTTCTTCATCTGAAACATGTACGTTACGAGCGTAGGCGATTGGAAGCTTCCGTACTTGGCAGCCTCGGCGCTGTTGCCCATGCTCATGCTGACCCATTCCTGACCTTCCTGCTTCATCAGGAACTCCTCGAGCTTTTTGCCGTTTTCGAAAACTTGGTCTGTCGGAGTATCGAGCTTGTATTCGAGCGTCACGTTCAGATTAGTGGCGTCGGAAGAATCGATTGCGCCCTTCGGTAAGCTAAAGTAGACACTCACCGAGCCGATCAGCAGCACGAACGCGATTAAGATCGGAAGCCACTTATGCCGCAAATTCCAATGCAGGAACGTGGTAAACCCCTTGGATGGCTTGTGCTCCTTGATTGACAAGTTGCGAAGCACCCCGGCGCTCATGAGCGGAATGACGGTCAACGCAACGACCAAAGACGACAGAAGCGAGTACGCGACAGTTAAAGCGAACGGTAGCAGGAACGCCTGCATTGAGCCCTGCAAGAGCCCCATCGGTAGGAACACGGCGACCGTCGTCAATGTTGAAGCAGTGATCGCCCCTGAAACTTCCTTGGTGGCGTCGATGACTACCGAAGTGGAGAACGATTCCTTTTGCAGCCGGCGGAAAATGTTCTCGATAACAACGATGCTGTCGTCCACGAGTCGTCCGACCGCAACAGCGACACCACCCAACGTCAAAATGTTGAGAGTGATATTCGACAGATCGAGCAGGTACAGCGTCATTGCTAGCGACAGCGGGATAGACACGATCGTGACGAGCGTTGCCCGGATGTTACGCATGAACAGGAGGATAACGATTGTAGCGAACAAAGCGCCCATGAGCACTTCCTTCATCATGCTATTGACGGAATTGACGACCTGTTCGGACGTGCTCATCATCAGCTTCAGTTCAGCGCCATTCTTTTCCTCGTTGATCTCCTTGATCGTCTTCTCCACGCCTTTGCCCACGTTTACCGCATTGGCGCTGGCCGCTTTGGATATGACGATCATTAGCGAGTCCTTGCCGTTGAGTCGGCTAATGCTCTCCTTGTCCTCAAGCAGCCTGACGTCGGCAACATCACCCAGAGCAACTCCTCCTGCGATCGGCAGCTTCTTCAGCGTCTCGATGTCCTGAAGGTTGGATGCAACGTTCAAGTTGACGACCTGCCCTTCCAGCGACGTCTGGCCAACGGAAGATGAGGTGATGCGGCCCTGCAGCACACCGTAAAGGGCCTGGATCGGGATTCCTTTGGCCGCCAGCTCGTCCGTGTCCGGAAAAACACCGACGCCAGGCAGCGACTTGCCGGACAGCTGAACCTCACCGGCTCCGTCGATTGCACGGAAGGCATCTACAACCTGCTGTTCCAGCTTCTCCTTCTGCGCTTCGCTCGTCCCATCGGCGAACGTGAGCGAGACGAACGAGATCGGAATCATCGACGTATTGAATTGAACGACGTACGGAGGCGACATGCGCTCCGGCAGTTGCACCGCGTTCACCGCCCGCTCGACATCCGCTTTTGCTTGCTTCATATTCGTTTTTGAACCGAAAATTAGGTTGACCTGGGAGAAGCCGTCTCCCGAAGTTGAGAACGTATCAGTTTTACCCTTAATAGCCGCTAACGCGTGCTCCAGCGGGTTCGTCACCTGGCGCTCCATCGTAGTAGCGTCGTATCCCGGACCGGCCACGCTGACCGTTACCTGTGGGTTTTCCATCTCCGGCATAAATTCCATAGGAAGCTTAAAATAGCTAAAGATGCCGAGGCCGAGAACCATCACCACGAGAATCGAGATGGCTGCTTTGTTGCGGAATACTCCTTGTAAAAACCATTTCATCTTAAATCTTTCCCCTTCCACTCTTGTTTTCATCTGTTTTCATTGCTAATCATTTGAATGGGTAATCTATCATCCATTGCCTTTAGAATCGTGAACCTTCTACTAGGGACGATCTGCTCATAACCCACTCCTCCTGGGTGTTAGAATAGGATGCTTATTTCCAATGCTACCAGCGCCATTGAAACGGAGCCTAAACGAATCGATGAACAGTAGCTTAATTTAGCTCATGCCGTTTAGGTTCTGTTAATGTGAGTATGCTACTATTGAAATGGGTGAAAATGATGACAAATCTATTCGATATAAAAATCTTGATCGTCGACGACGAGCCTTCGATTGTCACGATGCTACAAATGGTGCTTCGCAGAGAGGGCTTTCAACAGCTATACGCTGCCTCCACCTGCGCCGAAGCACTCGACTTGGCGGTGCGCATAGTACCCGATATCATTCTGCTCGACATTATGCTCCCGGACGGCAGCGGATTAGAGCTTTGCTCCAAGCTTCGCGAATACGGGAATCCGCATATTTTGTTTTTAACTGCTAAAGCATCCGATCTCGATGTCCTGCGAGGCTTCGCCATGGGCGGGGACGATTATATTACGAAGCCCTTCAATCCCCTGGAGGTTGCCGCAAGAATTCAGGCGCGCTTACGCCGTCTGGAGCCGCTAGCTCCCACAGCTAGTTCGGTAAACCGACCTAATTCGGGGGTTTATCGGTATAGCCGCTTCACCGTCAACGAGGCGGAGGGCGAGCTGATCGTGGAGGGACAGTCAGTTTCTTGCCCCGCGCAGGTGTTCCAGCTACTGCTGCACTTCTGCAAGTTTCCCGGGGTCGTATTTTCCAAAACACAGCTCTACGACAAGGTTTGGGGGATCAATGGACAGGGCGATGACTCGACCGTGATGGTGCATATCCGGCGCATAAGGGAACGGATCGAGATTGATCCCGGCAATCCGAAGCTGCTGCTTACCATACGCGGGCTTGGCTACAAGCTGGTAAAGGAGTCGCAGGACCGATGAAGATCCAACAACGTATGGCTTTCCACTTCACGTATCAATTGATCTTCTATGCCCTGGTGATTGTGGCCATCACGCTGGTTGCCTGCATCCTGTACTTCCAGAACATGAAGAATAATGAAATGCGCCGTAACTTTCCGGTTGGAGCCCTGCAGCTAATCTCTCAAGAAGCGTATTCCAAGGACGGGACGGTTCAGATATCCTCCAAGTGGGACAAGTTCATCGAGGAAAAAGGAATGTGGCTGCAGGTTGTCAGTTCCGAAGGGAAGGTGATTTACGCAGTCAATACAACTCCCTATCCTACGTTGCAGGCCTCCTACTCCATCGCTGAGCTGCTCGATATTCAGGAGACACGGATGCTTGGGACGTATGCCGTATACACTCAGCTGAATTTTGCTTTTAACGATCCGCTTCTGTATATGATGGGTTACCATAACGCTGATCTTCAGCAGCTTATGGCCTGGTTCGACGCCTACGGGCAGCAGGGGATGGTGCAGAGCAAAACGATTCCCCTGCTGAACCAGCTGCTACGCGAAACCGGCAGCTATCTGCAGGTGATCGACCCTGCAGGTCATACCGTACAAGGCATAGGTGATGAAGCATTTGTACAGAAGGCGTATCGTCCGCTGGATATTCTGGCCATTCAACAATCACCCAGCAACTATGACACGAATATTGTCGCCCATCGGGACAAGCTGAGCGGAATGACCTGGATCCTTTATACGTCCCATGCAGTGGGAGGTCCTTTAAAGCATCCTGTGCTGGATTCGGCAACCCGTGGACTCCTATGGTTTGCAGGTCTAATCCTGCTCTTGGCGGTTCCACTCTCCATCTGGCATGGCTACCGCTATGGTCAACCGCTGATTTTGTTCGCAGGCTGGTTCGAACGCATGCGCAAGGGTCAATACGACGAAGTGCTGACCGCTAAGGACATGCGCAAGGTGTTCCGCCGCAACGGCAAGATGCGATTCAGTTACAAGCTTTATAGGGAAGTAATTGAATCCTTTTATCAGATGACGCATCAATTGGAGCAAACCGAGAAGGAACGTGAGCGGCTAGAGAAGTCGCAAGCGGAGTGGATGTCAGGAATTTCCCACGATCTGCGAACACCCCTATCCACGATCCAAGGTTATGGGTATATGCTGGAAAGCTTGCCTGAGGAATGGAGCCAAGAGGAGATGCGGATCATGGGCTCGACGATTCGGGAAAAAGGGGATTATATGCTTGAGCTAATCTCCGACTTCTCAATGATTCATCAGCTCAAGCAGGGCGATTCGATTATGGAGCTGCGGGAGATCGATTTGGATGAGCTGGTGCGCTGCTCCGTACTGAAGTACATCAACGACGCCACGATGTCTGAATACCAGTTTCACTACGTGGGGGATGAGCTTCCTCTAATGGTACACGGCAATGAAACTTGGCTACAACGGCTGATGGACAATCTGATATCTAACGCTGTGAAGCATAACCCGCCTGGCGTCATCGTCACCGTCTCTGTCGGCAAAATGAACGACAAAGCATACATCCGGGTAATCGATAATGGCAAAGGGATGGACGAGGAAACGCTGCATCACTTGTTCAAGCGCTACTACCGAGGAACGAATACTGAAGAATCGACGAATGGCTCCGGTCTCGGGATGAGCATCGCCAAAACCATCGTAGAAGGTCATGGCGGCGAAATCCAGGTAAAATCCAAAGTGTGGCAAGGCACGAAAATTGAGATTTTGTTGCCCTGCTGAAACTAACGTAGATCCCGCTTTATTGGAGCATTTGCCGTCTTCCTTTGTTTTCCTGAACAAAAAATGGGATAAAATCAACTGTATAAAGCTGGTCCTGGCATATTGAATGCACAAAGAAACCTCATCTCTTAAATGGTTGCTCGACACTTCCATTTACCAAAGAGAGGTTTCTTTTTGAATTTATACTGACTGTAATCGATAAGAAAAGAGGGGAAGTATCTCCTGTAGGAGCGAAGCGTTTGTCTTTGAGATCGTGAAATCTCCTTGTTACGAGTTTACCCATTCAGATTTCACGATCTCAACCCGGGGTCCCCGTAAAGTAATCGGAAATGACTACAAAGCTTATCTTCACTTTACGGGGTGGAGCAACCGTAGGGAGATACTTCCCCGCAAAACTATAATCGATAGACCTAAACGACTTACAACACTATTCAACTACAATTCGAATCTTTGCCGATTTGTTTCCAAACTTAATTGTTAATGTTGCGCTTCCCTTTCCTTGCGCGGTAACTACGCCATGTTTAACATGAGCAACTAAGACCTGAGATGAACTCCAAATCCCATCGGTGGTGACCGTCCGTTCGGAGTTGCTCATGTATGTTGCGACAGCTTCTAGCTGGATCGCTTGGTCAGCTTTTAGTGTTAGCTGTGCTACAGGCTTGCCGCTTCTATTGATGTCCAAGTACTTCAGTTGATCGACATCAACGCTAATACTAACCGTCTTGCCGTTGTACTTGGCGGTTACTTTCGTTTTTCCAACAGCGATTGCCGTTAATAGACCCTGTGAGACAAAAACGATCTTAGAGTTACCAGTCGACCATTCTGCCAGTGAAGTGACGTCTTTCGTTCTGCCATCTGGTAGCGTCGCAGTTAATTTGATCGACTGCGTCATACCTGACTGCATCGTCAATATATCTGTGCTCGACTCCAGCTTCAACACAGCGCCAACATCGACCGTTATTGTCACCGTTTTTCCTCCATATTTGGCGGTCACACTCGTCTTGCCTACAGCAAGCGCATTGATTAAACCACCATTGACTTCTACAATAGTTTTCGAGGAAGAAGACCACTCCGCAGCATCCGTAACCTCCAGCTTGTTGCCAAGACTATCCGTCGAAGTTAGTTTAACCTGCTTACTCTCGTTCACTTCCATTGTTATCGCATAGGTATCAGCCGTTAGCTTATCTGCTACTTCCACATCCACAGTAATGGTTACCGATTCTTTGCCGAATGAAGCAGTAATGGTTGTTGTACCCGAGCTGTTAGCGGTGATCTGACCTTTGTAGACTGACGCAGCATCGGGCTTGGATGAGCTCCATTCCGCAAGCGTCGTAACGTCCTTCACAAGACCATCTTTATACGCAGCTGTCAGGGTGATAGCTGACGTTTCATTTTTACGAAGTGACAGCTTCTTCTGACTCGCAGTCAACTTCTCAATAACACCAACAGATACAACCATAGTCGCCGTCCGTGCGCCATATGTCACTGTAATGGTCGCAGTTCCATTTTTTAAGCCAGTTATTGTTCCCTTGTTGACCTCAACTACATCCGGATTAGATGAGCTCCATTGTGCAAGCGCGGACACATCCACTATACGTTCACCACTATAATAGGCATTAGAAATCAATGTAATCGACTCACCGATTTGCATGTCCACCGTTGATTTGCTCAGAACAATCTGATTAGGAACGTCCACTCTAACTGCCGCAGTCACCTGTTTGCCGCCATAGGCTGCTTTAATGGTAGTAGTACCAGATTTGTAGCCTGTTACCTTGCCCTTGATGACATCTGCAATAGCCGTATTATCAGAAGACCACTGAGCTTTGTCTGTAATCAATTCCTGAGTTCCATCCGCAAATGTGGCATAAAGCTTTAATTCACGGGACTTATTCAAGTCCAGATCAAGGGAATTCGTATCGAGATCTAGACGCTTTGGAACCTCTACATCCACATGAATGGTCACGCTTTTGTTTCCGTAGGTTGCTGTAATATCTGCTTCACCCGACTTTTGACCGAACACTTCGCCATTTACCACATATGCGACTGAGTCATCGGAGGTTTCCCACTTTGCCTTATCCGTAATACGAGCTGTTTTCCCATCAATATAAGTTAAGGTCAGTTCAAGCTGCTCTGATTTTCCGATACGCAGGAACAGCTCTTGCTTGTTGGCTTCCAGCTTGCGGGAAGCATCGACATGTACATTAATAGTAGCCATTTTCGTTCCATATGTAGCTGTAATCGTCGCAGTTCCTGCACTGTATGCTTTAATAACACCCTTAATGGCGTCCGCTACCTTCTCATTGTTGCTTTTCCATTCTGCCTTATCTGATACATTTTGTGTTGAGCCATCAGGATAGGTAGCCTTCAAGACGATTTGCTTCTCTTCATTAATTAATAAATTTAGATCTGCATATTCCATATCAACTCGTCTAGCAAGCTCAACAGCAGCTTCCACTGTAAGGCTTTGATTACCGTATTTGGCAGTGACTTTAGCAGTTCCAGACTTCTTACCTGTCACCAAACCATTCACAACAGTAGCTACGCTATAATTATCGACAGACCACGCTGCCTTTTTCGTTACATTTTCACTTGACCCATCCTCGAAAATAGCTGTTAGCTCTATTTGCTGTTCCTTCCCTACACGTAGATCGAAGTCATTAATATCCATAGTCAATGCCTTAACCTTCTTGCTCACTGCCACATTTACAATGACTGTCTTTCCCTGATAGGTAGCGGTAATGACCGCCGTCCCTTCTTTCTTGGCAGTAATTATTCCAGCATACACAGCAGCGATATCCGAATTGCTACTGCTCCAATCTGTCTTAATCGTCACATCGCTTGTGCTTCCTGTAACATATACCGCTGTTGCAGTCAGAGAGGCGGATCCCCCAACTTCTAGCGTTACCTCATTTCTACTCAAAACAAGCCGTGAAATTTCTGCTTCCGCGGCCATTGCTATAGCACTGCTTTGAATAAACAAAACCAGTACCAACAATCCCATAATAAAAGTGTGAAATCTTCTCGACATCCTTCATCTTCCTCCTCTTATTACAATTCAGATATTATCGAACATACGAGCAGCGACAAAACAGTTGCCGGACCGCTTGTATCTGCGCGTCCGGCTACCTTTTCAATCTTCTTCAATTGGCTTATCTTTACCGCAAACTACTACGTTCTGGCACTCCCACGAGGTTTTCCGTTTGCAATGCCACGACGCGCAGCTTCTTTTTGGCTCGATGGACTCTCGACTTCACGGCGCTGATCGACGATTTCTGATAATTAGCGAGCTGCTCATACGTCAAGCCATATTCGTAGACGAGCAGCAACGACTGCCGATAGATAGGCTCCAGCGAAGAGAGCAACCCCCTAAGGAAATCCTGGTCTACGATCGTCCGTTCAACGTCGACTTCGCCTCGGCAGGCGTCCCGCCACGCCCAATAGCTCCTATTTTCCCGACGCTGCTTGCGATACATATCAATCGCCACATTACGGGAAACCGCCTTGAGCCAAGCCCCTTTCTGTTCATGCTGCTCCAACGAGTCGAAATGACGATAAGCCTTCAAGAACGTTTCTTGTGCCGCATCCTGTGCCAGCTCGTCGTTCTTGGTGACCGAGAAGGCGGAATAATACACTTGCATGAAATATTGGGAATACATAATCGGGAACGCTTCTGAGATTGATCTGCGCTGCTGCTCTCTTCCGTTACTCATTCAAATATGTCTTCACCCGATTCTGGATAAGCTTGCTTACCTCTTCCGCGGATTTCTGGCCGCTTATAAAGCTACTGAATTCCTCCATCGCGATCGTTAGCACCTTCATATCGCTGAATCTGCGGAAATCCGACTCAGGGAGCATCCGCTTGATTACTTCAATCCGTTTTTTCGCCGTTTCGACATCTGGAAGCATCTCTTTCGAAATCATCGTTTCCAGCGTTCCATTTTCGAGCTTTTGCAAAATTTCCTGTAATTTCTTTTCGGTTATAGCTTTATTTATCGGCACTCCCATGAGATTCGGATCCTCTTGCATTTCATCTGAAAGCAAGAACGATATAAATTCCCATGCTTCCTGTTGAACTTCGGATTTGCTGTTGATTCCCAAGCTGTAACTGGCTCTGAACGGTGCACCCTTCTTATCTCCCGCCGCGCTCGGCTTCTGGTAATAATCCACACCCTTACGCATCGTCAGCGCTTGCTCGAGGCCATATATGCCCGACATTTGAAATGCCGAATTACTGCCACCGAAAGACATTTCTTTGGCGATTATGCCTTCGTCATACATCAACTTAATTTCCTTTAACATATTGCGGAACATATCTGAGTCAAAATTAGGATTGCCTTGGCCGACCAGCTCAACGTATTTGTCCTCCATATAATCCATGAGCAGCGACATTGGGTCCAGGTTAGAGTCAATTTCGGGATTGCTTTCTTTCAATTTTTTCATAACATCCCTAAATTCGTTCCAGCTCCATGATTTATTATTGTCGATTGAAAGATTTGCCTTCTTTAATATCTCGGTATTTCCTGAAAACAGATCGAGCGAAAAGGAGAGTGGCACGGCATACAGACCATCTCCGTCCTTAGATGCCTCCAATATGTTAGTGTAAAGCGCATTTCGATCAATGGAGCTGTCCTTGCCAAATAGATCGTTCAAATCAACCAGCAATTTTTTGGCTACAAATTTGTCCTGCGGCAGTTCACTCATGAGGATAAGATCGGGCCCTTTGCCGGAAAGAACCTGCGTTGTCACCGATTGAACGTACTTTTCGATATCTGCCAGCGATAGAGATTGCATGGACATACCGCCTCCTCCGTCGTCAGTCGACGCCTTGTATTCCTTGATTTCAATGTGAATATCTGGATGTATATCTTCAAATTTACGCACTGCGGATTCAAAGAAACGATTATTCGTCATAACAGATAAAACAACGGTTTTTTTGCCGTTCTTCGTCTCGCCAGAGTTTTCACCAGTCGATTCACCTTGTGGATTGCCTCCGTTGTTGCTGGTACAAGCGGATATTATCAAAACAATGGACAGCATCATTATTAACCCTAATTTTTTCATATCAATCATCCTCTCAATTTAATCGGACTCGATTGCCTTCCTGCAGCGGTTCGCTCGACTCCGTAACAATAGCTTCTTCTAAGTAAACGCCTCCGAGCACGATGATCTCCTCATCGTTCCCGTTCCCTATTTTCACGTAAGCCTTCTGGACCGTGTATTTGTTGCCGAGCGAGCTTCGATTCTCGCGAACGACGAACACGTAGCTTCCGGACCCGTCTTTTTTAAGCCACTTTTTGCTGATGACGAGCCCCTTATCTTTGAACGGCTTCTCCAAGTTAACGCTAGCTGACTCACCTCCTTGAAGACCGTCTCCCGATAGGTCAACGACGATCGTTTTTTGTGCCTTGCTGCCTCCGTCTGAATTGCCGCTATTGATATCTGGCTTGTTTATAGCCCCTCCTCCACTGCTTCCCGGGGAAGCCGCTTTAATATCAGTGACTGTTCCTTCGATCTGCCTGGGCTTATCTTCATCATCCACGTTGACCGTCACCTTCTCGTTTTTTCTTATCAAATCAGCGGACTCTTTATCCACCGTGAAGGTGAAATGAAACCCCTCGCCTGTTTCCACAAGCGTAAGCACCGACTGCCCTGGGGGAAGACCCATTCCTTCCTCGGCTTGCAGATTCGCCACTTTGCCGTTCACTGGCGCTATTAACGTGCGTTTTTGCGTCAGATTTTTGCGTAGCGTTTCGATTCTCCGCATCGCAATATCCCGGTCTAGCCGATCCAATTCCAAATCGCGTTTGGCTTTGCGAATCATCTCCGCGTCTTCTGCTCGCTGAGCAGCCATAAATTGCTCTTGCAGCAGCTCCCGGGTCAAATTCCGCTTCTTCAGCTCATCTTCCGCATCGAGAAGCTGCTGCTGCGCCTCCGTTCCGTCGAAAGTCACGAGCACCTGGCCCTTCTTCACTTGATCGTCATTACGAACGTGCACCTTCTCCACCTTCCAGCCACTATCACTGTTTATCTCGATTTGCTTGCGTGGGGTGATCATTCCGCTACCTTCAATGCGATGGGTCAGCTTTTTATCTTCCGGCTTCGCTGTCGCCACCTTGGGCAGCAAGGCGGTTTGAAGCGTTTGGCTAAACAGCGTCAACCCCGCCAATACGAGGAGAAACGCTACCAAGGCTAGGCCGGCCATTCGTTGTCTTCGCTGTGTCATGTTGCCACTCTCCTTTCGCTCAGCCTTTCACGCCGGAAAGCTGGATTCCTTCGATAAAATATTTCTCCGCACTTAAGAACAGGAGCACCATCGGCATCATATACACAACCGAGACGGAAAACGAGACGTCCAACTCCTCTTTCTGAAGGCGAGAGAGGAAAACCGAGAGCGGCTGCATCGCGGCTTCCTGCAAAAAAATAAGTGGCTGCTCGACCATGTTCCAATAGTCGACGAACAAAAGTACAATGAGTGCGGCAATGCCCGGCTTCACCATCGGTAGCGCAATCGATAGGAATATCCGCAAATATCCCGCTCCGTCTATTTTGGCTGCTTCTATATAAGCCGAATGGATATGGAGCATAAATTGCCGCAGTAAAAACACGCCGAAGGCGCCGAACACGCCTGGTAATATAATAGATCCGGGATGATTCAGGAGGCCCAACCGATCTGCCATCAAATAGTTAGGCACGAGCGTCACCTGAAACGGCATTAGCATCGTCATCAAGTAGATAAAGAACAATCCTTCCCTTCCCCAAAAACTCAGCTTTCCAAGCGCGAACGCGGCGAGCGTTGCCACAGTGGCTTGTCCAATGATGATGGGAGCCACCATATATACGGAATTCCAGAACAAATACAGAAATTTAGGCGTCTCAATCAATACTTTATGGTACTGCTGGAAAGACACCCAATCCGGAATCCATTTGAGATTAACGAATACACTCGTGTCCGTTTTGCCTAACATGCTGTAATTCGCTATAATTTCCCGCCCCGTCATGAAGGAGCTGACGACGGTCAAGACAACGGGCGTCAGCAGCAGGACGGCGACGGCGATTAGCAGCAACGAGCGCAACAGCTGTGTGACCCATTCCTTCTTCACGTCTTTCCCCTCTTTCTTACGCTTACTCCATATAGGAGCGGAAAACCCTCTCCGTACGGAACAGGACGAACACGAGCACCATGATGGAAAGCGCCATTAACACCGCCGCGGACGAAACCTTCTGGATATCGAGAGACAGAAACATATTGTTCATGTAATGCTGCATCATATAGATACGGTCGTGCGGGTAAGCGCCCGCAACGAGATACGTCTCGCGAAATACCTTGAAAGAATTCAGTACCGACATGAGCACGACCAGAAACGTCGTCGGCGTCAAATAAGTGAGTGTAATTTTGAACAGCTTCCGAACAGGACCTGCCCCTTCCAGATCGGCAATTTCATAATATTGACCCGGAATGTTCTGCAAGCCGGCCATGAACAGAATGACGTTGTATCCGATGTTTTTCCATACATAAACCAGCACGATCACAAAGCCAGCCCAGTCAGATTTCATCCAATCTTGACGGCTATAGCCAAAATGCTCCATCACAGCATTTAGTGCGCCATTCCAATCAAACAAAATTTGCCAAACAAGTACGATTGAAGCGACCGGCACAACAAGCGGAAGTACATAAGCGGTACGAAGCCAGTTTCGGAAAAATACACGCTGATTCAAAAGCAGTGCTAGCATGAGCGATACAGCGACGAGAATCGGTACGCTGATCGCGGTGAACCAGAACGTGTTGGACGCCGCTTTCTGAAACGAGGAGCTGAGGAGCAGCTCCTTGTAGTTGGACAACGTAAAGCTTCCTCCGATTCCATCCTGAAACGAGTTCAGGATGCTCTGCCCGAACGGAATAAGATAGAAAACAGAAAATCCAGCCAGACTCGGAGCCAGGAAACCAAGAGCAACTAGAAACTCCCTTCGAGCTAGACGGTGCCATTTCATGAAGAAACCTCCAATCGGGAGCCGGTAAACAATTTGTGCACAACGGCTTAACTTACTTCGCTTAGTGTACAAGTAAGTTGGGGGAGTAAATATGAAAGCAATGTGGAAAAAGTGTGTAATTCAGGCCTCAGCCGAATCTAGTATGGTAAAATGGGTCGATAAAATGTTAGGGGGGGGTGCCGCATGAATTCCTATCAAATCGCTGTAGTCGATGACGATGCCCAGATCCGGGAAATCGTCGAGGCTTATTTGCATAAAGAAGGATACCGCACGATGACGTTATCGACGGCGGAAGAAGCGTTAGAGCTATGGAAGAACGACCCGCCTGATATGTGGATTCTTGACATCATGCTTCCGGGAATGAGCGGATTCGAGCTGTGCAGGCAAATCCGCAAAGAGGCGGAAGTTCCCATTGTCATGATCTCGGCGCGCGATGAGGAAGTCGATCGCATCCTCGGAATCGAGCTCGGCGGCGATGATTACTTGACGAAGCCGTTCAGCCCGAGAGAATTGATCGCGCGCGTGAACCGCTTGTTCCATCGGATTGGCTCGATTCGCCAAGCCCAAGAGAATCCTGCCCCTTCGCTACCTGGGGATACCGCGATTGAAGTTGGCGAGCTGCGGCTCGTCCTCGAAGAACGGCGCGTTTTCTGGCGCCGGGAAGAAGTCGAAATGACGCTTAAGGAATTTAAATTGCTGCAGACGTTGACCGAGCAACCGAATCGAGCATTCACCCGGGACGAGCTGCTTACGTTGATTTGGGGAGATGATTATTACGGGAGCGACCGTGCGATCGACGATCTGGTGAAGCGACTGAGGAGAAAAATAAAGGAGCTTCCGGTCGATACTGTGTGGGGACACGGCTACCGGCTGCGGACGGAAAGGACGGGGCAATAAGATGAAAATGATATATCGGTTCCATCTCTCTTTTGCTTTGCTGCTGATATGTATTTTGGCGATTACTGCCGCTCTGATTTATCCGCTGCTGCTCGACACTTTGGTCGATAACCAGCGGAAAGAGCTACGGGATCAAGCCGGTCTTCTGATGGAATGGACTCCAGTCATGCCACTCTTGCCGGCGCAAGAAAATGATGGGCAGGTACCACAAGTACCGGCTGAGCAAAAAAACCTCACTACAGCGTCTTCAACTGGAATGACAAACGCAGTATTGATAGCGCCCGGGGAGAAAGTGGTCTATAGCACGCTTACGAGCGAGGCGACGACGGAGCTTGTGCAATTATCGAAGCAAGACTCCTTAGGCTCAAGAGGAATCTGGCAAGGAAAAGACGATCAATATATCATTGAAACGTTATCGATCCCAGGCGTGAAGCCTGACGAGCAGGGTGTCACGGCGGTCATGACAGCTCCGCTAAGCAAGATTAAAGCGATGCAGCTCGCCTTATTCGAACGATTGATGATTATCTTGTCCGTCGGTGGGATCTTCGCTTTCCTTCTGAGCATGCTCATCTCGAGAAGACTTGTCAAACCGCTCTGGAAACTGAAAGCAGAATTGAACAAGGTGGAGATGCGTCGTTTCTCCGAGGTTCAGTTAATTGAAACGGGAGGCGAGATCGGAGAAGTCGCGAAAGCCGTCCACAATCTCGCTAGCGAATTGGATAAATACCAGCATACTCAGAAGCAGTTTTTTCAGAACGCCTCGCATGAGTTGAAGACGCCACTTATGTCAATCCAGGGATACGCAGAGGGCATCAAGGACGGCATCTTTACGGGCGAGCATGCCAATAAAGGCTTGGATGTCATCGTCAAGGAATGCGAACGGTTGAAAAAAATCGTGACGGAAATGATTCTTCTCGCCAAGCTGGAAAGCGAAGGCGGGATATTCCATATGGACCGTGTCTCAGTAAGGGAATTGATCGCGGAGGCGTTGGAACGAATTAATCCGTTGCTCGTGAAGAGTGGCTTGCAGATTGAGACAACCGGACCGGGCAACGGTCAAGAGCTAATGATCTATGCGGACCGTGAGAAACTGCTGCAAGCACTTATCAACATCCTGGGCAATGCGACGCGATATGCCAAGGAAACGATTCGCATCGAAACTTCTGCTGACTCTGAAGGAATTGACATCGGTATTTCCGACGACGGTGAAGGGATTCCCGAACCGTTATTATCTCAGCTTTTTGAACGGTTTGTGAAAGGAAAGAACGGAGAAACTGGGCTGGGCCTCGCCATTTCCCGCGCCATCGTTGAACAGTGCCGTGGCCGCATATCTGCCCATAACGAGCCGGGCGGCGGCGCAGCGTTTGTTTTGCGATTTCCGCCCCTTTCCTAGCTTATTAGATAATGGGCGGCTTTTCGCTAACACACTGAATGAACACGTCCACAATTAGCGGATCAAAATGTTTCCCGCGTTGCTCCTTAATCTCTGCAAGCGTCTCTTCTTGTGTCCATGCCCTCTTATATGGACGCTCATGAGTCAATGCGTCATAAAAATCGGCAAGGGCTACAATCCGCGCCTCCAGAGGAATATCTTCTCCTTTCAATCCATGGGGATACCCGGAACCATCCCACTTTTCATGGTGTGAAAGAGCGATAAGCTGGGCTAGCTTCAGGAGTTTAAACGAGCTCCCCTCTAGTATGCTGGAACCGATTGATGCATGAGACTTCATACGCTCAAATTCATGGGGCTCGAATCGTCCGGGCTTCAGTAAGACATCATCAGGGATACCGATTTTACCTATATCATGCAAGGGGGCAGCCATCCGAATCATACTGACCTCCAGCTCAGATAGGCCTATGCGTTCTGCAATTTGTCCTGATAACGCACCTACCCGTTGAGTATGCTGACCCGTCATATCATCGCGATATTCCGCCGCTCGCCCAAGAAGCTGCATGATTTCCATTTGTGCTTGCTCCAGGTCTTTCGTTCGTTCCCGTACCCTTTCTTCCAATAGATTGTTGTGCTGTTGCAATTGATTGTGAAGAAACCGGGTGCGGAGCAAATTGGTAATACGAAGAATCACTTCTGTTCGATCATAGGGCTTGGTCAAAAAATCATTAACGCCTGCCTGCAAGCCCTGCTGCTTGGCCTCTGTAGTCAAATCAGCAGTCAGCATTAACACCGGCAGATAGTGATCAGGACCGTACCGCTCGCGAATCATTTTCAAAATCGCAAGCCCATCCATACCAGGCATATGTAGGTCGAGCAAAATAATATCTGGCTCAATCTCTGTGAGCAGACGTTCAACCTGAAGAGAATCCATTGTGCTATACACTTTCTTGTATCCCGCTCTTCCTAGAATTCGTTCCAGGAGACTGACATTATACTCTTGATCATCTACTATTAAAATTTTGGCGATCATAGCTTCCATAAAAATTTCTCCATCTGTTTATATTCTTATTATTGTCCTAATGCCGTATTTATTTTTTCTAGCAACCGTTCCAAGACAACCGGCTTAGTATCAAAATCATCACATCCTGCCCGGTATGCCTCCGCTTCATCTCCCGCCATCGCATGAGCTGTTAAGACAATTACCGGGATATGCTTCGTTTCATCTGTGTTCTTAAGCAATCGGGTTGCCTCCCAGCCGTCCATAACAGGCAAGCTCAAATCCATCAAAATCAAATCGGGACGTTGCCGGATAGCCAAATCCACGCCCTCCTTCCCATCTTCAGCCGTAATAATCTGAAACCCTTTGCGGCTCAACCGTCGAGACAGCATATCACGATTCATCTCATTATCTTCCACAAGAAGTATCGTTTGCACTTCGATTCATCTCCTTTCTTCCGATCATCACTATTCTTGTCGTTCCACAACAACATATCGGCGAATTTCATCCAGTAACGATTTATGCTCGAACGAGCCTTTTTGAATAACACCTTTCACATAGCCATTCAGTTTCAATCGATCTTCCGCTGTTATCGTTTTGGCCGTCACCACGACAATCGGTATGTCACTCCAAGCTTCTTGTTTGCGTACCTCAGCGACAAATTGAAAACCATCCATTTCCGGCATCATGAGGTCAAGCAAGATCATTTTAGGCGTTACTCTCGTCATGAAATCCAATGCTATACGACCGCTTTGAGCTTGAGTTACCTCATATCCTTCTTTTTGCAGCAGCCGTGCCATCAACTCGCTTGTTGCAGCATCATCTTCAATGACCAGAACAGTATGATCCGTGCGCTTCGAGACAAATCTATCCATCACGTGAATGAGCTGTTCTCTGCTGATCGGCTTCGTCAGAAATTCGGAAGCGCCCAGAGCATAACCCAAGTGATTATCATTAGTCATGGACCATATTACGACAGGAATATCTTGCAATTCCGGATCGTTCTTGATCGCTGATAACACCGTCCATCCGTCCATGCTTGGCATGAGAATATCTAGACAGATTACCTGTGGTCGATGCTTCTTTGCCATCTGAAGCCCTTCCTGTCCGCTCGAGGCAAAAGCGAGTGTCCAGCCTTCGTTAGCAAGATAACGTTTCATTAATTGATGATTAAATGGCTCGTCATCAATAAGCAGGATGCTGATCCCACCGTTATCTTCCCTGTTACCCTGACTCTCTACGAATTCCTCATCACTCCACTTTTCTTCCTCCACAGAAGTGGGGAGCCAGCACGTGAAGAGGCTTCCCGAGCCGATTTCACTTTCAACTTGAATCGCTCCACCCATCAAATCACAGAAGCTGCGGCTAATGGCAAGCCCGAGACCGGTTCCTCCATATTTGCGTGTCGTGGAGGAATCCGCTTGCGTGAACGGCTGAAACAGCTTCTCCACTTGTTCGGGCGTCATTCCTATACCTGTATCCTTGACGCAAAAACAGTAGCCTGTCCGATCGTTACGAAGTTCACGATAAACGTCAAGCGAGATTGTGCCTTCTTTAGTAAATTTGCTCGCATTACTGAGCAGATTAATCAATATTTGCCTCAGCTTGGTGACATCGGTTGTCATTTCACCTTGCACCAAGCTCGTTTCCAATTTATTGTTGTTTTTATCCGTCAGCGGTTTAACTGTGGTAATCACATCTTGAATAAGACCGGACATATCAAAGGTCTCCATGTGAACTTCCATTTTGCCAGCCTCAATTTTTGAAATATCCAGTATATCGTTAATCAGATTAAGCAGATGCTTGCCTGCATTTCTGATTTTCCCCAAGTCTTCCACAAAAGTCTGCTCGCCAAGCTCCTCCGCCTCTTCCACCAACAACTCGCTGTAACCGATAATCGCATTTAGCGGCGTTCTCAATTCATGGCTCATATTGGCCAAAAATTGGCTTTTGATCATATTAGCTTTGATCGCTTCGTCATGTGCCTGCTCAAGCTGCGCGGTGCGTTCCTTCACTAGCTCCTCTAAATTTTCATTTAACTGCCGCAGCTCCTTATTCATCTCGGAGATTTCACTAGCTTTCTCCTGAATCTCCGAATCTTTATAAGAGAATTTATTAGAAATATAAATCCCAAGCAGCGATAACCCTAGCGTAAATAAAGTTCCTCCTGAGATGAAGTAACCAAGCCAGCTCTGATCCAAAATAAATCCCGAGGTTGATAACGATTTGTCTCCCAAATGAAAATGTGCAGCCGTCATGCCTGTATAATGCATACCTACAATTGCGGCTCCCATTATTAATCCACTACCTAGTTTCTTCCACGTCGCACCGCGTTTACCGCCTTTGCGGAAGTAAAATGACAGCCATAATGCAGCGACAGAAGCTACTAAAGCTATGACTATAGAGAGAATAAAATAAAAAGGGTCATAGGAAATATCGATTAGCATGGCAGCCATTCCTATGTAATGCATAGAAGAGATTCCGATGGCAAGCAGCACTCCACCGCCGAGCAGTCGGCGTAATGTTAAGTGATCACGACCAACCATATATAAAGCAATAAATGAAGCAATAATGGCCACGATGACTGACAGCACAACTGTAAAAAGATTATAAGCAACTGGAACAGGCAAGGAAAGAGCCAGCATTCCGACGAAATGCATCGACCAAATTCCCATTCCCATTGCAAACGCACCGAACAGGAGCCATAACCACCGGACCCGACCGGTTGATGTCGTAATCCTTCCGACCAAATCAAGAACTGTGTAAGAAGCCACAACGGCAACGACATATGAAAAAACAACTAAAAGAGCATCATAAGATTCATGCATATGTTCCATTTTGTCCCTTATCTCCTTGTTTGTTGTTTGACTTCCTTGAATAAGCAGTTCCCTATAGAAATACCCCTGAATTCCTTGCAATTTGTCCCTAAAAAACAACACGCTATTGAGTTTATACGCCCTCTGCAATAATATCAATACCCTTTCTGAGATGCAGAAGCTAGCCTGTAACATCAAATGCAAGCATAAACAGTTTTCGCTATCTTTTGGAAAGCGAAAACTGTTTATGTCGGAGGTTATTCAGGAATAAATAAGCTTGTCACTTATACATTATGAATAACCAAAAAAGCTCTTGAATCGTCGTAAGGACCAATTCAAGAGCTGGTTCATTGTTATGGTGTTACCGTCGGGAGGACTCATGTTTCAGTTAATATTGCTATTAACCTGTTCCCCTGTATTAATCCCAAGCGCCCCCTGAACTCTGATAACCCCTTGGGACAGCACATGTCCGCTTGCGGCCGCCGAGGCGACGGCTACTGTTTCCATAATTTGTTGATCGCTTGCACCTAGGGCACGCGCTTCCTGTACGTGGTAAAAGCTACATACTTCATTGTTCGCGTAAAGAGCAACTCCGAGTGCGATTAACTGCTTAGTTGTTGCATCAAGCTCTCCCGACTCAAAGGCTTGCCCAGTAAATTGCTCGTATGTACGCGCCACCTCCGGAAGTATATCGGACAGCCCAGCTGCATTTTCCTTATACTGACGTACCTTTTGCTCCATTACATTCATCGAATTGCCCCCGCACCTTTAGAATTTAGATGGTCAATGTCATTGCCCTCTAATTTCCCTCACGTGCAGACTTTTCATTCATGTGACCATTGTCTTGGCTCGCTTGCCAGTTGAATATCATAACCCCGGTTTACCTTTACTACTTTCCGATTAGGGCGGCGAATGAGCATTTTCTCGTCATCCCATGCAACTACAATCCCGACTACATCATTTTGCTCCAAGGCATCCCTTACAACCCTAACCTTCGTTCCTTCGACGCGAAAATGGTTCAATTGATCGTCATCCATGTTATAGTCCTCCTCTTGTGTGAGCCGAAAAACCCGCCAGGACCTAAGTCCATGCGGGTCATTCAGGCGAGTTTGCAAGCAGCACCGATTGTAGTTACCCGACGTGCTCCCTCGTATCGTTCGTTTCATACCAGAAATCTAGAACCTTGCTGGACATGACTCGTTTGCTAACATATTCCGCTTGATGAGTTGCGAATCGTTCTGTCCATGGAAGATTAAGCTCTTCGCACAGCTTAACAATCGTAAGCAATTCAGACCAAGCTACATAACGCTTATACCAGAAAAATTGCGGGTGTTCGATCATGTATGGATACAGGTCGTCGAACTCCGTGTGTTTGCAATCGAGCGCTCGCTCAAAATGAACCTTGGACTCTTCCAGCTTATTCAGGAAAAAGTCGACCGACAAATTTAGGTTACTTGCATTATCCATTTGCTGTTCGCCTCCCCATCTGCAGGTTAATCCTATTATACGTCAATGAAATCCCGTTGGGAATGGAAGTTCATAGCCCTAATATTACTAATCGGCAAATGTAATTGTATTATCATCGAGTGATTGAATCTTAACGAGCGTTTCCAGCCGGAAACCAAGCTCGCGAAGTGTACGCCCACCCGCTTGAAATGATTTCTCAAGAACGATCCCGATACCACTAATAGACGCACCAGATTGCTCAATAATTTTTATGAGTCCCCGAGCCGCATCCCCGTTTGCAATAATATCATCAATAAACAGTACGGAATCGTCTGCATTAAGCAGATCGCGAGATACAATTAAATCAGTTACGATTCCTTTCGTAAATGAAGGAACCCTTTCGATATAGGCATCCGGTTCACCGAGTAATGTTTTTTTCCTGCGAGCAAATACGAGCGGTACGCCAAGCTGGAACGCAGTTGCGAAAGCAACCGGTATTCCCGATGATTCAACCGTAATTACTTTTGTAATTTTCTCGCCAGCAAATCTTGCTGCAAACTCCTTGCCCATCTCCATCGTCAATTGCGGATCGACGCCATGATTAAGCAGAGAGTCCAATTTCAACACCCCGGAGTTAATGACACTCGCTTCTTTAAGAATCCTATCTTTGAGAATATCCACTGTCTTCTCCACCACCCGTTGTCTTTTCCGTCTAACGTACCATATCCTTTTCACTCGTGCAACATAAGGTTTATTGGAAACCTACATCGGAAAGCTTTTGAAATACCATGACTATAGTCCCGACAAATTATGCCTTGATGTGACAAAAGAATGAAATATGAAAAAAACTTAATTAACCCGAAACTTTTCCATGATTTGTATTGTCTTATATAGTGTAAGTGTAGATAGAGGAGGGATTCCATGATGAGAAGCAGCCCAGCATTACTTAAGATATGGGGCACTCTTCTGCTATCCACAAGCTTGGTCTCCTGTAGCTCCATACCTGCGGCGCAATCAACTAGCTTACCTGCAGATGATCCAGCTACAATTCAATCACCCCGTCCGTCTTCATCTTATTTGCCGCCTAATGATTGGAATCCATGGCCTAGCAAGCAACCTACAGATTTTGCGTCCGAAGCCCCATCCTCACCAGATATCGATCCTACACCCTCGGCTCCTGCTGTTGAAGCGTCTAACCTGCATCCTAAATCAACAAGCAAAGACAACACAACGGATAAACCCTTTCATGCGAAAAATCCTTCTTTAGGCGACATAGTGCTTGGCGGTGCAGAAAGTGACGTCCTTAAGAAATATGGATCTCCCGCAAATACATATCCGCTGCCAGGAGATGATGAAACGGTAGATATATGGGAATATGACGGTATAGCAATAGGCTTGAACGAGAAAAATAAAGTCGTTTATATAGAAATTTCTTCTTCCAAAGTAAGCTCCGGTATTCAAGGACTTCTGAATGGCATGGATGGCTCGAAAGCTGCCAATCTGCTTGGTGTTCAGAATGACAACCAAACCAATGTCATAGCAGTAGAGGTAGCTGGCGGTTGGTTTAAGCTTGACCTAGACCCCGACACTCAGAAGGTTCTGTCGCTCAAGCTCCTTAGTGAACAACTCTAAAACGCCTTCCTTCAACGGATATTATCCGAAGAATGAGGCGTTTTTGTGTTGTCTATAACGATAATATCAAAGCGGATACTTCCTCAAGTCATGCCCGTCCTATTGGCGACATAGATTAAGGAATAGAGACGGACAAGGTCGGTCGGGAGGTTCCGTGAAATGAAGCAATGGGCCACAAGCATTCAAGTCGGGTTAGTGTTTATCGGAACCGTTGTCGGAGCAGGATTTGCTTCCGGAAGAGAGGTCATGCAGTTTTTCACACGTTTCGGACATTGGGGTCCTTATCTCATTATTTTATCAACCTTGTTTTTCGTGTGGATTGGCGCCAAGGTTATGCTATTGGCCGCTCAGCTCCAAGCAAAGTCCTATGAAGACTTAAACAAATACTTATTCGGCGAGCAAGTAGGACGTTGGGTAAGCCATCTGATGCTCATAGTTCTGCTGGGGGTTAATGCAGTTATGCTTGCTGGTGCGGGTTCACTATTCTCAGAGCACTTGAACTTGAGCTACCAAACTGGACTAATCGTGACGATGTTCGCCTGCTTCCTGCTGCTGCGTAAAGGGATGAATGCAATTCTAACAATCAACACCTTTGTAGTTCCTTTAATGATTGGGTTCACAACCTTTCTCGTTATAGAGACGCTTCGCAACCCCATATCCAGCAACTGGATATCCAGTCCCAATGAGCTATCTCCTTGGGCAGCTTGGCTATCCCCATTCCTTTACGCAGCATTTAATCTCTCCATGTCGCAAGCTGTGCTTGTCCCTCTCGGATCTGCCATTAAAGATCCCATCGTCTTAAAGCGAGGCGCATGGATGGGAGGAATCGGCATAGGCCTTATGCTTCTTGCTGGCCATCTGGCACTATCAGCACGAATGCCCGGTATTGCGCAATTTGAGATTCCTATGGGCGGAATCGCCCGTGAGCTAGGGGCTTGGCTCCACTGGATATTCGTATTTTTAATTTTCATGGAAATTTTCACAACTCTTGTCGCCGATATATACGGCCTTACGCTACAGCTTCAAGAGAGAACAAAGGCTTCCCCATGGCTGCTAACTTCGATTCTCTTGTTCATCTGTTTTCTTGCCGGGCAATTGGGCTTCGGCCCCTTATTATCGACGCTGTACCCCATGTTCGGCTTGCTCAGCTTGGGTTGGCTTTTCCTCATTAGCCGTGATCGCTCTCGTTCCACTAGTCAGCCGACGCCTCCTAATCCCCCAACGTAAGCAGCTGAGCAGTTGGAATTCCTGATGCTATTGTCTGAGCCACGTGTCGATGACAAGTAAATAAGAAAACCTGTCTTTGACCAGATAAATCTTGAAGGACAGGGAGAGATTGAATAAGCCTTTGCTCGTCAAAATGCACAAACAAATCATCAAGCAGTAACGGCAATGGATGCTCCGGCGATGCCGCATTGCACAAGGCGAAACGCATAGCCAAGTAGAGCTGCTCCTGTGTGCCACGGCTTAAATAAAGGCTATCCAGCTGTCTCTGGTCATGTGTTTCTGCCAGAAGAGCCTTCGTATCTCCCGGTGCAACAATGCGAGTGTAGGTACCATTCGTCATTTGTTTCAAATAGCGAGAAGCATGCTGCAGCACCTCCGGCTGTCTTTCTTCCTCGTAGACGGCCTTTGTCTGAACAATTAGCCTATCGCATAGAGCGAGGATCGCATATCTTTCGGTAAGCTGCTCGAGCTTGCTCTGCAGCTCACGAAGCCTCTGTCCCTTGTCTTCAAGCTCCGCCTCATTGCGTTGTCTGTTCAGCTCTTGAGCTAACCGACCACGTCTATCTAGCAAATCTGTCCGGCGTGCTTCTTCTGCTTCAAGCAAGCCTTTCTGTTCCTGCAGCAGAGAAGCCAGGGCTGCCTCGTCATAACTATCCAGCAGCTCGTACAGCTTCGCCTGCGCTACTGCATCTCTTCCCGACTCCAATCGGAGCTGGATTTCCCTTGCTTCCTTACGAAGCGCCTGACAACGCCCATCGATTCGAAGCCTTTCTTCAAGCTCAGCCTCGTTCACAGCTTGCGCTTCGGTGAATAAAGCAGCCACACTATCTTCTATTTCCTTAAGCTCTTCATGGACTTCATTCACAAAGGCACTAGCAGCCATAAGCTGTTGATCAGCCCGTTCTGCCGCCTCTTTAACCTCAAGCTGTTTCAATGATTCGCGATAGAGCCATTGTATAGCTTGTAAAATGTCCATGCGAATATGGGCTGGTGGAGGACATGCTTCTATAAGGCGAGACGCTGCTTGTTCAAATTCAGCTAATGCTGTCGCAAGCGTGTTCATTCGTTCCATTACACGCTGACGCTGGCGCAGCAAGGTTTGCCCCTGCTCAGCTAAACCTAGCAGCTCGGGTAAAACGTCTGGAGTGAGATGAGAAGGTAATCTGCGATTGTGCAGCCATTCCATCCATTGCTCCTGTAGCTCATCCAATCGTTGATGCAGCTTAACCGAATCTCTCTCTACAAGCTCACGCTCTCTCTGAAGCTCCTGCCCTCTCCCTTGAAGCTCTTGCTGCTTCGACTTCTCGCGCTCCATTACTTCGAATCGCTCGAGCTGCTCATATACGGCACCGCGTAGCTGCTGCCACATTAGATCTTCAGCTTCCGATTGCTGCGGCAAATCAGCCGAGGCCATCTCCTGAAGATCTGGAATGAGCTTGGCTACCGCTGTCTCAGGGTCATTCATTAATTGGCGCAATCGATCGTTGACCAGCTTATGATGTAACCGAATACTTGCAATATCATGATCGCTAGTCGGGCTAGAGGCATCTGTAGCTGTTCGATTACGACTCTCGGATTTGCGGCGCAAAGCTGTTATTAACGTTCCTGCAGATATGATTAACAAAATAGCGGAAATCAAATAAACAACAGGAGCCGCTTTGTCTTCACTATTCATCAGCAATGGTAAGGTTATTGCTGCAGCACCTAGAAGACCTGCAATGCCATACTGCATTCGGGGTGGCACAGCCATCCGTTGAGAGGTGCGAGACCCATTACTGCGAGAAGGACGGGTAATCGACCGAGCCCGTTCGTATTCCCGGCGCGCATCCTCTACATTATGCCATGCCTGTATTAAAGCTGGCTTAGTGCGCGGGATGAATAAGCCGAATGTCTGGGATTGTCCCTTCAACGATAAGCCAGCATCCTTATCCGCCAAGCTTTCGGCAGCGGAAAGTGAGCTTTCTTCCGATTGAAGTACCTCTCGCTGTCTGGCAATTCTACGAATTTCTGAATCAAGCGTAGCCAATGCCCTTTCCGTTTCCTCCCAGCTTATCTGCAGGCGGCGAACTCTTTCCCTTTCGGCAACGAGCCCCCCGAAGGAAAGCAGCTCTTCCTCTCCCCAATTCGCAGAAAGTCTAGAAAGCGTGCTTTGTAAGCTCTCATCCAGCATTCGGCGCTCGGCCTCCAGCTCCGTTCTTTCTTCTCGCTTAGCGATCATTCCTTCGCGCAATGATTCCAGACGTTCAAGCTCAGCAACGGAAGATACCCATTCTTCATCCCAAGTCATCTTCTCACGCTGAATCTGCAGCTCCAATTGAGTGCTTGTAGCTCTATTCAGCTTAATGATGGCTTCCTGTCGCCTGAGCTTCAAATCCGGCCAAGCGACGATGGTAGCCTCTCGCAGTAAGGGAGCTGACGGATCGGGCAGCTGATTGCGTATTTCCGTTTCTTCCGTCAATAAAGCTTCGCGCTTAAGCCACCATTCGCGCAGCTCATACGCCCCTTGCAGCTTTGCCGTTTGCATACGCAGCTCGGGGAACTGCTGATCTAGCAAGGCTAATTGCTGTTCCACCTCTGCTAATGCTTCGCCGGTCTCATAATAATATTGAACGCCATCTCCGCTTTGACGGATGGCTGTCTCCGTTTCTTTCATTGCGGCGAGCAGCCGATTCATTTCTTGAGTCGTTCCTTTCGGACGAAACAGACGATCCATTTCCGTGCCTATCTGACGACGCGCGGCCGTAAGTGCAGAGCCACCAGCAAGTCCAGCGTGGTACAAATAATTGCCGATTTCTTCTCCCTGCAGCGATCTCAGCTCGTGAAGCTCATTAAGCGATACCGCAAACAATTGACGAAACAAGCGCTCAGAGATACCTCCTAATAGAAGCCGCTCCCACTCTGTTTGACCTAATATCCGCTCGATCCCACTTTCTTCACGCAGCAGGATATCATTCCCACGCTCAGCATAGCGCTCAAGTATCCACTTCCGCCCTGACTTATCCGACAGGAGCAGCCGCCCTCCATGGCGCCCTCCGAATACGGGCTCGCCCCGCTCCACCGGGTCTTTTCGCGTAGGGAAACCATATAGCATGCTTCGAACGAACCGAAGTAAAGTACTCTTACCTGCTTCGTTAGGGCCATAAATGACGGTGATAGGAGCTTTGAACTCAAGCTTCAGTCCCTGAAGCGCACCATAACCGTCTACATGAAGCTCTCGTATGTACATCCCGTCACCTCCATTCCAGGCAGATCACCCGGCATCTTCTTCCCTCAGCAATGACAAGGAAAGCTCCATCGCCTGACTTATCCATTGGGCCCGTTCCTCATGGCTCCTAGAATCAAGCCATTCCCGAATTTTCGGCTGTCGATATAGCGCGTCTATTGCTTCATCAAGCAACGCCTTGGATAAATCCGATTGCTGCGTTGCTGCAACTCCTCTACGAAGAAGCTCACCAACAAAGCCACTCTCCTCAGAGGCTGTCTCCAGCTGCAGCAATCCACCTGTTCGAACAACAATTGTTTCTGGCCATATCCAAGCTTTGCTGTCCTCAGGTTCACCTAACCATTCTCTTAGCTCCTCAAGCCATTCCTCAGCTACAATGGGCTGCAAAAGTCGATCATGCAGAACACCACGGCCTTCTAACCGAATACGTACCAAAGCCGGACGTCCTTCTGCTTCTCGCCCCACTTCCTCAAGCGCTGTCAGCAGTCGGTTTTTGAGCTCCTGCTCCCTCTCTATACCAGCAATCGATACCGAGATTTCCTGCCACAGCACATCTGCAACATCGCGAAAGCGCATATCAATAGATCCCGTATCTGAGACCGAGACAACGTAAGCGCCCTTGCCACCCGTTTCACGGATGCTGCGCCCCTGTATATTTCCTGGATAGACGACATGAGGATATTCGTGCAAAATACGACGATTATGTACGTGACCAAGCGCCCAATATTGAAATCCGGCATTTGCCAGCTCTTCTAGCTTGCAAGGCGCATAGTTGTCATGGGATGAATCACCGTCCACATTAGCATGCAGTAATGCCAAGTGAAAGGGTGCTCCCTCCTTTTTCTTGAAACGAAGTGCCAAGTTATCGGTCACTGCTTGCGTCGGATAAGAAATACCATACACATGGGCTACTAATTCGCCATCACGAGAAAAAGCAGGCAAGCATCCTACGCCGCCCGAATCAAAAACATGTACCCCTTCAGGCCAATCAAGCTTCGCCTGACGTCCGCTTTCGGGATCATGATTGCCATGCACAATATATACCTGGGCTCCAAGGGCAGTCATCTCACCAAGAGCACGTTGCAGACGAAGCTGTGCCCGAAGGGAACGATCTGCTGCATCGAACAGATCCCCCGCCAGCACAACAAAATCTACTTTTTCACGTCTAACAATGTCACAGAGCCCCCGTAGTGCAGCGAAGGTCGATTCGCGCAGTCGCTCCCGAACGGCATCCGGCACCTTGGTCAGCCCTTTGAAGGGACTATCAAGATGAAGATCTGCCGCATGTACAAAGGTAAAAGGAATACCCACTGTGATCACGTCTCCTGTTTGTCCGTCCCTTGCTCTTGCTCGATTTCTTTATCGAATGACGTATAAATCCTTTTGAGCTCACTAATGACCCGATTAAGGGAGTATGTTTTCTTCGCTTTATTCCAGCCTGCTCGTGCCATCTCATATCGGAAATGGGGATCGTTAATTACCGTTTCTAGAGCGTCTGCGAGAGCAACAGGATTCTCTGATGGGACAAGCAAGCCGTTGGCGCCATTCTCAATTTGCTCCGAGATGCCTCCAACGTCTGTTCCTACTAGGGACAGTAAGCACAATGCCGCTTCGGCGAATACCGAACCAAATGCCTCTGCACGTGACGGTAAAACAAATACATCAAAGAAGGGCATTAATTCCTCAGGATGAAGCATGTACCCGTAGAAAATCGTATCATCATATATGCCTAAGCTCTGAGACAATGCCTCAAGCTCTTCACGAATAGGGCCGTCTCCAATAATATGAAGAACGAACTTAATGTCTCTTTGGCGAAGCTCAGCACAAGCCCTCAGAAGAATATCCAATCCCTTGGCCGGAACGAGTCGACATACGGTTACAAGCTGGGTAACCTCGTTCTCATGAGGGACTGGTTTAAACCTTTTCTCATCATATCCGTTAGGAATTACTTCAATAAGCTCAGGTTCTTTCAAGTAAGTGCCGATATATTTAGCAAAAGAGTTCGAAACCGTCATCAGCTGATCCGTTTGATGCTCTAATTCTGTGTATATCGCAGTCAGAAAACGATGCTCAGCGCCACCATCGGCAATTCGGCCGTTTAATATTAGCTCTCGTTCATAGCTTGAATGAATCGTCATTAATACTGGGGTATCCACAAAAATATGCTTCATCGCTAGTGCAGCAATTGGATGATGCGCATGGATGAGATCGTATTTCTGACCGGAAAGCCTTAGCTTCACCCACCAAATGTAATCCTTATAGGTTTGAATATATTTGTCCACAATGGCATTGCCCGCATAGGTCTGCCAGTCAAAGGTCTCGAACTTGATTGGGTCATGTCCTTTGTTGCGAATTCGCCTTGGCAGTGAGAACAGTTCCATTTCCCAGCCTATTTTGCGGAATCGCTCCCCGATATGGGGTACCATGGATGAGACACCTCCCGGCTGCTCCGGGGGGAAAAACAACGCCTGTAAAATGTTCAAGGGCGATTCCTCCTCACTTCTCTCTATCTAGGTAAGCATGAGAATAAGACAAGCACTTAGTCTCTCAAAAATATGATATATTAGAAACATATGTTCTGCAAGCTGAAGAGATTGCTAAAGGAGTCCATCATGTATACTATCATCCTTACTTCCAGTGATTACAGTTTTCTTTTTTCCTCCGCTATGGCTGTCGTCATTGTGGCCCTGATGTTATTCATGTCCTACCGAATATATGAGCACAATCGCAGGCAAGCTTACCGATCATTGCTCACATCTCTTGCGTTTATTCTCATCCACCACTCGCTTCAGCTAGCGTTTGCCTTAAAGCTTACACCGTCCATTCCTTCTTTGGAATTCATCGGCAAGCTACTACAAGTATATGCATTCATCGTCATCAATTTCGCTGTATTTGAGCTCTACCATCGTCGTCGCACCCGAACACGCATTTGGTTTTATGGCTTGCTTGGAACCGCGCTGCTTATTGCCCTTGGAGACATACTGCCGGGAGTCTCTTCATCCAATGGTGATTGGATGAGCAATATTCATTCAACACCTGCGCTAGATAGCTTTCTGCTTATGCTTGGGCCATTGTTTGCGCTGATGTTTGCCCCCCATATTGGCCAGCCTCGTAAATATATGGCTAGCATTATGGTCGCATTTTCAATGCAGCTCTTTGTCATTTCAAGCACCTATTGGGCACCAGAGGTCCTTATTTTTAGAACGATAGCGGGCCTGCTACCAATTGTATATTACATTCTTTTATTTATGATTTTATTCGAGCGTGTTGTCGAAATTCTTCAATCTGTTTACCGTTCTTCGATTACAGATGGTCTAACAAACCTGTACAATAGAAGGTACTTCATGGGAAGATTGGATCAGGAGCTTCGGACCGGAAGAGCTCTTGGCGTTATTTTCTGCGATATCGACAATTTCAAGAAGCTAAACGATACGCATGGACATCATAAGGCAGATGGAGTTCTTAAGCAGGTATCAGCTCTTCTGATGGAGGAAACCGAAGGAATTGGATTATCCGGTCGCTACGGCGGTGAGGAGCTAGTCGCTTTCGTCATTGGACCTTCGTCTGTGTGCAAGAAAGTTGCTGAAGCCATTCGCTCGCGGACAGAAAAGGAATCAATCGTTACAATCAGCATTGGTTTCAGTATGGCTGCGGTAGGCGAGACAGCTGAGGTGCTTATGAAGCAGGCGGATGAGGCGATGTATAATAGTAAAACATCTGGTAAAAACCGTGTTACGAATTACGCAAAGCTTAAAGGAATAAATGCCGCTGAAGCAAGCTTTCTGAAACGCCGTGATGGTTAATTTACTACCTAGCTGTCAAACACAATACATACATAAGGAGATATTCCATGCCTAGTCTACTTCTACTATTCGAGCTTAAAGCCGTTCAAGTGCAACAAATACAAGAGCTAATTCCAGATTGGACAATCGTTACTGGTAGCCCTGATCAAATATCTCACGAGCAATATCTAGAAGCCGAGGTTGTGTGTGGTTGGAATGCTACTATGGGAAAAATATTGGAAACGGAAGGCTCCAAGCTAAAATGGGTACAAACGAGCTCTGCTGGTGTTGATAAGCTTCCTCTAGATAGGCTTAAGAGTCTTGGCATTCAACTAAGTAGTGCTAGCGGCATTCACCCAGCATCCATGACAGAAACTCTGTTTGCCATGCTGCTTTCCTTTAGCCGTAATTTACATCATGCGATTCGCCATCAAAGCCAACAGCAATGGCAGCCGTCCGAACGCTATCATTTACTCTCGGGTAAAACAATGGGCATTATCGGGGTTGGAGCTATTGGAGAGGAATTCGCTCGTATCGCAGTTGCGTTCGGTATGCGTACAATTGGGGTAAGGCGCAGCTCGCTTCCCTCTTCAAACGTAGAGAAGATGTATGGTATTGACCAGCTCAAAGAGGTATTGTCACAAAGCGATGTTGTTGTTAACGTGCTACCTTATACAGAGGAAACTCACCATTTGTTCGACAAGGAGCGTTTGGGGTGGATACGTCCGGGTGCTTTATTTTTTAATATGGGACGTGGTCCGTCGGTTGATACAGATGCATTGATTCAAGCCTTGGAGAATGGCTCGCTTGCTGGTGCAGGGCTTGACGTCTTTGAAACAGAGCCGTTACCAGCCGATCATCCTCTATGGAAGCTGGATAACGTCATTATTACCCCTCATATCGGGGGATGGACAGACAACTATAAGCAAAGAGTAGCCGATATTCTAATGGACAACCTGAAAGCTTATTTAGCAGTAGGAAAGCCGGAGCGTAATGTAGTTAATTTAGAGCGCAGCTATTAAAATAAATCTACAACAGCTCTACAACTCCAGCTGTTGTCCTTGCCTGTCGTTAGCCTATTTCCGCCAATACCCAAATCATTTTCCATGGGATAAATGTCCAATCCGCAGAATTCCTTCTTCATAATATAAGAGTATACCGAGGACAGGGGAGCACATCATAGCACCTTACTTCGGCACCCCAACAAAATTATTCTTCATGAAGGAGGAATTTGCATGTCTGGTGCAGCCGGCGGATATTATGCATCTGCAGCCTTCGTGCTGGTCTTGTTCATTCTGCTAGTCATCATCTTGCGCGCTGGTTACTAATTGGGATTGCCTGGACAAAGTCCAATAGTAAGCCACGCCAAACAAGTCGGCACTTGTCCGACTTGTTTTTCTATTTATTAAAGTGTCATTATCTTAGTACCCTTTGTTCTAGCACTACCGCTACGCCATCTTCATTGTTGGAAATCGTTACTTCATCCGCTATTGCCTTTACCTCATTAGGGGAATTGGCCATTGCGACTCCCCAACCCGCGTAAGTAATCATAGCCGTATCATTATAATAATTGCCAATTGCAAGGATGTGCTCACGCGCAATTCCTCGAAGGTTAGCCAGCTGTTCCAGCGCTTTTCCTTTACTAGCATGCAAGTGCTGCACATCGAAGAAAGAATCCCCGCTTCTCACCGTTTGCAGCTCATGATGCCATCCTATCCATTCGGCTTCCACTTCATCTAACACAGCTTTTGGCGCAAAAATGGACATTTTCACCATCCGCTCCGGAAATCCTTCTTCCTCGCTCCGCAGGATGGGTATAGCCAGCATGTTGCTATACATCTGCGAAATCTCTTCATTCATTTGTTCCACATACAAATCAAAGGCTGTATTCATGTCATAATGAATGCCGCGTTCCCGGAAAAAAGTCACATACGTCTGCGCATGCTCATGTGAAATGACGGTGTCGTATAAAACTTCGCGTGTTTCACTATCGATTATGGATGCGCCGTTATGGGTAATCATCGTTCCCTTTAGTCCTAGGTCATTAAGGACGGATAGCGCGCTAGTTGAACCCCGGCCGGTGCAAAGCACGATTTCCGCGCCTTGCTCCGCTGCTGCTCTTACGGCTTCACGAACCCTTGGAGTTACCTCATGATGATCATTCAATAACGTTCCATCTATGTCTAAAGCAATTAGGCGATAGCTCATACCTTGCCTTCCTTCCGATAATTACGCAAACTCTCCACTTCTTCTTCAGTCAGCTCTCTCCACTCTCCAGGAGCGAGAGACGCATCCAGCTGTAGCGGCCCCATCGAAATACGCCTCAGGTACAGCACCTTTTTACCAACTGCTTCGAACATCCTTTTAACCTGATGGAATTTACCTTCGTGAATCGTAAGCTCAATCCAGCTAAGAACATCCATCGAAATCTCTTCCTCTTGCTTAGGTGCAAGCTTAATGGCGTCTATCATCTCAGTAGCATAAAGCTCATCTTCAACTTCAGGGGCCCCATCATTTCTTGTTTTTGCCCTCACCAGCAATTGCGCTGGCATAGTCTCGTAGCCGTCATCTAAAGCTACACCCTTTAAGAAGGCCTCAGCATCGTCCGTTCCAACATCACCTGCTACTAGAGCCCGGTATGTCTTGGGGACATGCTTACGTGGTGACAATAATTCATGAGATAGCTTCCCGTCATTCGTAATAATTAGCAAGCCTTCGGTGTCTTTATCCAGCCGCCCAACAGGAAAGGGTGACAGCACAGCCAAATCTTCATCCAGCAAGTCGATGACCGTTTGGTCCCGGCTATCCTCAGTCGCAGAAATGACTCCTGCAGGCTTATGAAGCAGGACATATACAGTGTCTCGATATTTTATCGTTTCCCCATCAAGCACCACTTCATCTTCTTTGGGATTAATTTGCATTCCGTGATCTTTAGCTAGCTTTCCGTTTACAGCGACTGCACCTTGTTTAATAAGAATTTTAATTTGGCTACGTGTGCCATATCCTAGATTTCCGAGCATCTTGTCCAATCGTATTGTTACCTTCATCTGATGACCTACTTTCTTATTGCCGCAATTTCATGTCCATACTAATATCCCTGTTGTATAAGGCAAGCTTATCCCTATCGTGTAAAAGTGCTTGTCCACAACTAAGCTCTATGCTCCAATTATAACACTATCCTTATTTTTGGCACATTGAAGAAAAAGCTTTGCATCGAGATTACCTTCCACAACCTCGTTCCTCGAAATATTCGCACACTTACCTCCGATCGTGCCCTTCCACAAACCCGTTGCTCGAAATATTCGTACATCTGCCTCCATTCGTGCCCTTCCAATGACCAGTTGCTCGAAATAATCGTACAGCTACCTCCATTCGTGCCCTCCCACAGCCCTGTTGCTCGAAATAATCGTACAACTGCCTCCACTCGTGCCCTCCCACAGCCCTGTTGCTCGAAATAATCGTACATCTGCCTCCACTCGGGCCTCCTCAAAGACTCATTGCTCGAATATTTCGTACATCTACCTCCATTCGTGTCCTTCCACTAACCTGTTGCTCGAAATAATCGTACATCTCACTCCAATCGCGACCTTCCACAACCCCGTTACTCGAAATAATCGTACATCTACCTCCATTCGCGCCTTCCACTAACCTGTTGCTCGAAATAATCGTACATCTACCTCCATTCGTGCCCTTCCACAAACCAATTGCTCGAATATTTCGTACACCTACCTCCATTTGTGCCCTTCCAAGGACCAGTTGCTCGCAATAATCGTACAACTGCCTCCATTCGTGTCCTCTCACAGCCCTGTTGCTCGAAATAATCGTACATCTGTCTCCAATCGGGAACTTCCACGAACCAGTAGCTCGTAATATTCGCACAACTACCTCCATTTGTGCCCTTCCAAGGACCAGTTGCTCGAAATATTCGCACAACTACCTCCATTCGTGTCCTTCCACTAACCTGTTGCTCGAAATAATCGTACAACTGCCTCCACTCGGGCCTCCTCAAAGACTCATTGCTCGAATATTTCGTACATCTACCTCCATTCGTGTCCTTCCACTAACCTGTTGCTCGAAATAATCGTACATCTCACTCCAAGCGGGCCCTTCCAAGGTCCAGTTACTCGAATATTTCGCACATCTACCTCCATCTGTCCTCACACAGCCCTATTGCTCGAATATTTCGTACATCTACCTCCATTCGTGCCCTTCCACTACCTTGTTGCTCGAAATAATCGTACAACTACCTCCGATCACGCTCTTCCACAACCCCGTTGCTCGAAATAATCGTACATCTCCAACCAATCGTGCACCTTCACAGCCCTGTTGCTCGAAATATTCGCACAACTACCTCCATTCGTGCCCTTCCACAAACCAATTGCTCGAATATTTCGTGCACCTTCCAATACTGTGCCAGTACGGTTCCACTACGGTGCCACTAGCAGCCTATTTACTGTTATGCGAATATGTTAAAGAACCGCTTGTCCTAAAATACAAATAAACCGGCTGTAGCGCCCTCTGACGCTCCCACCGGATACTGTATGCGCCTAGGCGTGACTCCTCAGTCAGTTACTCCTCTTTCTCATCTCCGAGGCTCCTTGGCCCCGCTTCCCATTCTGTAACCGCGCGAGCTAGCAACTGATCCTTCACCTCTAGCCTAAACGG
Organism: Cohnella abietis; assembly: GCF_004295585.1. Taxonomy (NCBI): domain Bacteria; kingdom Bacillati; phylum Bacillota; class Bacilli; order Caryophanales; family Paenibacillaceae; genus Cohnella; species Cohnella abietis. Next base: position 2,333,733 of record NZ_AP019400.1, on the reverse strand, counting down.
TTCGAATGGAGCCCCCATCACTGTTAGCGCTTCCAAACCAGATTTCAAATTCGCACGCAACGAAACCATATCAAGTCCTAGAATAACATCATCCGCATAGACGGTAAGCTTATTTAAGGCAGACGTCATTAGCTTCACAGCTCCCGTAACATTCCCATTGTCCCAATGGTGCAGGCCTAACGCAACCTGAACAAGCCCCTGAAGCAGGGGACTGCGGCCTTCCTCCAACCACAGCTCCTCCATAACCTCATGGCACTCAAAATAATCTTGATCCTTATTAAAATAGGAGATATAAGCAAAGTAGCGAGGATCATTCATCAAGCCCTTTAAACGATCTGCTTGTCTCCCAGAGCCTGTCATCTTAACTTGTCCCGCCCTTTCCTGCACGGTCCAAAGCGGCCTGAATTTCGAGGGATAGCTCTTTAAGGCCCCACACATCGTCATGCTCCCACAGCTCATTAAAGCGAAGTTGGAACTGAGCAGCCTCTCTTACTCTACGGAAAAAATAAAGCTCCTGAATCTCGTTAAGCACCCGCCGTACGATAACTGAGCTTTCTTCGAAATCCTGCTGCGCATCTACAATCTCCTGACGTATGCTGGACATCTCTGTATCGAGCTGGAAAGCCGCTTCAGCTGCCTTGCGTAGCCTTTCTCTAACATGAGAAGGCAATTGATCACGATATTTGTAATTCAAAGAATGCTCGATCGTCGCCCAGAAATTCATCGCCAGTGTACGGATTTGTATTTCTGCCAGGACAGGCTTAGAACCAAGAGAAGTCTGCACCGGGTATTCGACGATGAGATGGTAGCTCCGATAACCACTGTCCTTGTAGTTTGTTATATAGTCTTTCTCATATACAAGCTTCAGGTCCTTACGCTGGCGAATTAATTCAGCTACACGGTATATATCGTCCACGAACTGACACATAATTCGGATGCCCGCAATATCCTCAATGCCAAGCTCGATCCGATCAAGCGGCACAGATAGTCGACGTGCTTTTTCCAATATGCTTGATACCCGCTTCACTCGACCTGTAACGAATTCAATCGGAGCATACTCATCTCTAGCCTTAAGCTCAGAACGGAGTGCCTTCAGCTTAACCTTAAGCTCTTCCGCAGCTTGCTCATAGGGAAGCAGGAACTTCCCCCAGTCCCTTCCGTCCATCGAAAAACCCCCTAACGGTGATCCGCGCCTATCGCTTGCGTAATACGAGTAAATCCATCTTGCTTTAATTTCTTCTTCAAGCCGCCATGTATTTCCTTTAATAATGCAGGCCCCTTATAAATAAGCGCGGTGTATACTTCTACTAAACTTGCCCCCGCACGAATTTTTTCATAAGCATCATCTGCTGTGAAAATGCCGCCAGAGCCGATAATTGGAAGCTTTCCTTGTGTAATTCGGTATAAGCTTCGGATGACTTCCGTCGAACGTTGCGTTAGCGGACGACCGCTAAGCCCGCCCATTTCTCCTGCACTCTTGTGTGTTAATCCATCACGACTAATCGTTGTATTCGTAGCGATAATACCTGACATTCCACTAAGCTGAATAGCTTCAGCCATGTACATGATTTGCTCTTCCGTATTATCCGGAGCAATCTTTACTAAAATTGGCTTCGGTAATTCACCATGTCTTTCAGCTTGCTTACCCATCTCATCCTTGACCGCGTCAAGTAGACTACGTAATTCGTCTCCATGCTGCAGAGCCCTTAAATCCGGAGTATTAGGTGAGCTAATATTCACAACGAAAAAATCACCATAAGGAAACAGCTTCTGCACACAAGCCCGATAGTCATCCGCTGCATTTTCATTAGGTGTAAGCTTATTCTTACCAATATTTACGGCTAGAGGTATCCGATGCCGAGAAAGCTTCGAGAGCCGCTCAGCCATTACATCTGCTCCATCATTATTGAAGCCCATCCTATTAATAAGCGCTTCATCCGGAGGAAGCCTAAACAAACGAGGCTGCTCATTACCAGCTTGCCCCTTCGGAGTAACGGTTCCCACTTCTAGAAAAGATAATCCAATTCTCGATAGGCCAGTCACTGCCTTCGCGTTCTTATCAAGACCTGCAGCCAAGCCAACAGGATGATTAAAATGAAGACCGAATAAGTCGACTGCCAGCTCTGGAGAATCTTTCGTGCCCCATACTGCAGATAGCAGCGAGGGCATACCTGGGATTTTCGCAGAAACACCCATTCCGTCTACGATCAGATGATGTGCAGCTTCAGGGTCCATTTTGAATAAGAAGGGTTTAGCTATTTGGTACAACAATGAATTCGACATCCTTTCAAGAAACACTAACAATAGATTACACGTGTATTAAAGAAAACCTTTCGGGTAACAGTTTAGCCTTTTCCAAGAGAAAAGAAAAGGGGATAAAGCCCGCTTAGTCTCTCTTCATCTAGATTCGTTTGAATTCATCCTTCTCATCGCTCATTTGTCTCTTATCCCCGTCTGGTATTTCTCTGGGAAAACGATTACAATGGAAGGATTAACGAATCATATGATAGAGAGGTTGATTATCATGAGCACAGCCAGAAAAAAACCACCCGTCACATCCCGCGCCAAACCGAAGGAGCAATTAAATAAGAAGGCGCTTATCTGGATCGGGGTGGCTTTTGTAGTTATTGTGGGGGTTATGGCTACACTGCTTGCCTTGGATGTCTAATTTTTCTGCATCATTTTAATTTAACCAGTCATATACCTTGTGGGGGTTTGTCTCGTCCTGCGTGCTCGTTAGCCGGAATCGTTCCGGTGGAGCTCTCAGTTCGTTGGGCAAGCCTCCTTTTGCTATTGTTACAGGGGTTCCTAATGGTACTAAATCAAATAATTCTTCCACATCTTCTTTCTTCATTCTGACGCACCCATGTGATTCATCCTTGCCTATGCTTTTGGGCTCATCCGTTCCATGAATTCCATATCGCGTATCGGATAAGGTCATTCCTCGACTGCCGAAGGCTCCATCGCTACGGCCGTTTGGATTTTTGACCTTTTCCGAAATAACAAAGCTTCGCTCAGGCGTCTTACTTCCTCCTAAGCCTACCTCATAATTACGTAATAGAACATTGCCGCTCACAACAGCCAATCTATGATTTTCCGTATCAATCATTATAGCGAGCGGTTGCTCAGCCATAGCGGATAATTGTCCCGAAGGTGTCCCATGGCCCATATCTGGCCCTGTATTATCCGGCCAAGCAGGAGCTTGTGGGATTTTTCCATCCTTCTTGTTCTCGAGATTACCTTTAAGCTCATCGAACCAAGGCGTCATCCCTTCTGTCCATCCCGCCATCGTATTGTTAGGATAGTCAGCTGCTAACGTCTCAGGCGTAGCCGGCCACTTCCCCGTGCTAGCCTTATAACGAATAATAGCTGAGCGCAGTACGATTTTCTCTTCCTGTAGCGGCATCCAACCCTTCACAAGCTTCTGGGTTGATGTCGCATCATCCGGCTTACAATTACACCATTTGGAATCATACCAATTGATTGCGGCAGTACCTGATTCTTTATCTGATGTAACCGATGCGATAAGCTTCCCACTCTTCACCCAGTCGCTCCATTTGCCCAGGGCTGGTGTTTTAATAAGCAATCGCGGCTGTCGGGAGGGATTATTCGTCAATAGTGCCCCTAACACTTGACCCCCATCTTTATCCGAGCTTGATGCTCCCGCGATTTGATCCGGTGGGACCACATTCGGAGGGAGCGAAGCTTGAGTACCCCTAGTTGGAACTGAGGGGCTGACTGGTGTTAGCGTCCCCTCAGCTACAGGCACATTTGACAGCGGCTCACTTTTGTCCGGAGCAAATGCTTTAATCGCTCCAACAGCAAGACCAACTAATAGAAAAGGAGCTAGAATGCCAATAATCCATTTTAAGCGGCTTCTACTTTTGTTTTTCGACTTACTAACAGGTAACATAGGCGCAGGCTTTGATTCAAACGCCTCATATATTTCTCCTGCCTGTGCGAAGCAATAAGTAGCCTTAGCTGTGTCTTTCTGTCCCTCATATTCCTTGCCGAGCAAGTACCATGCCATCCGGCTATCTTCATGCTTGAGGAGGTAATCCTTGAGCGGCAAGGCATCCCCTACATTGGGAACATTGTCATAGAAATGTTGGATCTGTTCGTCAATGCGTGATTCCTTGCTCATGAGTTCACCTCTCTACCTAAAAGGTTTTATTGCGAATGACGACAATTTGAAATTCACTGTCCCATTGGATATCGAGATCACTTTCAATAGCGAAGAAGCGAACAGGAATTAAAAAGCGATTATTTACAAAAGCCGTCTCTGAGTTCAAGGTCAGTGCTTCGCTCTTCCCATTCACTGTTTTCTTAACCGTATTCGCATTTTTGCTGACGGTATAGACAGCATCGCCTTTAGTAAGAATAGCATTTCCCGTCTTATTATCAAATTCGACTTTATAGCCTAACGTCTCTCCTACACTTCGAACTGGTAGCAATACGGCATTCGATTTGTTCTGTGCAGGCACATCCGATGGAACAAGCTTTCCGTCGTACAAGACAGAAATAACGGAAGCTGGCAATGCAGCTGGCTTGGCATATTTCTGAAGGACTCGGATCTTGTTACCTGATTCATCGACGATGACTAAACGACCGTCCGGGAGTACCACAACATCTGTCGGATGATTAAATTGTGCTGAGCTAGCAATTCCGTTTGCTTTACCGAACTCAGTAGGAACTCCTGCTAACGTCGACACTGTGCCGTCTTTAATAATGCGGATGACATGATTTAAGCTGTCAGCAACAATTAGTGAACCGTCAGCAGTTACTGTCAAACCTTCTGGAGCATTCAATCGCGATTGAGCCGCAGGACCGTCTACATAATCTCCCTCTACATAAGGAGCTTGTTTAGCTAACTCTCCTCCTCCAGCTACAGTGGAAACTTTGCCATTAGCGAAATCAATGTAACGAATACGTTGATTGCCGCGATCACTAACATATAAGTTGCCTTTATTATCAATGACTAGCCCGCTTGGTTCATTGAATTTAGCTGAAGGAATTGGTCCGTCCAAGAAATCCCCTACTGCTTCAGCAACCCCTGGAAAATATTCTACGACTCTTGTTGAAGGAGCCGTTAACGTCTTCACCGTTCCATCAGCTGTAATTTTACGGATAACATTGTTCAAGGTATCTGCTACATAGACATTACCTTGAGAATCTACTGCGACATCAGATGGACTATAGAATTTCGCCTTCTCACCTACTCCGTCAGCCAGACCAAGAAGACCATTGCCCGCCAATGTCGTTACTTTTCCGTCCTTGGAAATTTTACGTATGGCATTATTGTCTGTATCCGCCACAAATACGTTTCCTTGTGCATCTATCGCTAGCCCGGATGGTTTATTGAAAGCTGCATCTTTTAATATATCGTCGTTGTATCCGCCAATGGGTAGCTTGTTCTCATCCACTCCCAATTTATAACCCGTATAGTCATCTACCTTGTCTACCGATATTTTACGAATAAAATGATTGGAAGAATCCGTCACAAGCAAATTTCCGTCCGCTGTAACTACAACAGATTTGGGTTGAAAGAACGTAGCTTCGCTAACCGAGCCATTACGATGTCCAATTTCAGAATTGCCAGTCCATGTGTGCACCTCATAAAGCTTCGCTGACTTTGTCCACTCTGTGCTGGAGGCAGCCAAAGCTGCTGTTGGTAACGTGAGTACAGTGAACGTTAGAGCTGCTGCTACTATTTTCTTAAATTCTATTTTCATTCCATAATCTCCTTAATAATAAAGATTTTAAGCTCTTGCTCAAGCAGGAGGAGGGAGCCTATACACGACTAATGTATAGTTTTTAGTTGTTGAATTACTAGTAATTGACATCGTAAATTTATTCTCACCAACCTCAAGCCCCTCAAGTCGATATCTTGGATTTGGAGGAGCTATTTGCTCTGATCCTTTGAAAATTTTTAAAGACACATTTTCTTTTGTAGAAATATTGAGAAACAATTCATTGTCAGGTGTTGTCGTAGAGTACTCACCTGAGTTATCTTCCTTGTCCCAGTAGTCATAAAAGTCGGAATAGCTGTTTTGTATACTCCAATTCGCAATTCCAGTAGGAACACGTACGACTTGAAATTCATAATACATGGTCTCATATTCTAAACCACTAATGTCTCCGAAATTAGCCGTAAAGAATGACTCCCCTTCTGACAAGGGGAGCATTATACTCCCGTTATTACCCGTAGTGTATTTTTCATCACCATAATAAACGGATTGTATTAGCATATTAGAGGATTCATTATTCGCTAATGAAATGCTTGTCGCTTCTTCAGGAACAAAAATAATATAATTATCATAACCCTCAAACTCATACTCAAACTTATACTCAAGAGGAGCATTAAGATTATCCGTAATAACTAACGGTTTATCTCTATTAAGATCGGCATTTCCATTAATCAACCAAAGACCCATAGTATGTGAAACTTGATTACCTGTAAATAATTTTAATTGCATAAAGATGTATCCTTGAGGAAGGTTTTCGATAGATTTCAACCCACTATCAGACCACCTTATGGTCCTGTCTTCTGTGTTTGCATCTTTATAATGTAGCTCTGCATTCGTAATTCCCGGTTGAAATTCGAGCGATAATTTTACCGTATCGAATATTCGGGATACTTCGCTAGAAGTTCTCAAATCATAAGCATACTTGTCTACTCCTGTCCCTTGCCACTCAAAAGAATAAACGCCTTCATTTCTGTCTATTGCCGATGCATTCCAAGCTGCCAGTCCTTCCGGTGCTGAGCTCCTATTAACCGTAAGGGTATAACTTTTCTCTATTAATTCACTAGATTCACCAGATTCAGTATGAACTTTAATTTTGTTTTCCCTAACTGTAAGCGGGATGATATATCCATTTTCAATTTCGTGTAACGGAACTTGGACATAGTTGTTGCCAGTTTCTTGATTACTGTATTCGACACTTACAACATATTCTCCCGGGATCTGATTTCGCTTTATGAGGGCCAACTGTGTATTAAAGATCAAATCAAAAGAATACTCCTGAACGGATGATTCGTAAGAGAAATCTTTTTCGGCCCATGTATATGCGCCTGGATTATTGAAAAACAGGATAAAGGGCGACGTTGGCATTGGTGTCGGTGTCGGTGTCGGTGTCGGTGTTGGTGTCGGACCTGTTCCTGTGTTAGAGCTCGGGCTAGGAGTAGGAGTTGGGCTAGCTGTTTGATTTTTAAGCTCCTGCTCACGCTTCTTGCTTTCCTCTTCAAACTTCTTCTTTTCCAGCTCAGAAAGCTGTTTCTCGTAATCTAGCTTTGCCTTCTCCTTAGCATCATCTTCCGCTTTTTTATTTGCGTCATCTGTTTTCTTTTTAAGATCTGCTAGTTTCTTGGCCAATTCGTCTTTTTGACGGAGAAGCTCCTCTTGCTCTTTACTTTTTTGTAGCTTTTCCAACTTGGCCTGTTCAAGCTTTCTAAGCTCCTCTTGCTTTTTCTTTTCCTGTTCTGTCAATTGCAGTGGTACTGTGTTGTCTAGATCAATTTTTTTCGGTTGTGTTAGCGTTTTATTAACTTCGTCGACGATTTTTAGAATACTATCCTTATCAATCTTCTTATCATTAAAAGAACTTTTTATTATATTTGCGATAAGGTTGTTTAAATTCTGAAGTATCCTGTCGAGATCATCTTTATTGTTATTTTGTAGCTCTTGTTGCTTCTTCTTAATAAACTCATCATTTTCCTTATCTATTTCTGCTTTCGCTACTATGATTGCCTTAATAATTTGATTGGCACTCGCACCCATCATTTTCGTGAAATTTTCCAGATCAAGTATAATCACTTCATCTGGAAACTGTTCCGTCTCATTGCGATCGTCTATCGTAACCTGCTGGTTCGGGAATAAAGTCACAAGCGTAGGATTATTCTTCTGTGGTTCAATAGATCCTACACCTGATAAAATAACAAATTTGGAATCTCCAGTGAAAGGATCGACACTCACAAGCAAGTTCGTACCGCGCACACCCATGATCGCGGTAGGGGTTTCCAATGTGAATTTGTCGTCCTTGTTCTTAATAGATTTAACACTTGACCATACAGAGCCCTTTAGCATGCTGATTTTGGTTGTCGTACCTTTGTTATCCGAAAGCTTGGAGAAGGTCAAGGTTGTGTTAGAGGAAACCGTCATTAGATCATCCTCCGAGGAACCGTTACCAAATTGAAGCACTGCAGAGCCCTCTGCACCTACCTTTAGAATATCTCCCTCATTCAGACTCATTTTTACAAAAGCCGTAAACTCCTTGGAGCCCCCAGATTTCTTGACCTTCACTGATCCCTTTAGCTCCTTAATAACGGACACGCGCGATGCTGCAGCCGAAGACTCATTGGCTAGAGCTCCAAGTAAAGGCATTAACACTAGTAAAGCTACAATAAAATGCAAACTGAACTTTTTCATCATTCATATCTCCCTTCAATTATTTGTTCAGAATTTGTATAGATACTTCTGCTATCATAAAAAACTGAAGCTATTCAACTATGCCAAGAACCTCATACACCCGTATCGGATGAGATTTACCTTTGAACATACGGTCTTCTCCCTCATCGAAGCGGTAATATTGTTTTGTTTTCTCATAAACCTGCTCGGAGACATGAACTTGTCCCTTCTTTGTTTGTGATTCGATTCTGGCCGCAATATTGACGTTATCACCAATCGCCGTGTAATCTACCCGCAAATAAGAGCCTATATTTCCAACAACAACAGGTCCCGCATGAATCCCAATCCCAACGTTAACCTCACATTGATATTTCTCCATGATCTCGTCCTTAATCTTCTTCATGCCCTGCTGAATTTCATATGCGGTCTTAACTGCCATTCGCTCATGGTCCACAACTTCAAGCGGAGCATTAAATAAAATCATAGCCGCATCTCCGATAAACTTATCTATCGTTCCCTGATTACGAAGAGTTGTCTCGGTGATCATATTAAACATCGTATTCAAGGTGTCAACGAGCTCAGATGGAGTCAATTTCTCAGATAATGGGGTGAACCCCCGAATATCAAGAAATAAAATGGATATAGTCTTAAGGTCTCCGCCTAATTTGATCTCAATATCCTGAGCGACGATCTGCTTCACGAGATCAGGTGAGATATATCGCCCAAACTGGCGTGTTACGAAGCTCTTCTGAACACTATCCATATATGACTTAAGCGAGACATTAGCGAGGTATGCCAGCATCATCGCAAGTAATGCATAAATGATATTAATATGTATGGCTGATTGCTGATAGAGAGCAAATTGTCCATATAGAACGCATGAGAAGACAGCCAAGAAAATAAGAATAGAGTAAATATTTTTCAATCTCCACGGGAGAATGCCAAACAGGACAAAGAGCACAAATATTAAGACAAGCTCTGACCAGTTAGAAGTAAAAGAGATTGATGTTCCCTTAAGTAGCTGATTAGTGATGTTAGCATGTGCGTACACCATTTTGATATCTTTCTCAATCGGTGTTACCCCAGTGTCCTGCCCACCCTCATTCGATAATCCTACTGCCGTAAACCCAATAAAGACGACCGAATCCTTGAATAAGTCTGGAGGAACCTCTCCATTCAGAACCTGTACAAACGACACCGTCGTGAAATTTTCTGTTTTTAGTTGATAATCTATTGTAATGGTATTTTTCGCGATTTGTTCTGCCGTTTTACTAGGGTCCGTTATAGCATCGTATTTACTGAGATCCACACCAGCCATCTGTGCCGATAAATACGCCAATGAAGGGATAACTTCACCTGTTGGGGATTGAATCTTTAACCAGGTTTGCCGAATGACCCCGTCTGGACTAATAACCCGGTTGATGTGTGCCTTCTTGGTTACATCTGCGAATAATTGGTAGGGCTCCGACACACTAACTGCTTTCAACAGCTGATCTCGCTTAACCACAGTTCGGTTGTTTATATTATTTTCTGTAATCCCCACAACAGGCAAGATAACATTAGGATACTCGGCCAATGCTTCGGCAAAAGCCATGTCACTGTCCGGATTACCGCTTTCCTCACTAAAAACAATATCAAAAGCAATTGAGGTAGGGATATTTCCTTCCTCGTTCATGTTGGCTAGCAGTTGGGCATATACGGCACGATCCCATGGGAATCTTCCTAACTGACTTAGCGACTCATCGTCAATTGCAACAACAACGATCCGCGAATCAGCAATACCATCCCTTACCTGCTTCATATCATAATCAAACAATAAATTGTCAATCTTCTGCATAGAATGAGAGCTATAGATGAAATATACAGCAACTATTAAAAGGACATTCAAAACAATGGTCATTCTTCTAATACGCTCTTTCAAAAAAAACCTGCCTCCCTATGTAAATGATTCCAATTACAAAATTAATTATAACTTAAGCTATGGGTTTTATGTTGTATTTTATCTAAATGATGACTTATGTGAAAAAAGTTATGAAAAAAGTTGTCATTTACGTACGAATAAAAACCCGTTTCTAGGTCTGTGCACCTAGAAACGGGTTTTTGATTTCATTACCGTTGAATTACATGTTGAACTTAGAATCTGCTACTTTAATGGAGTCTGTAGGACAGCCATCAGCTGCATCCTGCAAATCATCATAAAGATCCTCTGGAATTTCAGTATTACCATGATTGCCATCGCTTCCATAAATTGTTTCTGCTAGGCCTTCGTCATCGTAATCATAAATGTCTGGAGCAGTTGCGCCACATGCGCCACAAGCAATACATGTGTCTTTATCTACATAAGTATACTTAGACATAAATTAACCTCCTTGATTAAATCCGAGTCGCATCTATAATAGACTACTACTGATCAATATAATACAAAACGTCGCAGAGATCAAACGAAATCACAGATCATAATCATCGTGAATAGTACTTAATAATCATTCTCAATGTCAGGTGATTTTTCACGCAAAAAATCCTTCTGAAGCGAGGTTCCTCTTAATTTTTTATTCCGAATAAGAGTTGATGGATCGTCCCCAAGCATCCCTGCTGTCAGCACCGCATCTTCACCATATTTATCCCTTAAAGAGTCCATAGCAGTAATGAGCCTATCCTTCTTAGGGCTCTCTTCATAGGAGAACAAATCCAACTGCAAGGGGGTTTCTTCTTTAGAAGCCAAGGTCTGCAAAGTAATGCCCAGCAATCGTACTGGACTCCCTTCCTTCCAGTGAGCCTCCATAAGACGACAGGCAACCCGGTAGACGTCTTCCACAGTATCCGTTGGGATCGCTAAAGTGGAAGATCGCGTGATCGTCCGCATATCAGGATCTCGGATCGTAATCTGAATGGTAGAGGACACCATCCTTTGATGCCTTAGCCTTCGGGTTGTCTGGTCGGCGAGATTAAGCAATACACGACGAAATTGTTCTCGGCCTGTTAAATCTGCTGGGAGAGTCGTCGTATGCCCGATTGATTTCGGTCCTTCCTGCAACGGCTCTACAGGGGAGTCGTCAATGCCATTCGCCGCTTGCTTCATCCAAGCTCCGTACACACCGAACCGCTCCACTAACACCTTCTCATTCGCGGCTGCTAGCTCCCCAATCGTCCGAATATTCAGCCGTAGTAGCTTATCCGCCGTTCGGGCACCAATACCGTATAAGGTCTGACAAGGCTTACTCCAGAGCAGCTTCGGCACTTCTCGCCTTCGAAGAATCGTTATTGCATCAGGCTTGCGCATATCAGAAGCCATCTTAGCTAATAGCTTATTCGGTGCTATTCCGATGGAGCAGGGCAGGGACAATTCCTCTTTTACCCGACGGGCAATCGTTTCAGCAATCTCAATGGGCGTCCCGAACTGTGAGCTTCCTGTAATATCTAGAAAGCACTCATCAATGGACACCGCTTCAATAAGCGGAGTATAGTTGCCCGCAATTCTCATAAACCCACGGCTATATTTACGATATAAATCGAAATCAGGAGAAATAATGATGAGCTCTGGACAAACAGTAAGAGCCTGTCGTACTGTAACCCCCGTTCGAACTCCCCTGGCTCTAGCCTCATAGGAGCTTGTCACGACAATTCCTTTGCGCAATTCAACACTACCGGCAACAGCCGTAGGTTTTCCTTTGTATATATCCGGTTCCTCGGCGGCGTGAACGGAGCAATAAAACGCGTTCATATCTATATGCAAAATAATTCGTAGCTTACCCGCGCTCTCGCTCATGATCACTCCCCCTATAGCTTCTAATTATACAGAGGAACGGATTGTTCCCGCAATGTAGCCCTTAACACGCTGTTCCCCTCTACATTTCCAGTAAGCCGTGATATAATAGTTTCACCTGTTTTTACCTAAGGAGGCCTTTTGTTTACGCATGTCTACTCCCCTATGTATTTTCGATACCACTTTGCGCGACGGTACGCAAGGTGAAGGCATCAGTTTAACGGCTGACGACAAAGTTAAAATCGCTCTTAAGCTCGATGCTTTAGGCGTCCACTATATTGAAGGCGGAAACCCCGGCAGCAATAGTAAAGACATCGAGTTTTTTCGTCGTGTCCGCGAGCTACAGCTTCAGGCGAAGCTAACAGCGTTCGGAAGTACTCGGCGGAAAAATAGCACGTGTGAGCAAGATATTAACTTGAAGCACCTCACGGAATCTGGTGCTCAAGCGGCTACACTAGTTGGAAAGTCATGGGATTTCCATGTGCACACCGCTCTGCAAACAACGTTGGAGGAAAATCTCGCGATGATTTACGAATCATTAGCATTCGTTAAACAAAGCGGCATGGAAGCTCTATTCGACGCAGAGCATTTTTTCGACGGCTATAAAGCAAACCCTGAATATGCGCTTGCTGCACTAGCAAAAGCAAAGGATGCAGGAGCCAATTGGATCGTGCTATGTGATACAAATGGCGGTACGCTACCTGGTGAGATCAGTGAAATTGTTTCACGAGTGGTGTCCACTATTGATGCTCCAATTGGAATTCATACACATAACGATGCTGAACTAGCTGTCGCTAACACACTTGCGGCTATTACGGCTGGTGCCCGTCAAATTCAAGGTACAATCAACGGGTATGGCGAGCGTTGCGGGAATGCAAACCTCTCCTCTATTTTACCTACGCTACAGTTGAAAATGGGTTATAGCTGTGTCAGCGACGAGCAGCTTAAGACACTCACAAGCGTTTCCCGGTATGTAAGCGAAATTGCGAATGTTCATATGCCGGTTAACCAGCCGTACGTTGGAAATGCTGCATTCGCTCATAAAGGCGGCATTCATGTGTCTGCCATTATGAAGGATTCCAAAACCTATGAGCATATTTCTCCTGATCTCGTTGGTAATAAGCAACGGGTGCTTGTCTCCGAGCTTGCTGGTCAGAGCAATATTTTGTCCAAAGCACAGGAACTGGGACTCGAAGTTAATTCAGAAAGCATGAAATCTCGCGAAGTCATTGATCGCATTAAGGAATTAGAGCATCAAGGCTATCAGTTCGAGGGTGCGGATGCTTCCTTAGAGTTATTGCTACGCGATGCTTACGGCAGTTCGGTAGAGGTATTTACAGTAGATTCGTTCAAAATCATGGTTGAGAAAACGGCAGCTGAGATGACGACGGAAGCTATTGTCAAAATATCGGTAGCTGGAGAGCAAGTGTACACCGTTGCCGGTGGTAATGGACCAGTGAATGCATTAGACAACGCGCTGCGTAAGGCTCTAGTGCAGTTTTATCCGGGAATCCGCGATATTCATCTAACCGATTATAAGGTACGCGTTCTAGATGAAAAGGATACAACAGCCGCTAAGGTCCGGGTATTAATTGAGTCAACCGATTTCAAGGACAGATGGAGCACCGTTGGTGTATCCTCAAATGTAATTGAAGCGAGCTGGGAAGCACTTGTCGACAGCATCCGTTATGCTTTGCTTGACATGGTGAAGGACGAAACCATCCATGAGCTCGTAAGAGAATCGCATGGGCTAGTTAATCATTAATGTAGAGACTGTAAAGAGAGGCTTAGGCCTCTCTTTTTTTGTTTTGTCGCTGGAAAAGAAAACTTGGAAAAAGAAAAAGGACTTCCGCGTTCAGATCCAGGTGCTCGATCTTTACGGAAATCCCTTTAATTTTCTGTCTTAATAAGCGTCTACGAATTAATAACCTCTTGCAGGTAAATCTCCCATTGCTTTCGTTCAATAACCCCTTCAATCCTGTGGCGAATGACCCCATCACGATCAATAATAAAGCTTATTGGGTACGAGTATACCTTATATAAATCCCCGGCAACACCTTTTGCATCTGTAAGAATAGGGAAAACAAGCTCCTGCTCCTTGACGAAATCCTTTGCTTCCCTCAGCTTATCAAAATTGGTTGCATTAACCGCATATAAATCCAGCTTATCCTGGTGCTTCTCATAAATATCCTTGAGATCGGGCGCCTCTAGCTCGCAAGGACCGCACCATGCCGCCCAGAAATTAACGATAAGTACTTTATCCCTTTTGCCCCCTACCTCGAAGGTAGAAGTTCCGTCTAAGGACGGTAAGCTAAAAGATGGAGCATAATGATTTACTTTAGGTGATGGCTTAGACGGGATATTCCGGTCATCTACTTTTCCTGCAGGGGCTCCCACTGTAGCCTGGTTGCCTTCCTTACCACTTGGTGAGTCCCATATCCATACCGCTACAATAGCGATTACAACTAAACCTAATATTAATACATTTCTTTTCATCGTATATTCACTCTTTTCTATCCAATCTCGGATGGTTATTTTATTTTAACTCATTTGTGAGCATCGTTCCAACGACAGCTTCGTGTCTATTTCGGAAAATGATCCCATCTCCCAGTGCATACCTTAATCTTCAAGTGGGCACCTTACCTTTGATATTGGCTTTAGACGGGGCTTTTGGGGTCCTAAGGAGGAATGGGATTGTCCACTACAACTGAATCTAAGCGTAAGCTGTCGGTAACTTTTACAAGCGATATGACCTCACAAACTGAAACAAAACAGAAAGCGTCCCCAAGCTCTACAGGGGGACGGAAGAGTAAAATATGGGAATACATCGCCCTCTCGACTGTCCCTTTAGTGCTCGTTCTCGGTAATTCCATGCTTGTCCCTATTTTACCCACTTTGAGTAAAGAGCTCGGCATTTCGAAATTTCAGAGCAGCCTGGTCATAAGTCTATTCTCCTTCTCAGCAGCTATTATCATTCCGATCGCCGGCTACCTCTCTGACCGATTCAGTCGCAAAGCCGTTATGATTCCTGCTCTCATTGTGTATGGAGGGGCGGGGATTCTGGCCGGTTTGGGTGCAGTGTGGGACTCCTATGGAATCTTGATCGGGGCAAGAGCGGTGCAAGGAATTGGTGCTGCAGGCACGGCTCCTATTGCTATGGCTTTAGTAGGCGACTTATTCAAAGATGGCGAGGAAAGCCAGGCGCTAGGCTTAATCGAAGCGTCCAACGGTGCTGGCAAGGTTGTGAGCCCTATACTGGGAGCTCTTCTTGCAATTATCGTGTGGTATGCTGCATTTTTTGCTTTTCCAGTCTTCTGCTTATTGTCATTGCTAGCGGTTATATTTCTCCTTAAGGAACCGAAGCGCGAAGAGCAGCCTAAGCCATTAAAACAATATTTGAAATCCATTCGGAGTATTTTCGCAAAACAGGGTCGCTGGTTGATTTCTTCTTTTTTCGGGGGATCATTGGCGTTGTTTATTTTGTTCGGGGTTCTGTTCTTTCTTTCCAACATACTGGAGGAACCGCCCTACTCCATTATAGGAGTGCGCAAAGGGCTTATCTTAGCCATTCCGTTATTAGGCATGGTGCTAACCGCTTACCTTACAGGTACAATCATCAAAAAAAATGGCGTACTTATACGTTGGCTTATGAATATTGGCCTGGCAATGATGGTTGTTTCTTTAGCGCTGGCCATATGGTTTAATTCAAATTTATATGTATTCATCGGACTGTTAACCGTCAGCAGCATTGGAACTGGGTTGCTTCTGCCTTGTCTAAATACGATGATTACTGGCGCAGTTGAGAAGGCCGAAAGAGGAATGATTACCTCCCTTTACAGTAGCTTGAGGTTTTTTGGGGTGGCCCTTGGCCCTCCCCTATTCGGATGGTTAATGGGAATGTCGCACCAGCTCGTATTTATCACCGTCTCCTCATTGTCTTTCATCGCATTGGGCCTTGTGTTTTTCATGGTTAAGCCAGGAAAACAAGTCCAGTAAAGGATTGTTTCGGCGAGCTTCACCTCAGCTCTGTCTGGAAGGCGCCTTGGTGGTGGGAATGAGTCTGGGGCGCCGCTCTTCTCTATCTCAAACTTGCTTTGCTGTCCGAATTAGTCGGTGATGCCGCTCTATTCTATCTCACACGTGCCACTGTCGCGCCAATTAGTCGGTCCCTCCGCTTTACTCCAACTCAAACTTGCCTTGGTAACCCGAATTAGTCGGTGATGCCGCTCTATTCTATCTCACACGTGCCACTGTCTCGCCAATTAGTCGGTGATGCCGCTCTATTCTATCTCACACGTGCCACTATCGCACCAATTAGTCGGTTTCACCGCTTTTCTCTAACTCATACGCGCCTCAGGTTCCCGAATTAGTCGGTGATGCCGCTCTATTCTATCTCACACGTGCCACTGTCGCGCCAATTAGTCAGTCCCTCCGCTTTACTCTAACTCAAACTTGCCTTGGTAACCCGAATTAGTCGGTGATGCCGCTCTATTCTATCTCACACGTGCCACTGTAGCGCCAATTAGTCGGTATCGCCGCTTTTCTCTATCTCAAACTTGCCTTGCTGACCCGAATTAGTCGGTGATGCCGCTCTATTCTATCTCACACGTGCCACTGTCTCGCCAATTAGTCGGTATCCCCGCTTTTCTCCATCTCATACGCGCCTCAGTATCCCGAATTAGTCGGTGATGCCGCTCTATTCTATCTCACACGTGCCACTGTAGCACCAATTAGTCGGTCCCTCCGCTTTACTCTATCTCAAACTTGCCTTGCTGACCCGAATTAGTCGGTATCGCCGCTCTTCTCTATCCCGCGTGCACCGGTGGTGAAATTTAGTTGGAGGAAGCCCTCATCTTCACGATAAGTTGGGAGCTATTTGACGCTTACCGTAATATGGTATAAGTTGGTGAAATTATGTGAAGTTACATTATGGAGGAGGTGTGTTTGGCTTGATTCAAAAAGTCGTAAAAGATAATCGAACTTCATAACGACGTGGACTTCTGCAGGTTCGGTTAATAAATGGAATACTTTTATAGAAGTCGGAAGAAATCACAGTTACATTTCAACAGGTGGCGGCACAGGAACAGTTGTGATCGATTTAGTTTCTGATAATAATGCCTCACATCAACCAGCAACATTCAAAATTGGCGTTGAAGTCGGCTCCGACAAAAAAGATGGCATAAAGGTTATGGGCACTCATTCTATTGAAATACCTATTTTATTAACAAACTGATACTCGTAACCAGACTCCACGCACAAATAACACACTGACTACTAAGGATAGCTGAATTCTCCCTCCGCACACAAATAACGCACTCACGGCTACTAAGATAGCCGAATTCTCCCTTCCATACTCAATTAACGCACTCACGGCTACTAAGATAGCCGAATTCTTCCTCCCTCACTCAAATAACGCACTGACGGCTACTAAGACAACCTCAAATACTCATCCGCACACAAATAACGCACTGAGGGCTACTAAGACATCCTCAAATACTCATCCGCACACAAACAACGCACTCACGGCTACTATGATTGTCGCATCGACCCTTCCACCCACGAATAACGCACTCACGGCTACTAAGAGAGCCCTATTGACCCATCCATATGCGAACAACGCACTGAGGGCTACTAAGCGACCCGTTGGTTGTTGGTCATTGATCAATGGCGGCTTAAATAAGCATATAGCTCACCGAGCGTTGTAACCTGACGGTCAGCAATTAGCTTTAGGAAGCGAAAATAGAGCTTCGCAGTCATTACGGAATCATGAAGCGCATGATGGCGCTCTGTTACTTCAACCCCGTAGCGTTCCAGCACTTCATCCAAGCCATAATGGATGGCTTTGGGCTCCAACCATTTAGCAATCATCATCGTGTCCAATATGCGGTGTGTTAGATTAATCTTTGACGTCCGCCAGAGTGCAGAATTCAGAAATTGCTTATCATGTCCGCTACCATGCGCAATAAGCACCCTTTTTCCAGCAAAATTCATGAAATCATGCAGCACCTGCATGAGATCGGGAGCATTCTCAGCCATCTCGTTCGTAATCCCCGTTAACTCCGTTATATGTCGAGGAACTTTTCTCTTCGGATTCACAAGCTGATAGAACGGTGCAGCTTCTTCAAAATTGTCCCCACGGATAATAACTCCGCCAATAGACAGAATTTCATCGCCATTATACGGATAGAATCCGGTTGTTTCCAAATCGAAAACAACTGCCTCCATATCCGATAACTGCATCTCTAAGGAGCTTTCCTTACGTTGATCACGTGACATGGAACGGATAAAGGCCATTTGCTGAGCATTGGAAGAACCGAGCATAGATGCAATAGCAGGAGTAAGCCCACCCATCTTGTATAAATTCCACATTCGCCCCATTGAATTTGTATCCTTGGGCTCCTTCATTGCCTCCACCTCCCGCCGAAGCGGTGCTGCAACTCCCGTTGAACTCTAAGCTGAATTTTTCTACCTGCTTTTAGCGCTTTTTTGAGCGGCAATCTTATTTCCTTTGTTAATTGCTCACGCGAGATTTTTCCCGTTCCGACCCATTGACCCTTGTCATCAGTGACAATCGTAAGCATTCTCATCTTTAGGAAAAAAATAAATGCTTCAGAGGCTTCATCTGCTTCCTCCCGTGTCAGCAAGCTAGCACTATGAAGGGCTTCGATTCGTTTAAGTGTGCTTGTTTCTCTGATGCCAGCCTGTACAGCAAGCAGCCGAAATGCGTTAACCATAGGAATGTAAGCCCCATATTTGATATCTAAGCTACCTGCATTTTCCCCATACTGTTCAGTCAATAATTGACCGAATACTCCAACTAGCACCTTATACCTAATCGTATTTTCAATCATTCTCTGTGCGATGACTGGATTTTCAATTAGATCATTGAAAAAGTACTCCTGCAGCCTGCCCGCTAACTCCAAGCTTCCAGCTATAGGACGACCATCTGCTGCAATGAGAAGATAGCGTACATTTTCCCAGCTCGGTTCAGTAAACCAGCTATTTATTTTTCCCTCCCAGCCTTTCAATGACAAGCACCATTCTGGGTTCGATGCAATAACCTTGCCTTCACAGGGGGGATACCCAAGCTTAATTAAATATTGGACCACCGTTTCCGTAAATTTAGGAAAAAAGCTACGACAGCGTTCATCTTCCTGCTCATCGGATGCATTCGCATAGACAAGACCGCTATCTTGATCACTACACATCGTCTGCTCAAAACGCCCACCGCTGCCATACAGCATATACGTATAAGGCACGGGAGGGGCCCCATGCCCCAACCGTGCCATATCAGCCTCCGCTAGCTTTAATGCTTGAGTAATGAGAGAGTCATGAAGCGCATTTAATCTCTCTACTACTTCATCTATTGGAGAGGTGGACAGCTCCGTCGCCAACTGATCCTGCTCTGTTTCTCTTATGAACCTTAATTGTCCAAGCTCTTCGGCGCTGGCGATATCAAGCAACCGCTTCTCCCGCTGGGGATTATGCATGCGGCTTCTACCCCTCCTGTATTTACGTTAAGTTAAGCTAGTTAATGGACAATTTGATTATACAGATGCATTCTCTTTTTTCAATTGCTCAGGGTAGCCGTAGTTACCATGCTCGCTCAAATCCAAACCAATAATTTCTTGTTCTTCTGTTACACGGAGTCCGATTACTTGTTTTACAACCCACAATACGATGTAAGATGCAAGGAATGCGAATGCTCCGCAAACGACAACCGATTCAAATTGTACCCACAATTGTCCCCATCCGCCGCCTTCAAACAAACCAGCTTTACCAACACCTACTTTAGCGGACAACTCTTCTGTTGCAAACAAACCATTCGCCAATGTTCCCCAAACTCCTGCTGCTCCATGAACCGAAAGAGCGAAGATAGGATCATCTACTTTCATTTTCTCGAAAAATTTAGCACTGAAGAACACAAGCACACCAGCAACTAGACCGATAACTACCGCTGCCCAAGGATCAACGAATGCGCAAGACGCTGTGATAGCAACCAGGCCTGCGAGAGCCCCGTTCAGCATAGCCGTAATATCTGCTTTACCGTTCACGAGCCAGGAAATCAACAGAGCTGATACCGCACCTGCTGCAGCGCCAAGCTGCGTGTTAAATGCTACAAAGCCGAAGAATCCGTCACCTATAGCAGCTGTGCTTCCTGCATTGAACCCGAACCAACCTACCCACAGAATCAAAACCGCTAGAGCAGTAAACACTTGGTTATGACCAAGAATTTCATTGGCAGATCCATCCTTATTGAATTTCCCAATCCGAGGCTTCAGCAAGATAGTTGCTGCAAATGCAGCCATTGCACCTGTTAAATGAACAACAGTTGAACCCGCGAAATCTTGCGCTCCATCTTCAGCTAACCAACCACCGCCCCAGATCCAATGAGCAACAACTGGGTAGATTACAGAAACGAAAAATAATGTAAAGATGAGGTAAGCCGATAATTTAGCTCGCTCTGCGAAGCCGCCCCATGCGATGGAAAGCGATACTGCTGCAAAAGCAAGTTGGAAAACGAAGAATACGGACGATGGATAATCATCTCCAGCTAATGCAGCGAAACTAGGATTGAAGAAGAAATCTCCTATACCAATAAATTTATTTAGTGATTCGGATGCATCGCCCCCGAATGTGATTCCATATCCGACTGCCCAATAAACGATCGAAGCCAGCCCAAGTGTAAATATCGTTTTACCAGCAACATGACCTGCATTTTTCATTCGAGTGGATCCAGCTTCCAGAAGAATAAATCCGCCTTGCATGAGAAGAACAAGAATTGCAGCTAGCATCACCCATAATGCGTTAAGCCCCATGTTAAGCTGACTTGCTGATGGATCCTCAGCGAACGCCATTGTCGGAAACAATAGTAGCAATGCACCTAGCGATATTAAACTTTTCTTAATCATAACAACCACTCCCTAAGTGTGTAATGTTTCCTGACATATCAAGAAAGACTTAATGTCATTATAGGGTGATATCGACGATTTGACAATACAGTTTTCATAAAAATATTAATAAAATACACCAAAAATCTAACATTAACCATGATTTAACTGCTCAATGTTAGGAAATAGCCTACATAACCCACTAAAAAAACGTTCTCCTCCCCCTTTTTCATTAGCAAGCATTCGAAAACCTCAACTTACGGCATTATATGTAACATCACATCTCATATAGCACCATTTTGCATACGAGATCCATGATAACGGCTAAAGCACTACGTTTGACTGTATGGTTCGCGATTCGGTATGATAGAGCTATGAAGAAACGCGCAGGAAGGAAAGGTGATATCGATGAGGAATGGATCGATAAATGCTCGCCTGTACCGGATTGGAGAACTTTCCACATTGGCCGGTATAAGCCCTCGTACCATTGATTACTACACTGGCTTGGGTCTTTTGGCTCCAGCCAAAAGATCTACTGGAAATTATCGACTATATGATGATGAAACATTGACACGCATTCGCCGTATCGAGCAGCTAAAGGCGCAGAAATATTCTTTGGAAGAAATTCGTGACCAATTCACTTCCATTAATCACGTCGTAACGAATGAAGCGGTATCTCGTAAGCTTTCGGACTTACAAGTACACTTAGCCATGCTGGAACGCGAAGTCAAGGAGCTAGAGCCTGTTTTAGAGCAGTTGAAGCCACAGCAAGCCAAACGACTTTTTCGAGCTATTACACCACAGACTGCTGCCTGTGTAGAAGCTTTGCTTCTTCTTTTAGGAAAAGGTAATTTCATGTAATGCCCAATAACTTAGACCTACTATAATAATAATAATAATAATTGGAGGGGACTTCTCCCATGCTTTTCTTTCACCCAATGGACTTTCTCATCATTATTGCTTTTGTTTTATCGCTATGGGCCCAATACCGAGTAAAAACCACATTCAATCATTGGTCAGAAGTGAAAAGCGCCACCGGATTAACTGGTTATGAAGCAGCAAGACGCATGCTCGATCGCAACGGACTGCACGATGTACCGATCGAACCTGTTCCAGGCAGGCTCACTGACCATTACGATCCCATCAACCGCGTCGTACGACTGTCAGAGCCAGTATATTATGAGAACTCTATCTCAGCTATCTCCGTTGCTTGCCATGAGGTAGGCCATGCCATTCAGCACCAGAGCTCATATCCGATGCTCGTCATGCGACACCGAATGTTTCCAGTCGTCCGCTTCGCTTCAGGATTTGCACCCCTCTTGCTTATTGGAGGCTTCCTGCTACAATCACTAAATCTTATCGGAGTCGGAATCATATTTTTCTCAGCAGCAGTCGCATTCCAACTTGTAACACTGCCAGTTGAATTCAATGCAAGCTCACGTGCCCGTGACATCATGATATCTGAAGGCTTTATCACCCAGGATGAAGAACGAGGGGTAGCCAAAGTATTAAATGCCGCAGCTTTAACTTATGTAGCAGCCGCACTGATCGCACTTCTCGAATTAGTGAAGTACATCATGATATTCACAAGCAATCGGGATTAAGGTTTGAAAATAAACAAAGGGCCTGTCCAACTACCTCGGTAGTTGGACAGGCCCTTTCGCTAATTTTGAACATTTCTCAACGTGGCTTATACTCATTTTGAAAAAAATCAAGCAAGAAGGTATGAAACATATGAACCACCTGCGGTAGCTTTTCACCCGACCTCCGGATTAAACCAATTGTCCGATTAATCCTCGGCTCGCTCACTTTAACGACCGCAGGCATCATGGAGCTAGTTTCATACATCGCCATCTCCGGGAGCAAGCTGACGCCCATCCCCGCTGCCACAAGCCCCCTTATCGTGCCTGCCTCTTCGCTCTCGAAGCCTATTTTCGGCGTAAAGCCAGCCTCTCTGCAAGCATCCCAAACAATAGGTCTGAGAGAGTAGCCAGAGCTGAACAGAACGAATGTCTCATCCTTCAAATCACCAAGCTTAATGGACTCCTCATGAGCAAGGCGATGATTTTCCGGAAGAATGGCGAACAGCTCTTCTGTCAGCACAACCTCTCCAATTACTTGATCGTTCTTGTCCGGAAAAGGAGAAATAAAAGCAATATCGACCTCTGCATCTACTACATCGCGAATTAATGAGGGATACATCCCTTGTCGAAACTTAAATTTCACATTGGGATGAAGCTTGCGAAACGCTGCCACGACCTGCGGGACAAGGTTAATGCCTAAGCTATGAGGAAATCCAAGCCGGATCTCTCCAACCTCTGGATCTAAAAATTCATGAATTTCCATAACCGCACGATCTAAGTCGCCGAGTATGGCTTCTGCCCTTTTAAGAAAAAGCTGACCTACAGGTGTTAACTGAACATTGCGACCACGCTGCATAAACAGACGTATGCCCAGCTCTTCTTCTAGCCGATGAATCTGCCTGCTGACTGCCGACTGGGCTACATGAAGCTCCTCGGCCGCTTTCGTAACATGCTGAAGCCGCGCGACCTGTACGAAATATTCAAGCTGACGCAGTTCCACTATTCTATCCCCTTTCATGTCCATCCGCTTGTTCCAGAGATTGGACAAGGGTATTCGATAACGATTATAATAATAACGGCTAACCTTATCAATGAAGGAGGAACATATTCATGTCCCAAGAACGTTCAGTTACACTTAAAGGTAACCCGATTACACTTGTTGGCCCCGTACTTAAAGCCGGTGATGCAGCTCCAGACTTCACCCTTAACAAGAACCTGCTTGAAACATCTTCCTTGAAGGATTTCGCAGGAAAAGTAAAATTAATTAGCGTTGTTCCTTCTATCGACACAGGTGTATGCGACGCACAAACACGTCGTTTCAACGAAGAAGCATCCGGACTAGGTGACAACGTAGTTATTATTACAGTAAGCGCAGATCTTCCATTCGCACAAGCTCGTTGGTGCGGAGCAGCTGGAGTAGATCGCGTAGTACTACTATCTGACTACAAAGAGAACAGCTTCGGCAAATCTTATGGCGTTCTAATTAAAGAGCTTCACTTGGATATGAGAGCTATCTTCGTCGTAGACGGAAATGATCAAATTACTTATGTAGAAGTACTGAATGAAATGGCTGATCACCCAGACTACGAAGCAGCAGTTGCAGCTGTAAAAAGCCTGATCTAAATTGTAAAAAAATACAGCAAAAGCGAGGTAAGGCCATGCGCCTTCCTCGCTTTTAATTTGGTTTAAACCGCTTACTTATGCTTTATATGAGGACAGCTTACGATCTAATACAGAGTAAATCTCTTGAATGATTCGATAATTAGCACCCAGATCGCCAAGCGATCCACGAGATGCCGAGTAGATATCAACCGCTGTATTACCAGGGCTTGTACCGACCACCTGAATAGTAATATCCATTGTACGGCCAGACATTGATTTCTTCTCCATTACGATCTCACCGACAGTCTGAACCTCGTGAAGAACTTTATAGCCCTTCATCTTCTTGAGAATGGAAGTTACCTCATCCCAAGCACGGTCCTTTGACAGACGATAATAATGAGATTTAAGCTTTGGATCTTTTGCCTTATCGCTAGTGTTTTCATGACTGCGAATTAAACCGAGCAGCAAACGCTTCAATGCTCTCTCTCCCTCCGGGTACCCTTGGCGCTATATTCTATCTTACCACGCCTAACCCGGGGAATAAAGTCCAAGGATAGAGAAAACCCGCCATGCCGTCCGACGTGCATGTTTCTGAACCTGCTTTGGCAGGTGGGTGCCCGCAGCTCAGCTTTTGACTTCCCTTTTCGGGGGCATGTCAGCCACTAAGAAATCTAGAGCTCCCTTGAAACAAACATTGGTTCAAAACAATTAAGCGTCGTAACGAACATGGCAGGAGTATTCTCATTATAAGCAGGTGGATAAGAAAAGTAAAATCACATTGCCTTAGGCTTTCTTCTCTTCTTCGTCTTCTTCGGTTTCGGACGTCTCTGCCTCAGCAGCATCCTTCAACAGCATCATTTTCTGGATAACCAGATTAAAGTTGTAGAAGGTGTAAACCGCAATCATACTTCCGAAGAAGAATGGGATCAGAAACGTGAACCTAGTACTCATGAAAATAACCGCAGCCGCTCCGATTGCCATTATCAGAGAACGAATTGGACGACCAATCGTCAAGATAAGGGCGTTTTTGAGCAATTGAATCGTTTTCATGTGAAAATGAGACAAAAGGGAGAAGAAATGCAACAAAGAAATAAGCAGTAACAGCAGCAATGCTACAAATAAGTACGCGATAATTTGAAATCCAGATATTTGTTTTAAATAAACCTGGAAGTCAATAATCAATATCGCGAACAATAGCGCATAAATGATGCCGCCGATCATAGCTTGCAAATAATTTTGCTTGTAGCTACGGAAAAAAGTCTTAAAGAGCGGAACATCAGTATCGCCCAGAACCCATTTCCGGGCGACTGAGAACATTGCCGAAGTCGCCGGAAACAGAGTAAAGGGGGCTACAATTGCAAGCGGAATGATAACCGCCTTTAATTGCTCGGTATCTTTAGCCCCAAGAAAAATGATCACCATTAGCCAAAACGGAAATGATGTGATAAGCCACAATACATTCGTAACCGACAACCTCATGATCCATTCGGATAGCCGATAGAAGCCACCCATCATGCCCCGCATTTCCATGGGGTTTCCTCCCTGATGACAATCGTCAGTAAGCTATTGGTTTAGATTTTTACGAAATCTTCGCTCGGTGAGCGGCTGCTGCCACGGGAATCATCCTTACGTTCTGGACGTCCACCACGGTTTGCGTCACGGTAGCTGCTATCATCGCGGCCAGTCGTGCTTGAACGATTACCTTGGTAAGGCTTGCGTTGACCACCGTAGCTGCTAGAGCCACGAGAATCGCTGCGTCCTTGGCCTCCTTGACGCCAAGCTCCACCACCAGAGCTGCTACCACCGGAGCTGCTGCCGCCATAACGACGTCCGCTGCCACCATAGCTGCTGCCGGATCCACCACGGTTTCCTTCAAACTTGCGTTTCTTGGAACGGATAGGATCTTCAGGTGTAAGCTCTATGTTCACATCTTTTTTGTCGCCAGTCAACAATTTCATTGCTGCAGCTAACAATTGAACGGAATCATATTGCTCAAGCAATTGCATAGCAACCCATTTGAATGGAGTTACGTCTTCTTCTGCACGAACCGTATCCATGATACGTTCCGCCATCAGCTTTTGCTTGCCTTCCATCGCTTCGGACAAGGTTGGCAAAATTTTCTTGGAAATACGGTGACGAGTAACCTTCTCAATGAAGTGAAGGTGATCTGTCTCACGAGCAGTTACGAAGGACCAAGAAGTTCCTTCTTTACCTGCACGGCCCGTACGACCAATCCGGTGAACATAGCTTTCCGGATCTTGCGGCAAATCGAAGTTAATAACATGAGTTACACCAGTAACATCTAGTCCACGAGCCGCAACGTCTGTTGCAACCAATACATCGATGCTGCCGTCGCGGAACTTACGCATAACAGTATCCCGTTGATTCTGCGACAAGTCACCATGTAGTCCATCACATGCATATCCACGTTTCATCAACGCTTCGGATAATTCAGCTACGCGACGTTTAGTACGACCGAAGATAATGGCCAACTCAGGTGGCTCCATGTCTAGAAGACGGCAGAGACCATCAAACTTCATGCGTTCTTGAATTTCAACATAGAATTGTTGAATCAAAGGTGCGCTAAGCAGCTTTGAATCGACTTTAATATGTTCTGGATCACGCAGGAATTGCTGTGCAAGCTTCTGGATGTTCGTAGGCATTGTAGCTGAGAACAACAAAGTTTGGCGCTCTTCCGGTACTAGCTTCAGGATGGATTGAATATCCTCCATGAAACCCATGTCCAGCATTTCATCGGCTTCATCAAGAACGACTGTACGTACATCGTCTAGACGAATTGTCTTACGGTTAATGTGGTCTAACAAACGACCAGGTGTTCCGATAATGATTTGCGGCTTCCGCTTCAAGGAGCGGATTTGACGTGAGATGTCTTGACCGCCATATATAGCCAAGGAACGAAGTCCCTTGAAACGTCCAAGCTTCTCGATTTCTTCTGATACTTGAATGGCCAACTCACGGGTTGGGGCCATAATCAGGGCAACGATACGATCTTCCGTTGTAGCGATGCGGCTAATAAGCGGTACTCCGAAAGCTGCTGTTTTGCCTGTACCTGTTTGGGCCTGACCAATCATGTCTTTGCCTGCTAAGGCAACGGGTATAGCTTTCGCTTGGATTGGGGTCGCCTCTTCAAATCCCATCTCTGATATGGCTTGAAGTACGTCCGGCTCCAAACCAAACTCTGCAAATGTGCTCAAACTTTTTCAATCTCCTTCTGTGTTGGGCCTTCAAATTACGGCTTCCAAAAAAATGATCAGTTCATTATAGCACAAACATGCTGGAAAACTCTAGTCTCAGGAAAAGAGTACCAATTATTGCATGATCGGCTTCTCCGAGGGGAACCTAAATATACAAATCGGTTCCCTCCCTAACCGCTAAGGAGTGCTGCATAATGAAAAGAGTTGCCATAATAGGCCCCGTATTTTTGATGATAATCAGTGCCGCCGCTGTGGCTGCTGGGTTTCAACTGCTCCTGATCCCCAATCAACTGCTTAGTAGCGGGGTTTCCGGGGTCGCCATGGTGATCGGTTACTTAAGCGAGTGGAATATTGGCTGGTTGTATTTTGCCCTAAATGTCCCGATTTTGCTCTGGGGATATCGGATTTTAGGAAAACGATTTATAGTGCTTAGTATCGTAACCGTTTTGTCCGTGGCATTTTTTCTGCAAGTCATTCCCGTTATCAAGATGACAGATGATCGGCTTCTAGCTTCCGTTTTCGGAGGAGTACTGGTCGGATTAGGAACTACAGTAACGCTACGTTATGGAGGCTCATCGGGTGGCTTTGACATCATCGCTTCCATTATATCACGTTATAGAGACTTACCCATCGGTTTGCTTACGGTTTTACTTAATACTTTTGTTGTTGCCATTCTGGGCTATCTAAAGAATGATTGGAATGCCGCTCTTTATTCTATGCTGTCGATCTACCTAACGGGAAAAATAATTGATGCGGTATATACCCCTCATCATAAAATTACCGCCTTTATTGTAACTAACCATACTCAAGAGCTTGCTTCTAAGCTTCTAAAGCTCCCACGGGGGGTAACAATTATTAAAACACGGGGTGCTTTTACTAGCGAGGAACGGGATATGCTGATGACGGTGACAACTCGATATGAACTAGCTGAGCTACGCAAAACAATTATCGAAATTGACTCCAAAGCATTTGTAAATATTGTTCAAACGATTGATGTAATCGGAGAATTCCGGCGTCGATAAATATTTTCTATAAATTCTAGTATAATTCCACAAAATACTACAAAATACCTGTGTCTAACCCCCCCTATCTCGTTTATACTCTTTTTACAGAGTATATTGGGGAGAGATATGGATGAATATTTTACTTACTTTATTTTTACTTCTACAAGCATCATTAGGTGGTTCACACCAAGGCGAGAAACCATTAGAGAAATTATTACACTCAGTCAGCACCGCCATTAAGTCCCAGAATGAATCCACAACACCAGGCCAAGCTAAGCCAATTGCAGATGACCCTCAGCCGGATGCACCTGTTGTAAAAGGGATTTATGTAACAGCTTACAGCGCTGGTGGAGAGCGATTTGCTTCCCTATTAAATCTTTTAGACAAAACAGCTCTTAATTCGATGGTCATCGATATCAAAGATGATTTAGGCAATATTACATACAAAACAGACAACACGACCTTGCAGAAGCTCGGCAGTCCCCAGCCTTATATTAAAGATATTCACAAGCTCATGACTACTCTTAAGGAGCATGACATTTATCCGATTGCTAGGGTTGTTGTTTTTAAGGACAGCGTATTAGCAAAGAAGCATCCTGAGATGTCTTTCGTGCAGAAGGACGGAACGGTCTGGCAAAACAAGAACAAGGATGGATTTGTAAATCCCTACAGCAAAGAGGTGTGGGAGTACAACGTTGAAGTCGCCAAGGAAGCTGTAAAGCTTGGCTTCAAAGAAATTCAATTCGATTACGTGCGTTTTCCGGAAGGCTTTGAGAAGCGAGCAGACAGCTTAACATTTACTAAAAATAAGCTAAGCCGTGTCGATATCGTTGCTGAGTTTGTAGAATATGCAAAAAAAGAATTGTCACCACTGGGAGTAAGAGTTTCTGTAGACATCTTCGGCTATGCAGCATCTGTACCAGCAGCTGAAGGAATCGGGCAGGACTTCGTCAAAATTTCCAATGCAGTCGACGTTATTAGCCCAATGATTTACCCTAGTCATTACAGCACCGGTTGGTTCAAACAGAAGGATCCGGATAAAGCTCCGTATGAAACGATTAAAGGGGCTATGGATGATACGCATAAGAAATTAGATCCTCTGGGCGATAAGAAACCGATCATTCGTCCTTGGATACAGGATTTTACTGCTAAGTGGCTAGGTAAAGGACATTATTCTCAATATGGAGCCGCTGAAGTACAAGCTCAAATCAAAGCACTTAACGACAGTGGAGTCGAAGAGTACTTGCTCTGGAATGCTGGAAATAAATATACCGAAGGTGTTAAGTTTTAGACAAATAATAGGGCTAATCTCGGTCGTCACTGACCTTGAGATTAGCCCTAATTTGTTGTTGCTTTATGGACTCAGCTTCAAAATGAGTGCTTTACGGTTAGAGAGCACTTGGGCGTTATTATTGCCACAGTGGTATGATGGTTTTCGACTTCGATCCGATTCTGACGAATCCTGAACACCCTATTTAGCGAAAAAACAGCGGTTTGAATTTCGAATCGTAGTCACCTTATTTGCCCCTCAAACGTTACTTTTCACCCCATATGATGCAAATAGCGTATGTACGAAGAGATTTTGTCCTCAGTTAATCGACAGCCTCCGAGTTCACTATGGGTCGCCAATTCAGACTTTTAGCCGCAATAAGGTACTGGGCGTTCACTATCAGCCGCCAATCCACGCTTTCTTCCGAAATAAGGTACCGAGCGTTCACTATGAGCTGCCAATTCCCACTTTCAGCCGCAATAAGGTACCGAGCGTTCACTATGAACCGCCAATCCACGCTTTATTCCGAAATAAGGTACCGAGCGTTCACTATGAGCCGCCTTTTCCCACTTTCAGCCGCGATAAGGTACCGAGCTAGGTTGTCGATTAACTGTGGAATAAAAAAATTAGCTGCTAAAAATCGATTACTTGTGAAAAACGTCGCTTTTCACCCCTGAAAACCGAAATAAGCACATAAAACTGGAATTTATAGTCGGCTTTAGTAGACGTTTTAATTTGCTAACAGTTAATCGACAGCCTAGTACGATTCGCCACAGCTTCTAACTGCTACCTAATTTATTTCCCCCACTACTAAAGGCGGCGGAGTAACTCTTATAGCTGAGATTTGAATAGACTCATACATTTTAGCTAGCACATCTTCTACCGCTTCTTTATTCGCATGAATGGTCGCAAGTGATTCCCCACTTTGCACAGCGTCCCCGATTTTCTTATGCAGAACGATACCAACAGCCAAATCAATCTCAGAGGTTTTCGTAGCCCGTCCCGCTCCAAGGAGCATAGCAGCCAGACCCACATTCTCTGCTGCTATTGACGCAACATAGCCGGATTCCTTCGACGGCACCTCTATCTGATACTTAGCCGTAGGCAAATGCTCTGGATGGTCAACAACTGTAGCGTCTCCACCTTGCGCGGCAAGAAAGGTCTTAAATTTCTCTATCGCTTGCCCACTGGCTATCGATTGCTGGAGCATCTGACGAGCTTCTTCTTTGCTAGCTGCTATTCCAGCTAAGACAGCCATATGGCTCCCTAGAATTAAACATAGCTCCGTAAGATCCTTCGGGCCAACACCTCTAAGCGTGTCTATGGCTTCCTTCACCTCTAAAGCATTGCCAATGGCATTACCAAGCGGCTGACTCATGTCAGATAATACAGCAACAGTCTGTCTACCGACCCTGTTTCCGATATCCACCATGCAAGCAGCTAAATCCTCTGCCTCAGACAATGTCTTCATGAAAGCACCGTCGCCTGTTTTCACATCGAGCACAATCGCGTCTGCTCCAGAAGCGATCTTCTTGCTCATAATTGAGCTTGCAATTAACGGTATAGAATTCACCGTCCCTGTTACATCCCGAAGACCATACAGCTTCTTATCCGCTGGAGTTAGATTATTGCTCTGACCAATAACCGCAACTCCGTTGCGATTAACAAGCTCCAAAAACTCCGCATTATCGATTTCTACATGAAAGCCAGGAACGGCTTCTAGCTTGTCTATAGTGCCTCCAGTATGTCCAAGTCCCCGACCGGACATCTTGGCTACTGGAACGCCTATAGAAGCGACCAGAGGAGCTAACACGAGTGTCGTTGTGTCTCCAACGCCTCCCGTACTGTGCTTATCCACCTTGACTCCTGAAACCCCCGATAAATCAATCGTTTCACCGGAATGAACCATCGCCATCGTCAAATCTGCTCTTTCTGTCGGTGTCATTCCACGGAAGAAAATAGCCATCGCCATTGCCGACATCTGATAATCTGGGATTGAACCATCCGTATATCCACTGATGAGATGATTAATTTCATCCTTTTCTAGCTCGCCGCCATCGCGCTTTTTCGTGATTAAATCAACCGTTCTCAACGTTGTATTCCTCCTCAACTCAACATTTGGGAGAGCACTAAGTCCGTTTAATACCCTTGTCCGACTCCACCTGTCACAATTGCTATAGAGGAGCTTGCTCCTAGTCTTGTCGCTCCGGCTTGAATCAATTTGTGTGCAATATCCAAATCACGTACACCACCAGAAGCCTTTATTCCCATATCCGGCCCTATGACGCTACGTATTAAAGCGATATCCTCTACCGTTGCCCCACCTGTACCGAAGCCCGTGGAGGTTTTGACGAAGTCTGCTCCAGCCTCTTTACACAATAGAGAAGCTTGTTTTTTCTCTTCGTCTGTTAAGTAACAGGTTTCAATGATGACCTTAACCTTCGCTTTCCCTTTACAAGCCTTTACCACTTCTTCAATATCCCGCTTCACTGCGTCCGTATTGGCCGACTTTAGAGCACCAATGTTCAGCACCATATCGATTTCAGTAGCACCAGCCAGAATGGCATCCGTTGCCTCTGCCGCTTTTACTTCCGTACGACTTGCACCCAGAGGAAATCCTATTACAGTCGTTAGACCAACCTTACTGCCAGCCAATTCACGAGAAGCAACAGGGATCCAATGAGGATTGACGCATACTGTTGCAAAACCATATTGCTTGGCTTCCCCACAAATTCGAACAATTTCCGCCTCAGTACTCACCGCGCTTAACAAGGTATGATCAATCATTCCTGCAATTTGATCAGCTGTCATATGTATCATTTCTCCTATAAGTCCAATTTATTTAGCAGGCAAATAACAAGAGGAACCGAATAGAAGTGACCATTAAGGTCTCTATTCAGTCCCGGTATACCTATTATTGCGCTAATCTTAATGCTAAATTGTATAAATCTAAATTAAAGGATTTCTTAGTGGAAACTACCTTTTCTATATCCGTGGCCACGAATTCGCCCTTAATAATACCGATACCCTTACCTGAATCTCCTTCGAGCAAGCGCTGAACCGCGAAATCTGCCAGCTGGCTAGCCAGTATCCGGTCATTGTGGGTTGGAGAGCCTCCACGTTGAATGTGTCCTAATACGGTCACACGCGGCTCGATACCGCTATATTCCGTAATACTCCGCGCTACTTCATCACCAGAGCAAACTCCTTCAGCAACAACGACAATACCATGTCTTTTGCCCTTCTGGAAATTTTCCTTCATGCGCAAGGAAATATCTTTAAGATCAAACGGAACCTCAGGGACAAGAATAGCTTCTGCTCCACTTGCCAGTCCTGCATATAGAGCAATGTCTCCGCAATGACGGCCCATGACCTCAACAATAGAAGATCTCTCGTGAGATGTCATTGTATCACGTAGCTTGTTAATGGCATCAACAACGATACTTACTGCAGTATCAAACCCGATTGTGAAATCTGTGAAAGGGATGTCGTTGTCAATTGTTCCTGGCAGCCCCATCGTTTTGATACCGAGCTTGCTCAGCTTGTTAGCCCCTTGATAAGAGCCATCGCCGCCGATAACGACTAAGCCATCGATGCCTTGCTCACGCAGCACGTCAGCTCCTCGTTGTTGACCTTCAGGTGTCATGAACTCCTTACAACGAGCAGTTTGTAGAATCGTACCCCCACGTTGAATAATATCTCCAACACTACGTAAATCCATCGGTCTGAGATCTTGATTCAATAGACCTTGAAAGCCCCGCTGAACGCCATATACCTCTAACCCACGATATAGTGCGCTTCTTACTACAGCCCGAACGGCCGCGTTCATACCTTGTGAATCTCCGCCACTTGTTAATACGGCTATTTTTTTAACTTCACTCATATCCAATGCCTCCCTAATGTGTCCTTGCCCTTAATCACATGGCCTTCCTTATCCAATGGCTATTTAGCCAGAAAAACACTCTAGTCCAAGGACTGCCCTTCATCAACAGCTTTGCCGTCTTGCGGACATCAGCCTGGTCCTTTACCTTCGGATCTGATAAATACAAAGCTACAAGCCCTTCTACAATCATCCGATGAAAATGTCCAAAGGGTAGCTCGTCAGCAGATTTTCTAGCGGCTTGAACCAATTGTCTCATACGATCATTGAGCATTTGTTGATCATCATAGTAGCTGCAGAAATTTAGATCTCCGCCCGCTTGATCTTCCGCCTGATCTATCAAGTAATCGAGAAGGATATGCAAGCCGCATATCGATGGGAAATAATTAGCTTTGATTGCCGCAGCCTGATCCTCCTCCAGCAATGGGTCGCTGGCAGCCAAGAATAGCATAAACATCCCTAGAGTTGAGCCCGTAGCTGCAGCAAATTCATTCCATTTCAGCTGCGGATAATGAGAAGAATGTTTATCCCACCAGTTCAACAGCTCTTTTTCACGTTGCGAATGGGAAATATGCTTGTAAACCTGCAAATCTACATAAAGCTGAACTAGCTCTGTCACATGCTTCTGCACATGGCGATAGGTGGGCAGCTTAGCAATTGATGCTCGGCATTGCATGACCAACGCCTCTAAATAACCACCATCGTCTTGTTCTTCGCGAAAGGCATAATAATTCTGGGTCCGCGCCTCAGGTGTAACTGCGTCTAACATACTTTGATGTAAGAGCCGAAAATCTTTCGGATCCAAGGAGGTGCTTCGGTCACACAAATTATCTAAATAATCGCTAATGGTCTGCAAGGCTACGATAAGCGGAATCAGAACATGCCTTTGCTCCAGATTGGCGGCAGCATATACGCCTCCACCCTCGCAATGAAATTGCTTCGTATTCATACTGTCTAACGCTTGCTTGCGTAGCTCTAAATCAGGAATGTGATTGGCTACTGATCGCCATCGTCCCAGTTCTGCGCGAACCTCCGGCAAAATGTACTTATAGACTCTTTTCATCAATGAAATCGCTCCACTAGGGGAACGGCCTACCAATAGGGATCTGTTATTCATTGCTTTGGGTCCTCCGCTATGCTCTAACCGCTATGCCTTTTAGAATCGCTATCTAAATCCTGCTGTGTGCGGAACCAAATATTGAGATCGTTAATCCGGCTGGCCAGATCCGCGATGTCTCCATTGATTAGGCACGATTGAGCGAAATCATCCTCTTCAAACAGCTGCTGCTGCTTGAGTCTAATTATTGCTTCGAAACGCATAATATGATCCGGAATATTGCCGCGAATCATTTCCCATTTAGCTAGTATGGCAGTCTGATGCTCAAGATTTAGCTCATCCCAATCCGTGCTTAAGCAAGGAATTGAAATCCCATGTCTTGCGCTATATTCGAACTGGCTGTCAAGCCACCTTGAATTTATCCGCATCGTTTTTCACCCAATCTTCAGCCTTAGAGCCTATCAAAAAGCATTATTCTTTAATTTATCATTTCACACCGTTGAAATCCAGCACAAATGTCTGGCAGCTGTCTAGCAGCACGCCTATCCAAAATCCTTCCCCGATTTCCTTTCAAAATCTGATATAATACTACCTATCTTAATAAACAGCGACATAAAAATGCAATTTACTACGTTCTAAAGGGAGTTATCATGTCAAAAGCTACTGAGCCGGTCTCAATGAGACGGCTTTTCCTGTTTTTCATTCCGATGGGCATTTCGGTTCTATTAATTAACATGTCTCATGTCATTATTAACGGCACTTTGGCAAGATCTAGCAACCCGGAAATCATTCTTGCCGGCTATGCGCTTGCTATGAGCTTACTTATCGTATCGGAAAAGCCTGCGGTCCTGTTCCGCCAGACCTGCTCCGCCTTAGTTCGAGATCGAATCTCCTTCAAGGCTGTAAAACACGTAAGCTATTATGTATTCGGAGCTTCACTCGTATTCGGGGCACTAATTGCTTATACTCCGCTTGGACATTGGATATTCGGAGGCGCTTACGGTGCTGATCCCGTTGTTGAGCGGGAGGCTATTCATGCTTATTACGCATTAATGTTCTTATCTGTATTTTCCGGAGTACGCTGCTTATATCAAGGGGTTATCATTTATAAAATGAGAACTCGCTGGCTAATGATCGCGATGATATTTCGACTCGGGGGAATGTTTCTCTTATCCCAATATTTTCTACATATTGGTGTAACCAGTGCTCTGCAAGGGACAACTATTTTTGTATTCGGCATGATGATTGAAGCCGCCATTAGCTACTGGGAAGCCAATAGACTACTTAAAGAAATGCCACTCAAGGACGAGGCTTGTGAGATTACACAGCCTAAACAGGTACAGAAATTTTACAGCCCGCTGCTGTATTCAACTCTTATTGTCGTATGGCTATTGCCGATATTGAACGCACTTCTGGGAACGACTCATAGAGGGACTCTTGCGGTGGCATCCTTTGCGGTGGCGGGTAGCCTAATGAATCTTATCCTTGGTTTCTTTACGTACTTCCACCAGATTGCCTTGCTCTTCGTAAGGTCTCATCCTGATCTTGTTCGTAGATTTACGTTAACGCTTGGATTCATTCCTCCATTACTTATGATTTTGTTGGCTTATACACCTATCGGTTCATGGATGTTCTCACATGTGCTCGGGGTTAAAGGTGAGCTGCTTCAAGCCTGTATTCATGCTTTGAGAGGGTTTTTCCCGTTCGTGCTCGTGTTCCCTTGGCTCGATACCTTAAACGGTATTGTTATGGCTCACGGGGAAACGAAGCTCATGTTTGGTTCGCAAATCGCCAATGCTATTGTAACGGCAATTCTCATTGTCCTTCTTGTATTGTTATTGCCGAGTTGGAGTGGCGTGCTTGGTTCCTTAGCTCAATCGGGAGGATTAATCGCAGAATTGGTTTTCCTGGCTTGGATATTTAGGCGTACTCATCGATCCGTTAGCTAACATATAGAAAAGCTTCAAGAACAGGAGATGCCTGCGGTGGAACACGTTCAAACTTATAAAAATCAGCTTTTCATTCTTCGTGCTATGCAGTTTGTCAACTATTCTACAATGGTACTACTCGTCTCCTACTTCCCGCTTTATTTTGAGTCACTTGGATTTACCAAGCTTCAAATCGGAGCTATCTATTCCATCGGGCCATTATTATCTATCGTTTCCAATATAGCTGTTGGTGTTATAAGCGACCGGACTAAGAATCTGCGCCGCATCCTTAACTTGCTTTACGTCATTCAAATTTTAGCGTTAGCGTTGCTGCTACCCCAGAAGGAATTCGGCTTCATGGCTGGAATTATGGCGTTTTTCTACCTGTTCCAAACTCCGATCAATTCCATGCTCGATAGTGTATCGTTACTTGCTGCTGACAAAATGAAGCTTAGCTTCCCGACGATTCGAATGTTCGGCTCTCTCGGTTATGCGCTTAGTGCTGTCGCCTTCGGCTATTTGCTCAAAATATACGGCTCCGATCTAACTATCATACTCGCCCTATGTACAATCGGAGCTTCGTTGGTCTTCTCTCTTTTTATTAGTGATTTCCAAGCTACCTTGAAGAAATTTGAATTTAAGGGCTTGTTGATTTTGCTCCGTAAAAAAGAAACAGTCCTTTTCTTCATCTTTATTATGATCGTGTCGGTGGGACATCGGATGAATGAGGGGTTTCTGGCTGTTGCCATGAGAGAAATCGGTGCAGACGACTCGATTATCGGTTATGCTTCTCTAGCTTCCGCTGTTAGTGAAATACCGATGTTTTTCTTGCTGGCCAAGTATGGACATCGCTTTAAAGAGCTGCCATTGCTGGCAATGGCAAGCTTTATGTATGTTATTCGATTAGTGCTGCTCAGCTTCGCGAACGAGCCTTGGATGATGGCATGCTTACAAATGATGCACGCTCTCACCTTTGCCATCTTCTATATAACGGCTTTGCGCTATCTGCAAGTGCTAATCCCGGATGAATACCGCTCGTCCAGCCAAGCCGTGTTTGCCGTCGTCTGGTCAGGCTTAGCAGGTCTAATCGCCGGTACCCTCGGCGGTTACCTCTATGATGCGATGGGCCTCGCCTACGTCTTCCGTACCGGCGCCCTATTCGCACTAGTCGGTGCCTGCGGCTTCTTGTTCACTCATCTTCGTCGCGCAGCATAGTCCCACATTGCTGGGAGATAAAGTACCTAGCGCGTCCTCCCCCATCTTCCGCCCACAAAAAAATAAGGTTGTATAGGATTTGCATCC